>NZ_JAGTPT010000003.1:0-199577 GCF_018195675.1 Brevibacillus sp. NL20B1
AATGACGGCGGAGATGCTTCAGGCAGGCTTCCACGCCACGTCCCTGATGATGAGCCAGCCGGAACGGCCGACCGCTTTCGTCGTGATCGACGACGTGATCGCATTCGGGTTTATCCGCCAACTGTACGAAGCGGGACTGCGCGTCCCCGACGATGTCTCGGTGGTCAGCTTCAACAACATCATGCTGTCCGAACTGAGCAATCCGCCGATCAGCACCGTGGATATCGGCATTTACCATCTCGGCTACACGACCGTCCAACTGCTGATTCGCAAGCTGGCCGGCGAGACGATCACACAGCCACAGATCGTGCTGCCCCACCGGCTGATCGTCCGCGGCTCATCGGCCCGACAGCCGGATGCGTAACCGGGGAAGACGCTTCATGGGAAGGAGAATCCACATGATGAATCCTGTCACTGGAAAACCGTATCTCAACGACGCTGTCATCGGCAACGCGTCGATGCTGGCCGCTCTGGGCCACAACGGAGAGCTGTACCGTCTCTGGTGGCCGCATGTTGACTTCCCGCAGCACGTGGAGCGGATGCGCGCCGGCGTCTTTGTGGAGGAGGAAAGCGAGGAGACCGTTTGGACAGACGACCCGGCTGAGTGGCAATGGGAGCAGGCTTACCTGCCGCGGACCAACGTGCTGCGCACGGCGGGGACGGCCCGCCGTCTGCCTCTGCGCTGGGAAACCGTCGATTTCGCCGTGCCTGGCGAGCCGCTGTTGGTTCGCTTGTACAAATGGACCAACACAGGCCGCAAACCGATCCGGCTCCGCTTTTTCTGCGCCGCTTCGCTCACCATCGGGGAAAACCGCCTGTACAACTGCGTGACCTATGACCCCCGGATCGACGGCCTGGTGTACTTTCGTCATCAATACGCGTTTGCGCTGGCCAGTCCGCTGGGGTGCGCCCAGTACACCTGCGCCGACGCCTGGAAGCACGCGTCCCAAGGGTATTTGCCGGGCAACAAAGTGGCCATGGCGCCGGACGGAGCACTCGGCTGGACGTTGTCGCTGGAACCGGGGGAGACAGCCGCCATTCCTGTCTATCTCACAGCGGGAAGTCGGGTGGACGAGGCTGTAAACGCAATGTGCCGGGCATTTGCTGTCTCGGTTGAGCGGCATCTGGAGCAGACCGAGCAGTACTGGCACGACTTCCTGAACGCACAGCCCACTCTCCCTGCCGGCTGCGACGAGCGGATTCGCCGCGTCTACGAGCGTTCCCTGCTCGTCTTCCGGCTGATGGCCGACGAGCAGACAGGCTGCGTGATCGCCGCGCCGGAGTTTGACGAGACCTTTACCCGCTGCGGCGGCTACGCCTACTGCTGGGGGCGGGACGCAGCGTACATCACGACCGCCTTTGACCGGGCCGGTCTGAGCAATCTAACCCGGATGTTCTACCGCTGGACGCTGACAGCGCAGGACACGGACGGCTCGTTTCAGCAGCGCCATTATCACGACGGACGGCTTGCCCCTTCCTGGGGACTGCAGATCGACGAGGGCGGTTCCATCCTCTGGGGGATGCACCAGCACTATCTGGCGACACAGGATCGGGCTTTTCTCGAAGAGGTGTGGCCGGCCGTGGAAAAAGGGACGTCGTTTCTGCTCTCCTATCTGGACCGCGACACCGGACTGCCGCTGCCCAGCCGCGACCTGTGGGAGGAGCGCAATGCGGAGCACACGTATTCTGCCGCCGCCGTGCACGCCGGCATAAGCGCCGCAGCGGCAATGGCTCGGGAACTGGGGAAAGCCGACCTGGCCGACCGCTGGGAACAATCCGCCAATGCCCTGAAAGAAGCCATTTTGACGCGGGCTTATGACGAACAGCGGGGAACGTTCTACCGCGCGCTCAAACTGCAGGTGGACCGCTCCACCTACCAGCGCGCCGTCGAGTCCGGCCTCTGTACATTCACAGAGACGGACGAGAAGGGATACGTCACCTATTACGTCCAGCACGATCCGGTCTACGACATCAGTCTGCTCGGTCTCAGCGTGCCATTTGGCCTGCTGGACGCAACCGATCCGCGCATGGCCCGCACCGCCGACGCAATTGAACGCACCTGCGCCGTCCCCGGCGTCGGCGGCATCCGCCGCTACGAGGACGACCGCTACATCGGCGGCAATCCGTGGATTCTCACCACCCTGTGGCTCGCCCAGTTTCGGATCGCCCAGGGCCGGTTTGACGAGGCCAAACGCCATCTGGAGTGGGCCGCTGCCCATGCCAACCCGCTCGGTCTGCTGCCGGAGCAGGTCGACAGGCAGACCGGCGAACCCGCTTGGGTCGTGCCGCTCACCTGGTCTCACGCGATGTTTGTGCTGACCGTGCACCTGCTGATGGAGAACGGACAGTTGTAGATATTTTCACCATACAAAAAAACCACTGGGGTTCCAGTGGTTTTTGTCATGTCGCGCCTTTGTCCGCCATATCGTTTTCCGTGAGCGTAAGGTAATGCTGCAGTTCTTCGTAAAATGCGGGATTGCAAGCCATCACGCTGCTTTTCCGGTCGAACGGCAGCGGGCTGCCGGTCATCGTCGTCACACGTCCGCCCGCTTCCTCCACGATGATCCTGCCGGCTCCAAAATCCCACGCGTTGAGCGACAGGCTGACGTAACCGTCCAGCCTTCCCGCGGCCACGTAGGCCATTTCCAGTGCCGCGCTGCCCAAGAGGCGCATCCCCCGCACCTTGCCGGCCAGTTTTTTCACGATCAGGTCGATGCCCATCTGCTCCGCCCGCTTGTTCCAGAAGACGCTCGTACACAGCAGCGCTTCCTCCAGCTTCACCTGCCGCTCCAGGCGCAGCGGCCTGTCGTTGAGGTAAGCGCCTTCTCCTTTTACCGCGTAAAACATCTCGTCGCGGGAAGGATCGTACACCACGCCGACCAGTCCTTCCCCCTTGTGGTAGACGGCAATGGAGACGGAAAAATTGATCTGCTGATGGACAAAGTTGGTGGTGCCGTCAATCGGATCGATCACCCACAGCGTATCAAACTGGCGAGGATCGCCAGCAAACGTGCTCTCTTCCCCGAGAATGCCGTGGTCGGGAAAATGGCGCAAAATCGTTTCGACCACGTGTTTTTCCACTTCCTTGTCCACGGCGGTGACCAGGTCGGAGGCGGACGTCTTGTATTCGACGGTAAACGGCTGCTTCATTCGCTCGAGGCTCAGCTGACCCGCGCCTCGGGCGCAGTGAAGGGCCAGCTCTTTCAACGCCGTCAGAGTTGATGCTTGCACACGTATCGCCACCCACATCTTGACTTTGCCTTTAGTGTACCATACTTTGCCTGCGGATACACCGTTTCGTCTGTCCCGGTTGTCGATGCGCCTGTCTGCCGCCGGACAGCCGGAAAGCGGCGGGAGGCCCGTCAGACGGACCTCCCGATTTCTCTTGTATGCCAGCGGCCGCGCGAAGCTAACAACAGCGCGATACTCCGCCTTTTTCATACCGTTCCCGCAGCGCGTACATGTAGTACTCCCGCTCCGTCATCGGGAACAAGCCCGGTTTGGCGTGGGTCGCGTACCAATGCTGCAGATAACGGTCGTAGTCCGGCATGCCAAAAATGGTCTTGATCGTCGAACGTACCTTGCGCAGCGATTGGCGAATCGCTCTCCACTTGCGTCTCATGCCACGTGATTTCCTTTCCCGTCGTAGTAATTGTCCCCTTTGGACTGGACGTACGGCGACTCGTACAGCGGATACTGCTTGCCGCGCAAGATGTTGATCCACAGGCGCAGGCCGTCCAGAATAATGCCGATGGTGATGGCCATGAAGATGGCGCAGACAACGGCGTCAATCTGGTCGTTGAAAATCATTTTTTGCGCGGCTTCCACTGACTTGACGCCGCTTGGCAGGGTGCCGGCATCAAGCGCTTTCTGGAACGCTTCGGCATGAGCGAGGAAGCCGATTTTCGGATCGCTGTGGAACAGCTTTTGCCAGCCGGCTGTCAGCGTCGCAGCTGTCAGCCAGGCCATCGGCACCAGCGTGACCCAGGAGTACTTGGCCTTGCCCATCTTGAAGATGAGCGTCGTCCCGACGACAAAGGCGATTGCGGCCAGCATCTGGTTGGCGATGCCGAACAGCGGCCACAGCGTATAGATGCCGCCCAGCGGGTCCATCACGCCCTGCAGCAGGAAGTACCCCCATCCGGCAGAAATCAGGGCGGAACCGATCAGGTTGCCGGGCAGCCAATCCACCTGCTTCATTTTCGGAAACACGTTGCCCAACAGATCCTGCACCATGAAGCGGCCGACGCGGGTGCCGGCGTCAATCGTGGTCAGAATGAAAACGGCTTCAAACAGGATTGCAAAGTGGTACCAGAAGGCCATCAACGCCTTGCCGCCAAGGATGCCGGAGAAAATGGTCGCCATCCCGATCGCCAACGACGGCGCACCGCCCGTCCGGGACAAAATCGTGTTCTCCTGGATGTCGTTCGCCATCGCGGTAATCTGTTCCGGGGTAATGGTAAAGCCCCAACTGTTGATCACCTGGGCTGCTGCGGCGACGTCCACGCCGATCACGGCAGCCGGCGAGTTGATGGCAAAGTACATGCCCGGCGTCAGCACGCAGGCGGCGATCATCGCCATAATGGCGACGGCCGATTCCATCAGCATCCCACCGTAGCCGATCAGCGGCGCGTGCGATTCCTTGGCGATCATCTTCGGCGTCGTCCCCGATGACACCAGCGCGTGGAAACCGGAGACCGCACCGCAGGCAATGGTGATAAACAGGAACGGGAACAGATTGCCCGCAAACACGGGGCCTGTACCGTCGATAAACTTGGTCAGCGCCGGCATTTGCAGCGGCGGCAGTGTCAGCAGGATGCCGACCGCCAGCACGGCGATCGTGCCGATTTTCAAAAACGAGCTCAGGTAGTCGCGCGGCGCCAGCAGCAGCCAAACCGGCAGGACGGAGGCGATGAACCCGTAGATGATGATCATCCAGGCCAGCTGCGCCTTGCTAAATGTAAAGACCGGCCCCCAGGTGGGCGAAGCGGCCACCTCCTGCCCCCACCACAGCGACAGGAACAAGAGCGCCAGACCGATCAACGAGCCTTCCAGCACTCGTCCCGGACGGATGTAGCGCATGTACAGGCCCATGAACAGGGCAATCGGCAGCGTCATGAAAATGGTAAACGTCGCCCACGGCGATTCCGCGAGAGCGTTTACAACGACCATTGCCAAAACAGCAATCAGGATGACCATGATCGCCAGGATGCCCACCAGGGCCAGCGCCCCGCCGACGGGCCCGATCTCTTCTTTGGCGATCTGGCCGAGCGACTTGCCGTTGCGGCGCATCGACCCGAACAGGATGACAAAGTCCTGAACGGCACCGCCCAGCACTACCCCGACGATAATCCAGATGGTCCCCGGCAGGTAGCCCATCTGCGCGGCCAGCGTCGGTCCGACGAGCGGACCTGCACCGGCAATCGCCGCAAAGTGGTGGCCAAACAGCACCCACTTGTTGGTCGGCACAAAGTCCTTGCCGTCGTTGTTCACTTCCGCCGGCGTGGCCCGGTTGTCGTCCAGGCCCATGATTTTTTTCGCGATGAAGCGGCTGTAGAACCGGTACGCGACGGCATACGTACAGAACGCGGCGGTCAGCAGCCAGAACGAGTTGACTTGTTCGCCCCGGGAGAGCGCCAAAAAGCCAAACCCGACCGCGCCCAACACGGCAATCCCGCCCCAGATCAGGACGGAGAGCAGCCATTTTTTCATCAGTCCTTCCCCCTTGCCTATCATGTAGATACATAAAACCTAACCATACCGTATCACGGAAGAGGGAGGACGCAGAACGAAAATTGTCTGAACAGTACAAATAAAGACATGAACGGCGATTATGGCGCATGAACGAGACGTACTTCCATCAGAACCCCAGCCGCTTTTTCAGTTCCTTCACCACGTTTCGGCTGACCGGCACTTCCGTCCGGCGCGCGTCCTGCATGACCAGGTGGACGGCTCCCTTGAACCAGGGCACCAGTTCTGCCGTCTTCGCCAGATTGACGATGTAGGCCCGGTGGGTGCGGAAAAACTGATGCGGGGACAGCCTGCTCTCCAATTCTTGCAGGGAGAACGAAGTGGCGTACTGGTCCGCTTCGGTGTAAATGGTGGCGTACCGACTGTCCAGCGTGGCGTAGACGATGTCGTTCGGATCGATCAGCATGATCTTGCCGTTTTTCTCCACAGGGATGCGGCGCGGCTGCTGGTGGGCCAGAACGGACTTCAGCAGGGTGTTCAACTGCTCCTCCAGCTGGGGAGCGTGGCTTTGAACCGCTTCGTTTTGTCGGCGCAGCCGGCGAACCCGGTTGATCGTCTTTTCCAGGCGGTGTTCACTAAATGGCTTGACGATGTAGTCCACCGCGTCCGTCTCGAAGGCGCGCACGGCGTGAATTTCGTACGCGCTGGCAAAGATGATGATGGGCGGCTTTTGCATCGTCTCGTACAGCTCCTGGCCGACATCCACGCCGTCACGATCGTGCAGGTGGATATCCAGAAAGACGGCGTCCGGTTCCGCCCCGGTGATGGATTCAATCGCTTCCTCACCGCTCGCCGCTTCCCCGATCACCGTCACGTCCGGAAATTGTTCCAGCAGATAGCGCAGTTCGGCGCGGGCTGGTGCTTCGTCATCCACGATGAACGCTTTCAGCATGCGCTTTCACTCCTATCGGCAGATGTATGACGCAGGTCGTTCCCTTCCCCTTTTCGCTCTCGATCACGATGCCGTACGGCTCGCCGTAGATCGACTGCAGCCGGCTGCGGACGTTGGACAGCCCGATCCCGGAGAGGCGGCGCTTGCCGTCTGACGGCGGCGGCGGCTCGAACGGGTCGCCCTCAATCCCGACGCCGTTGTCGGCCACCGACAGCTCCAGCGTCTGCCGGTCCTGGAGGCGGGCAGCGATCCGCACGACGCCCCCTTCCCGTTTGGGCAGCAGCCCGTGCTTGACGGCGTTTTCCACCAACGGCTGCAGCACCAGACCGGGCACCAGATAGCGGTCCACACCCGGTTCGATGTCGTACTCCACCCGCAGCTTTTCCCCGAAGCGGGCCCGCTCGATCGCCAGGTAGGCCTCGATGTGCTCCAACTCTTCCGCCAGCGTCACAAAGCCGCCGGAGTCGTGCAAATTGCGGCGGAAGTACTCGCCCAAATGGATCAAAAGCTCCCGCGCCTGCTCCGGGCGAAAGCGGATAAACGACACGATCGTGTTGAGTGCGTTAAACAAAAAGTGCGGGTTGATCTGCGCGTGCAGGGCCTTGATCTCCGCATCGGCCAAAAGGCGCGCCTGCTTCTCCAGATCGGCCAGCTCCAGTTGGGTGGAGATCAGGTTTCCCAGCCCCCGGACCAGTTCCAGGTCGACCGCCGACAGCTTGCGGGAGCGGTCCTGGTAAAGCTTCAGCACGCCGGCAATTTCCCCTTGCTTCCGCATCAGCGGCACGAGAATGGCACAGCGCAGCGAACAGTTGGGCTCGCGGCAGCCTATTTCCTCCTTGGTGCGGGCAATCTTCACCTCTTTGGTTGCCAGCACCTCGCGGGTCGCCTTGGTCGAAATCTCCTCGCCGACGACGTGATGCGACGAACTCGCACCGACGTGGGCCAGCACCTTTTTCGTATCGGTGATCGCCACTGCCGCCACCCGGGTCGTGCGCAAAATTTCTTCCGCCACCTTTCTCGCCGACTCGTAGGTCAGGCCCTGCCGCAGGTAAGACAGCGTCTTGTCCGCCACCTGCAGCGTCCGCTGGGCCTGCAGGGCGCCGATCCGGTCTTCTTCCGTCTTGACCAGGTCGATGATGATGATCAGGATCGCGATGCCCAGCGCATTGACCACCGACATCGGCACACTGATCGCCTTGATCAGTGCCAACGCAGCCTCGTACGGTCTGGCCAGCAGCAGAATGATGCCCATCTGCATCCATTCGGCGATGAACCCGACGGCCAGCGCCATCGTCCAGCGAATCTCCCGGGAGCGGCGGAACTGGTAGATAAGACCGGCCAGCAGCCCTTCGCTAATCGTGGAGATCGCGCAGGCGAGATCGGTAAAACCGCCGAGCGTGTAGCGGTGGATGCCGGCCACCAGACCGGTCAGCAGCCCCACCCAGGGCCCGGCCAATAGGCCCGCCACCACCGTGCCGATCACGCGCGAGTTGGCAATCGCGTCCTGGTACCAGATGCCGTTGTAGGTTCCAAATATGGAGATGGCGGAAAAGATCAGCACCATCACCGCTTTATCCTTAACAGTGGCCCGTTGGTTCAGCAAACTGCGAAACGCCTTGACGCGGGTAAACAGCAGCGTTGCCACCACCAGCACGGCGGTCCGCTCCGCCAGTGTCACCATCAGGGACAAGTTCATCGGCGTCCCTCCTTTTTCGGTCAAACTGTTGCTTACATTATCGCCAGCGGCAGCCGCCCGGTCAATAGAATCGTCACGCAAGACTGAAAATATTGAAAGCCCCCAAACTGCTTTTTTTGTATTCCAGGCCGGAGGCCTTCACATTAATCTACCGAAGTTGGAGAAAAAGGATGTGGCATGGAGTGATGGGGCCAAGGCGAGCTCCTTTGACGACCTGCTCAGCGGAAAAACGAAAGACGCGGGGAAAATCAGGGGGCACAAGTCTCACTTCTTCGAAATACCCAGATGTTTGCCCCCTGCCCGCGTCGCGTTTTGGAGCGGACGCGATCCGCTTCTTTGCTGGTCGTCAAGAGTGCGAGCGGGCACCATCATACATGTCGCCACGGTCTTTTTCTACAAACTGAAGCCCCCGAAAGATTCGGGGGCATGGTATCAGGTTCATGCGGCTTACAGGTTGCCGCGCCGTGCCTGCTCGCGCTCCAGCGCCTCAAACAGCGCCTTGAAGTTGCCGTTGCCGAAGCCGCGCGCTCCTTTGCGCTGGATGATTTCCACAAACAGCGTCGGCCGGTCGACGATCGGTTTGCTGAAGAGCTGCAGCAGGTAGCCTTCGTCGTCGCGGTCCACCAGGATGTGGAGCCGGCGCAGCGCATCAATATCCTCGTCGATTTCCCCGACCCGGTCTTTCAGCTCTTCGTAATACGTGTCGGGCACGTGGAGGAAGTCGACGCCGTTGGCACGCAGCCTGGAAACCGTGTCGATGATGTCGTTGGTCAACAGGGCGATGTGCTGCACGCCCGGTCCCCGGTAAAAGTCCAGGAATTCCTGAATCTGCGACTTGCGGCGCCCTTCCGCCGGCTCGTTGATGGGAAACTTGATCCGTCCGGTGCCGTTCTGCATCACTTTGGACATCAGCGCGGAGTACTCGGTGGAGATGTCTTCATCACTGAAGTTTTGCACGGCGGTGAAGCCCATCACTTTCTGGTAGTACTGCACCCACTCGTCCATTACTTCCACGTTGCCGACGATGTGGTCGATACCGATCAGGCCGGTGCCTTCCGCCTCCACCGGGGATTCGTAGGCGACGTAGCCGGGCAAGAACGGCCCGCTGTACTGTTTTCGCTCGATAAAGGAATGGACGTTGTCCCCGTAGGTGGCGATGACCGCTTTTTTGATCGTGCCGTGCTCATCGCGGAACTCCGTCGGCTCCATCACCGGCACAGCCCCGCGGGAGACGGCTTCGCGAAACGCCTGCTCACAGTCATCGACGCGCAGCGCCACGTCCTTCACTCCGTCGCCGTGCAATTTCACAAACTCGCTGATCGGTCCGTCAGGGGTGAGGGCTCCCGTAACGACAAAGGTGATGTGGTTTTGCTTCAGCACGTAGGACACCTTGTCGCGCGAACCCGTCTCCAGTCCGGCATACGCGACGGCCCGAAACCCGAATGCCTTGGTCAGGTAGTGCATGGCCTGCTTGGCGTTGCCGACGTAAAACTCCACGTAGTCCCAGTCTTGAATCGGAAAGAAATCGGTGCTGCTCATCACTTTCGCCCTCCATTTTTCAAAATTTTGTAGCGATTGAGATGATTTTGTCGTTATCTTGAGCGTACATGGAAAGCGTTTACTCCCGCAAGAACACCGGATAACGCGCAGACGCGCAAACGCTTTCATCCAATAAAGTTCGCGATTGCAGCCGCTCTTGATACAATGAAGAAGAGCATTTGCCAGAAGAAGAGCGTTTGACCGTAGGGAAATTTTCCGAATTCCAAAGGGGAGTAACGTTGCGTGTGAAAGGAGTTGTCGTTAAGTCATGAGTCACTGGAGCGTGGAGGCAGCAAAACAGTGGAATCAATTTGCCGCTGACTGGCATGCGCGCAGCACAGCCATGTGGGAAACGGGCAGCCGACGCACCGTTTTGCCGATGTTTATGCGGCATGTCCAGCCGGATGCGGGACCGGTACTGGATGCCGGCTGCGGCGACGGCTACGCAAGCTGCAAACTGGCCGCAAACGGCTATCGGGTGGAAGGCGTGGACATTGCCGAGGAAATGATTCGGTTGGCACACGAACGGGTGCGCGGAACGGATTTGTCCGTCCGGTTTCAGACCGGTGACGTCTCGGCTCTACCGTTTGCCGACGCCAGCTTTGGCGGCATTCTCTGCATCAATGTAACCGAGTTTACGCCATCGCCGCTGACCGCCCTGCGCGAGCTGCACCGTCTGCTCATCCCCGGCGGCGTGCTGCTTTTGGGCATACTCGGCCCCACGGCCGGCCCGCGGGCCCACAGCTATCGGCGACTGTACGGCGAAGAGACGATCCAGAACACGATGATGCCGTGGGAAGCCAAGCAGTTGGCCGCGGAAAACGGTTTTCGGCTTCTGGAAGAAGAGCCGGTCTACAAGGAGGGCGTACCCGCCGAGCTGGCCGGCCGTCTTTCGGCAGAACTGCGGGAAGCTCTCAGTTTCTTGACCCTGTTTGCGCTGGAGAAAGTGCCTGGCTAAGAAAAAACAGAGGTGCCCTCGTGGCACCTCTGTGTTGCTCACCTACTCCGGAAACGGATTGACCACTCCGTTGGCGTTCATCCACGCCCGCTTGCTGCGTATCAGCTGGTCGAGCACCGGCTCATCCCGGCCGTACACGGCCCGATACAATCTCTGCGTCTCCCTGAGGTCGTTGTAAGTCAGATAGGGATAGTCGGTACGGCCAAACGATCCGTCGGGGAATCGGGCATAGTGGAGATCGCCGTTTGGCGCCACCCACTTGGCGCCCAGATTGACGACGCCGTTGAGCATGATCTCCGCCAGTTCCCTGTCGGTCGGATTGCCTTCCTGCAGGTACAAGTTCAGCAGGAAGTTGATCTCCGCCAACTGGTGATTGAGTGATACGTGGGTCTTTTTGTTACCGCCGGGGTGGGCGTAGTCGGCTACCAGCCACCCGACATTGACGCCGTCGACGACAAAGTGGTGGCGGGCCGCATAATCGCGGAAAAATGCCGCGTACTTTTTCACTGACTGACAAAAGCGTTCCTCCCTGTACTGCTGGCAGCCCTTCAGCATCAGTTCGGCCGCGCCCGTGTTGAACCGGGTGTCATAATACCCGTCCGGGATGCCGTAATCCTGCCACAGCCATTCCGAACGAGGCAGTGTCTTCCAGTACCCCTCCGCCTCCTGGTTCTGCACCGACGCATCCAGCATGACGTACGCCATATCCTCAGCCACCCGGCTTTGCCCGGTAAACAGCAGGGAGCGCAGCACGTAGTTTTCAGGGATGCGCCAGTACGCGGCTGGAGAAGTGGGAACATAGGTGCTCGGAGATTGATAGTAGTACCCGTCGTACAGCCACTTTGCCTTGCGCTGCAAATCAAGCGCCAGCCAGACGGAGGCGAACTGCTCCCTGTCCCAGGGAACCAGCGGATGACTGGATTCCAGCGCCCACACCTCGCTGACCAATCCGGCCTGGACCGGCATCCTGATCTCCAGCGCAAAACCGCCCCACTGTTTGTGCACGGCTATCGGCAGCACATGCTCCTGCTTTGCTTCGATCGTTCCCCTGCCCAACGGCTTGTAGACAATTGGCGCCCCTATCCAGACGTGACGATCGGTCGTTTCCAGAAAGCCGGGCGCGTTGGGCAGTTGGGCCGTCTCCTCCAGGTTGATGACGTTCCAGACCGGTTTTTGCGGGTCGTCGTCGACGTACCGGACATACCGAAACGTTCCCGTCCGCCCCGGCAGGAACAGGGAAAACGTGTACGGCTGGTCGTTTGCGCCCGCTTCCAACCGTTTGGCCCAGTAGCGGTCGCCATTGGGAAAATCGTAAGTTTTTTCGCGCATCGTCCCCCATGTCCGGACCAGATTCGCCTCCGTCACCGCTGGAGTCCCCGTCTGAGGAGTGGAGACATCAGGGGGAAGCAGGAAGGTGAACAGAAAGGTCGCCAACACGATCGCGAACAACATACGGGACCTGGTCATCGAATCCTCCTTTCGCCAGCAGTCCATGTCACCTGTTTTCATACTTCAATCGCCGCTGGACGGCAGCTGAGACAAGTGCATCTGGCCTTTGATACACGCCCCGGAACAGCCGCACTCCACGGGATCACGCACTCCTCTGTATGACGCAGCACATCGCTTCCCTGTTTCATTGTCCTTAAAAATGGGACGGTTCAACCAAGCAGACAGCAGTGCTGCGCAAAACAAAGACGCCGTTTGCCAAGCGACAACCCATGCGAAAAAACGCTCTTCCTGTATGGAAGAGCGCGTGCTCGTTTGCTCTCTATGCTGGTTTCTCACATTTGTTGCTTTTGGCCGCTACAGCGTATGAGCGTCGTCGCGGTGCGCAAACACGCGGGACTCCATCACACCGGGATGCTGTTTGGCCAGGACGAGCAGGTTTTCCAGGTAGTAGTAGTGGCTTTCCAGCAGCTCCACGTCCTTGCGGGTAATCGTTTTGGCCTGCAGATACTGCTGCATCTCCAGAACGCAGCGCTCCATCTTTTCGGCGAAGTCGTTTGCCCTCAGCATCTGCTCCACCTCAGGATAGGCGGACTTTAGGCGGGTGATCTCCCCGTGCACCTTGGTCCCCTCCAGAATGATCTGGTATGCCGCCCGTTCGCGGGAAGTCGCAGTGGCCAGTTCCTCCTCCCGACGAGCCGCGCGCAAAGCGGACAAGTACGTGATAAAATGGTACACAGTTAAAAATAAAGGCCCCAAAAATAAAATGATCCCCGCTTTGTAGACGTGTTGGTTGGTCATGTTGCTGATCAGCAGGAACAGATGAAACAAAATCGCTCCCAGCCACGCGTAAATGATGACCTGATGATTCACCTTGCCCGCTTCCTGCTGGCGGGAAAAGACGAACGTCAGGCCCAGCAGGTAAAAGGCGAGCAGCGTAAAACTGGCGCTGAACAGCGCCATCTCCATATCCTGCAGCCAGGCTGCATTGGCGGGAATTTCGATCAGAAACTCAAAGGCGAGCACCAGCAGTGAGAAGAGCAGGCCCATGATCCAGAACCGGCTCACTTCCGAGTCGTTGCGACGGCGCGAGCGGTGCCGTTCTGCGCGGGATTCTCTCAATTGTTCTCACCTCACATCCTGTTTATGATTCGCCACGATTCTCCCTTATTCCTCTCGGGGCCCGTCGAAATCTGACATCGGAGGCTGACCATGAGATCACTGCCCACCGCTTTTGTCGAGCGGATGAAAACATTGTTGAAAGACGAGTACGCCGCTTTTGCCGCCGGTTTTGACCGGCCGCCCAGCCAGGGGCTGCGGATCAATCCGCTGAAAATCGACAGGGAGCGCTTTGTTCAGCTCTCCCCGTTTGCCCTCGAACCAGTTCCCTGGTGTCCGGAGGGCTTTCGCTATGCCGAAGGGGAACGCCCCGGCAAACACCCGTACCACGCTGCCGGCCTGTACTATCTGCAGGAGCCCAGCGCCATGTCGCCGGCCGAAGCGCTGCAGGTGCAGCCGGGCGAGACCGTGCTCGACCTGTGCGCCGCACCGGGCGGAAAAACGACCCAACTTGCCGCCGCACTGCGCGGTCAGGGGCTTTTGATCGCCAATGAAATTCATCCCGTACGGGCCAAGGCGCTCTCGGAAAACGTGGAGCGGCTCGGCATCGCCAACGCCATCGTCACCAACGAGACGCCGGAACGGTTGGCCGAGCGGTTTCCCCGCTTCTTTGACCGCATCCTGGTGGACGCTCCCTGCTCCGGCGAAGGAATGTTCCGCAAACTGCCGGAAGCGATTGACGACTGGTCGCCGGAAAAGGTGGCGGAGTGTCACCGCATCCAGCAGGAGATACTGGACGCCGCGGCGGCCATGTTGAAACCGGGTGGGACACTGGTCTACTCCACGTGCACCTTTGCGCCGCTGGAAAACGAACAGTCGATTGCGTCCTTCCTCGCTCGCCATCCGGAGTTTGCCCTGACTCCCCTGCCCCATCCCGAGTGGTTCGCGCCCGGCGTCCCCGAGTGGGCCGAGCCGCCGCTGCCGGAACTCACGCATTCAGCGCGGCTCTGGCCGCACCGCCTCGACGGGGAAGGCCACTACCTGGCCAAACTGTGCAAGCAGGCGGACGACGAAGGGAACGCCCCTTCCAGACGGCGCAGGGAGAAGCGCGGGAAAACGGCGGCAGCCGGACGGAAGGAAGCGATCGGGGCGTGGCGCACGTTTGCGGCCCAGTCCCTGCCCGGCATCGCGGAACAATTTATCGACGACGCGGCCTTCCTGCTGTTTGGCGACCAGTTGTATGTCACCCCCGCGCCTGACCTTGATCTGGACGGTCTGAAAGTGGTGCGGGCTGGCCTCCACCTCGGCACCGTGAAAAAGAACCGGCTGGAACCTGCCCACGCCCTGGCGCTGGCCGTCCCCCAAGCCGCCGCCGCACGCACAGCTGCATTTGCGGCAGATGACCCCGAGCTCGTGCGCTACTTGAAGGGAGAGGCGTTGGCACGTGACGGCGAAAACGGCTGGACGCTGGTCACCGTGGACGGATTTCCGCTCGGCTGGGGCAAGCAGGCGGACGGCCAGTTGAAAAACCATTATCCCAAAGGGCTGCGCTGGCTGTGATCATATAGTACCCGTCGGGAAGCCTACGCGGCCCGCAAAACGAAAACGGCCCACCGCAGGAGAGCAGGCACTCACGCGGTGGGCTGCTGCGTTTTTTCCGCTTTTTTACGCCTGGACGGCCTCGTCGTTGTCTGTTTGCCGGCCATGCAAAAAAGCAGCCCATACCACATGGACTGCCTTTCGCGTGGCGGTTTGCCGCCCCATGTTAGCCTCTGCCGCGCGGTTTTTTGCCCTTTGCCGCTTTGCGGGCCGCCATTGCCTCTTGACGACGGCGGTTTTTCTCGTACAAGGTCTTGAGTGATTCCAGTTCCCGTGCCAGCTTTTTCTTGTAGCCCGGCTTCACCTTGATCTTCTTTTTCAGCGCCTCGCGGATGGGGGCGTACTGCTTTTCCTTTTCCTTCAACTGTTCTTTGGCCTTTTGCTCGCGCAGTTGGGCAAAGTACGCTTCCCGCTCCTCTGCCCGCTTGCGGCGGCCGGCGTCCAGATGGCGGCCTACCACCAGCAGTTTTTCCTCAATCGGCGCCTTGGTCGCCTTGGCGAAGCGGGTCATGATGCTTTTTTGGCGGGGAGAGACAAGAGAGATGGCGATTCCCTTCTGCCCCGCCCGTCCGGTGCGGCCGACGCGGTGGATGTAGCTTTCCACGTCATTGGGGACATCGTAGTTGACGACGTGTGTCACCCCTTCGACGTCCAGACCGCGGGCAGCGATGTCGGTTGCCACCAGGTACTGAAACTTGATGTCGCGGAACTGCTTCATCAGCTGTTCCCGCTTGTTTTGCGACAGGTCGCCGTACAGCGCTTCCGCCGAAAAGCCGTTTTCCTGCAGGCGGGCCGTCAACTGCTGGACGCGCGCCTGGGTGTTGGCAAAGATGATGCAGAGATACGGATTCTCATTTTCCAACAGGTCCACCAGCGCATCCATCTTGTCGCTCTGATTGACCACGTAGTAGATTTGTTCAATGCTCTCCACCGTCTTCTGCTTGGCCTCGATTCGGATGTGGGGCGGCTGCTTCATGTAGTACTGAGCCAGCTTTTTCACCGAATCCGGCATGGTGGCGGAGAACAGCAGCGTTTGCCGGTGCTGCGGCGTCCCCTCGATAATCTCATGGACCTCCTCAAGAAAGCCCATCTCCATCATCTTGTCAGCCTCGTCCAACACCAGCGTGGAAATGCGGCCGAAGTGAAGCGAGCCCCGCCTCATGTGGTCCAGCACCCTTCCCGGGGTGCCGACGACGATGTGGACAACATGCTTGAGCTTGCTCAACTGCCGTTCAATATCCGTCCCGCCGTGCAGAGAGAGTACGTTGACGTTCAGGTATTTGCCCAGCTTCTCCACTTCTTCGGCGTTCTGGATCGACAGCTCACGGGTGGGCGTCAGGATCAGTGCCTGAATGTCCCGTTTGCCCGGCTGCAGCCGCTCCAGGATCGGCAGCACAAACGCGGCGGTCTTGCCCGTCCCCGTTTGCGCCTGGCCGATCACGTCCTTCCCTTCGAGAATCAGCGGGATCGCCTCCGCCTGAATCGGCGTCGGCTCTTTATAAAACAGGTCGTGAATGCCCTGCATCAACTCCGGTCGAAAGCCAAACATCGCAAACGATTTCGCCATGGTGTCACTTCCTTTCACATCCTTTAATAGTATGACAGTCTTGCCAAAAAAACAACAAAAGGCAGCCGGCTGCAGAAATTCCGCAACGCGCCGCCTGCACAATCATTTCGCCAGTTCGTAAATGGCCTGGGCGTAGATCGCTGTCGCCTTGATCAGATCGTCCACCAAAATGTGCTCGTCCCGCTGGTGAGCGCTGTCCGGCCGACCTGGAAACAGCGGTCCAAACGCCACCCCCACGTTCAGCGAACGGCCGTACGTGGCTCCGCCGATGGCGATGATCTCGGCCTCCTGTCCGGTCTGCTCCGTGTACACCCGCTGCAGCGTGGTGATCAGCGGGTGCTGCGGGTCAACCCGATGGGGCTCCAGGTGCTCCACCACTGCCAACGAAAATGCCGCTTCCGCCAGCCGCTGTTCCAGAATCGCCTTCCACCGCTCAAACGGCTGGGAATGCGGATAGCGAATATTGACGCCAAACACGGCATCCCCGTCCGCCTCATAGCGAATGATGCCGGTGTTGAGGGTGAGCGGTCCCATTTCCTTGTCGTCGCAAGCGATGCCGATTGCCTTTCCGTCGTGCTGCCGATGGAAATAACGATCCGCAAAGCGGGCGAACTGCCGGCCCCGTTCGTCCAGTGTCAGCCCGGCCAAAAAGTGCAGCAGTTCCGTACCCGCGTTTACGCCCAAACTCGGATTCATGGCGTGAACGGAAACGCCCTCCATCTGCACATGCACCTGACCGCCGCGCACGTCCACCGCTCCGCTCAGCCCCATCTCCCGCACATACGCGCCAAAGCGCTCGGCCAGTTCCTGGCCGGTCATGGAGAGCGGCTCGAGCACGGCCTCCGCCTTGTCCGGCACCATGTTCATGCGCAGGCCTGCAGACAGCGTCAGCAGTCTGGCGTCAGGCCGGTCAACAGGCGTAATCTGCTGCGCCGCATACGCAGCCGCAGTCTGCGTCAGCATCAGGTCGGTCAGTCCTTTTTCCGCGTAGATCAGTGGAAAGTCAGCGTCCGGCGAAAAGCCCATCGTCGGCATTTCTTCGGTTTGGAAATAGGTTCTCACACACCGCCAGTTGGACTCCTCGTCCGTGCCAAAGATGAGCCGCACCCGTTTGGACAGCGGCAGCCCCAGTTCCTTGACAATTTTGGCGGCAAAGATGGCGGCCATGGTCGGCCCCTTGTCGTCAATTGCGCCGCGAGCCACGATTTTGCCGTCCACGATTTCGGCCGCATACGGCGGCGAGCTCCAACCGTCCCCTTCCGGCACAACGTCGACGTGACTGAGGATGCCGATCAGCTCCTCACCCTCGCCAAACTCCGCATGGGCAGCGTATCCCCCGACATCCTTGACTGTCATGCCAGCCTCTTTGCACACCGTAAGCACGTAGTCAAGCGCTTGGCGGATGCCTTCTCCAAACGGCGCGCCGTCCCGGGCAGTCGCCGGATCGAGCACGCTTTTGATTTGCAGAAACTCCCGCACGGCGGCAAGCAGTTCGTCTTTTCGCTTTGCCGCCTCTTGTTGCCAATCAACGCTTGTCATCGTTTGATTTCGTCCCTTCCGTCGTCGTACTGTCGTCTTTTGCCGCCTGTGCCGCATCCAGATCCAAATCCAGCTCCACCAGCGAAATAAGCGACTCCATCGGCACCTCCTGCGCGGTGAACTCCACCTGCGCTTCCTTGATTTCTTCGCGGATGTTGTTCATTTCGCTGTCCAGCTTGTAGGACGCTTTGGCCGCCTCGATCAGGCGCTGCCGGATGGCGGACGGGATAATTCCTTCGTATTTGTAGTTGAGAGAGTGTTCTATGGTCGCCCAAAAGTTCATGCCCAGCGTGCGGACCTGGATTTCCACCGGGATGGTGACCTGTCCGCGCGCCGTCATCAACGGGTATTCCACAGCCAGGTGGTACCCTCTGTACCCGCTTTCCTTGGGTTTGGAAACGTAGTCTTTCTCCAGGTAAACGCGCATGTCATTGCGCTGTCGTATCATTTCCACGACGGCCGGAATGTCATCGATAAACTGGCAGATGATCCGGATTCCCGCGATGTCCCTGAGCTCCCAGCAGATGTTCTCGTCGATGGGAAACTGCAGGCGGTTCGCCTTGCTGTAAATGCTCGGGATGGACTTGACTCGTCCCGTGACGAACTCGATGGGGGAGTGTTCCTTGCGCTTACGCAGCTCGTTGCGGATGTTTTTCAGCTTGACCTTGATTTCTTCCACGGCTTGTTCGAACGGTAGCAGATATAGTTCCCAATCTAGTTTGTGCACACTGGTCCCCTCCGGCCCGAAACTCCATCGTCCTTATGATTCAACATTTTGGATGAGATATCCTCCCATAAAAAGAAAGAAGACCCGCCTCCCGGGTCTTTTTTACAGGGATCGCAGGGCTCGGCCCGGTCTGGGGAAAGCGGCAAGAAAACCGAGGCCGTCCCTTTGCCAACCGCTCCTGCTATTCTTTTCTGTCGTCCAGCCGGAACGCCGTCAGCGAGCTAGTGAGCCGCTCCGCCAGCACGGCCAGTTGGTTCGCGGAAGCGGCGATCAGCTCCATCGCCGCGTTCTGCTCTTCGACAGCGGCGGAAATGCCCTGCACGCCGGCTGCCGCCTCCCGGGAAGCAGCCGATACTTCCTGGGCGACCGCCACCACCTGCTGCGCGTCTGGAGCCATCCGGGCAAACGCCTGGCTGACACCTTCCATTTCCGCAGAGACGCGGCGGATATTGTGTTCAATCCGGCGAAACATCTCATCCGACTGTCCGGCGGTCCGCCTGCCTTCCGCCACCGTGCGCGTGCCGTCGTCCATCTGCTCCACGATGGCGGCCGTGCTTTTCTGGATCTCACTGATCATCGACACGATCTGCTGCGCCGCCGCGTTCGTCCCCTCGGCCAGTTTGCGCACTTCCTCCGCCACGACTGCAAATCCTTTGCCGTGCTCGCCGGCGCGTGCCGCCTCGATGCCTGCGTTGAGCGCGAGCAGGTTGGTCTGCCGGGCGATCTCCGTGATGACAGCGATGATCTGTGATATGTCACGCGATCGCTGCTCCAGCTGTTGTACCGTCTGCGTCGTCGCCGTCACCGCCCGGTCGATCTCCTCCATGCTGGCGATGACCGCCTCCACCGCCTGCCGTCCCGCTTCAGCGTCGTCCTTCATCTCGCGCGACGAAAGCGTGACCTGCTCCACGTGGCTGGTAACGCTGTGGACGCTGGCGGTCAGTTCCTCCGCCAAATGCAGCGTGTGCCCCATTTTGTCTACCTGCCTGTCGGCCGACGCTGACACGTCCTCGACGACCCGGGTGATCTGCTCGCCGGAAGAGGCAATCTCCGCGGTATTGCCGTGAATCTCGCGAACCGATTCCGTCACCGACGCAGCCGCCTGCCGCACCTGCCGCAAAATCTCATGGAGCTGTTCCCGCATGGCAAGCAGGGAACGGGCCAGCTCGCCCAGCTCGTCCGCGCGTTTCAGTAACCTCGCGGGAAAGGGCGCGGTAAAATCTCCCCGGCCGATCTGCCCGGCGATGGACAGAAGGCCAGCGAACGAGCGGCGCAGACCGGCAGACGCCCCCCAGGCGATGGCCATCACCAGCACAAGCACAATGCCGTTAAACAGTATAATCGCATTTCGAATCTGATTAGGCCCGGTCATGATCTCCGTCATGTTCATCTCCGCCAGGATGGCCCAGTTGAGCTTGCCCACCTGTACCCGGTCGTAGGCGACCAGCACCTCCTCCCCGCGATAGTCGACAGCTTGGGCTGTGCCCGCGTTGCTGCCGGAAGACAGCGCCTGTTCGGCAATCGGCGTCTCCACTTTCTGCCTAAGCATCGTCTCCTGCCCGTTCCCCAATTCGGTCCGCATCAGCTTGTCCGCCCCGATCAGGTAGATTTTCCCCGTTTCACCCAACCCCTCGCGCCGGTTCAACTGGCGGGAGACATAGTCCAGGGAAACCTCCGCGGCGAGCTGTCCGATCACCGTCCCGTGATCAAAGATCGGCACGGCCATGAAAACGGCGGGCACGCCGCCGGACGGTTCGTAACGGCTGACGTCCGACAGTTCCAGACTGTATCCCTTGGCCGCTTGTTTTACCGTCTGCCCCAAAGGGGTGCCGCTGTACGGACCGTCGTACAAGTTGGTGCCGAAGTCGGCCTGCGGATTCGTCTGGTACACCACGTCGCCATTCGCGTTGAGCAGGTACGCGTTGGCAAACCCGTAGCGGGACACCTCCATCTTCAGTTCCTTGCCCCAGATTTGCTCCACTTCCTGGTAGGCAGGTGCCTCCCGTCCCAGCTTCCACACGCCATCAAAGGCGGCCAGCGACTGCACCACCGAACCGGACGCCGCCAGCGTCTCCAGGTTTTTGGAGCGTTCGCGGAAGTAGTTTTCCACCTGCTCCTTGTTGCTGTTGCGGAGTGCCTCCAGCGTCGCCGCACTGCCCTCCAGCAGGCCCCGCTTGGTCTCCGTGTAGGCAAACACCCCCGCTGCCGTCAGCGGCACAACGCCGGTCAGCAGCAAAGCGATCAATACCCGCGCCCCCAATTTCATGACATGAGCCCCCTTGAAACGACCTGTGTTTTCTAAATTCTAAATTCTATGAATGGTACAAATATATTACCATAGACCTAGAAAAAAATATCCAGTTTTGTCCGTGCGTGTCAGAAAAATTGGCAAAAAAAAAAAAGACGCGCCCGCACGACGGCTGATACAGCCTGCCGCACACACGCGTCCTGCCGGCGGGGAACGGTGACGCCTACGCTGTCGCCGTCTCCACGATCATCGCAATCTCATCGCACATCGGCAGCTTGGAGCAGTTGATGCAGTCCTTCCATACCTTTTGCGGCAACGTCTCCTTGGCTACCACGCGGAATCCGCACTTTTCAAAGAATGCCTTCTGATAGGTAAGCGCCAGCACCCGGTTGATTCCCAGCAGACGGCACTGCTCCACGAGATGCAGCACCAACTGTTTGCCGACGCCCATGCCTTTGGCTTTCTCGGCGATGGCAAGCGAACGGATTTCCGCCAAATCCTCCCAAAGAATATGCAGGCCGGCCACGCCGATGACGCTTTCCCCGTCGTGGGCGACGACGAACGACTGCAGGTGTTCGCAGACGGAGAGTTTCGTCCGCGGCAGCATCAGCCCCTGTTGTGCATATTGATTAATAATCTCAAGCATCTGGTCGACGTCCCTCATGGTTGCCTGACGCACGGTCAACGTCTTTGTGACACTCATTCTGCACTCCCCCACTCCATCTCCTCAACGCCTCAATCCACATAATAATTATTCATTATGATATATAAATATACATCCAGTCAAAAGAGAAGTCTATCCTTTTTTCCGTCATTTTGCTATTGGGCGGACAAACGCATTTCTTTTAAATGGAACAATTGTGCTATAATCACAATAATAGAACGGAGGTGTTTCCCTTTGACGACACGCAGGGAGCGAAAAAAGCGGGAAACGCGCGACAAGATTTTCAACGCCGCGATCAAGCTGTTCAAGCAGTACGGCTTTGAAAACACAACCATTGACATGATTTCCGAAGAAGCGGACGTCGCCCGCGGCACCATCTTTCTTCACTTCACATCAAAGGAAGCGATCCTCGCCAACTGGGGATACGAACGGCTGCAGGAAATCGAAGAACGGCGGGAAGAGTGGGACTACGGAGACAGTTGCAAGCAGAAGGTCTTGCGGATTTATAAAATCATGAACGAGGTCAACATCCAGAATTACGATTTTATCAAGGTGCTGATCGAGTCCTCGATGAAACACCGCAAGATTCTGGAAAACGAAAAGAACGTCTACTACGAACTTCGGCAGCTGTTTGCGGACCTGATCGAAGAAGCGCAGGAAAAAGGGCGGCTGAAGGCGAAGTTCAATCCGCTCGTCGCGGCAAACATGCTGGAAAACATCTATTACAACGCCCTGTACGACTGGGTGCGCAGCGAAGGAGCCTGGGCTCTGGAGGAAATCATGGAAGAGAAGGTCTCCATCGTGTTTGAAGGGCTGGACGCATGAGCTCATCATGTGCCCGGCCCTTCTGGCATGTTGGATGCGCTGACCGCTGGAAGAAATGCCTGCCCGCCTGCGGCCCATCTTTTCCTTGCGGAGTCGGGGACATTTCCCTATGATGATGAAGAAAAGCTGTTCAACACGTTGGAGGTATTCACATACACATGCGAAACGGGATCAAGCGTGAAGATATTGAGCTTTTGGCTCCCGCCGGCAACTGGGAGTGTCTGCGCGCGGCCGTCGCCAACGGGGCAAACGCCGTCTACTTCGGCGTGGAAAAATTCAATGCCCGGGCCCGCGCCGAGAACTTCCACATGTCCGAACTGCCTGAGATCATGTCGTTTTTGCACATGTACGGAGTCAAAGGTTTTCTTACCTTTAATATCCTCGTCTTTGAAGATGAGATGAAGGAAGCTCAGGAGCTGATCGAAGCCTGTATCGACGCCGGAGTGGATGCAGTGATCGTGCAGGACCTCGGCCTCGTCAAGCTGATCCGCGAGATTTCCCCCGACTTTCCCATCCACGGCTCAACCCAGATGACGATCACCTCTCCGGAAGCGGTGGAGTTTACCAAGCCGTTTGGCCTGGAGCGTGTGGTGCTCGGGCGTGAAAACTCGCTGAAGGAAATCAAGGTGATCGGCGAAAAGGCCAAGCTGCCGATGGAAGTGTTCGTGCACGGCGCATTGTGTGTCTCCTACTCCGGCCAGTGCCTTACTTCGGAAATGTGGGGCGGCCGCTCGGCCAACCGCGGCGAATGCGCCCAAGCCTGCCGCCTCCCCTACGACCTGATCGTGGACGGGATGCAAAAGGAGATGGGCAACGTCGCCTACCTGCTGTCGCCCAAAGACCTGGCGGCAATCGACCTGGTGCCGGAACTGATCGAGGCGGGCGTCACCTCCTTCAAGATCGAAGGCCGGCTGAAATCGCCGGAGTACGTGGCCAATGTGGTCAGCAAATACCGTGCGGCGATCGACCGCTACTTCGCCGGCGAGGAGGCAGCGCCGAGCGAACAGGACATCCGCGAGCTGCAGCAGAGCTTTTCCCGCGGCTTTACACACGGGTTCCTGAAAGGCACCAACAACAAGACGCTGCTGGACGGCACCTTCCCGAAAAGCCGCGGCGTCTATCTCGGCACGGTGAAAAAAGTGCTGAAGCACGCGGTGCTGGTAGAGCTGAACGCTCCTTTGAAACGGGGCGACGGCATCGTCTTTGACGCCGGCGATCCGACGCAAAAAGAAGAAGGCGGACGCGTCTACGACATCCTCAGCCGCGGCAAAAAGGTGGAGGGCGAAGTGGAGAATGGCCTCTACGAGATCGTCATGGGACGAAACGACGTTAACCTGCAGCGGATCAATGTCGGCGACCGCGTCTGGAAGACGAACGACCCCGAGCTGGACAAACGGCTGCGCAAAACATTCGAGACAGATAAGCCGTACCGCACCTTCCCGCTCGCGGTGCACGTCGTCGGCCGGCTGGGCGAAAAGCTGTCCGTCACCTGGGTGGACAAAACGGCCGACCACGCCGTGACTGTCAAGTCGGAAATGCCGCTGGAAGCAGCGCTGAAACGGCCGCTGACCTCAGAACTGCTGTACGAGCAGTTGAGCCGGCTGGGGGGCACCCGGTTTTCCCTGAATGCCCAGGACCTGACGACCGATCTGGACGGCGACCTGATCCTGCCCGTGAGCGAACTGAACCGGATGCGGCGGGAAGCGGTGGAGCAGCTTCTCCACCTGCGGACAAAACCGCCGGTGTACCAGAAGCGGCGCGTAGACGTTTACGCCGACGTGCCTGCCAAACAGCCGGTGGACAAACCGCTGTTGACCGCACTCTGCCGTTCGCTGGAGCAGGTGGAGGCGGCCGCCCAGACCGACGTCGACTTTCTGTACGCCGATTTTGAATTCGTCAAACAGTATCCGGATGCGGTCAAACTGGCCCACCGGTACGGCAAACCCATCGGCATCGCCACGATGCGCATCCACATGCCGGATGAAAACGGCGTGCTGGCCCTGATCGCCAGAAGCAAGCCGGACGCCATCCTCGTCCGCAACACGGGCGCGCTGTACTACTACATGTCCCGCCGCGGCGAGATGGACATCCCGTTGATCGGCGATTTCTCGCTCAACGTGGCCAACCACAAGGCCGTCTCGCTGTTTTTGGAGTGCGGTCTCAAGCGGGTAACCGCCTCGTACGATCTGAACATCCAGCAAATGGTGGACCTGCTTGGCAAAACGGATGCGTCCAAAATCGAAGTGGTGATTCACCAGCACCTGCCGATGTTCCATACGGAGCACTGCGTCTACTGTACGTTCCTCAGCCCCGGCACGGACCATACCAACTGCGGCCAGCCGTGCGAGTCCCACCGCGTCTCGCTTCGCGACCGCGTCGGATTCTCCCATCCGGTCCGCGTCGATACCGGCTGCCGCAACACGGTGTACAACGCCATCGACCAGTCGGGAGCGGAGTACCTGAATGAATTTATCAAATTGGGCGTGGGCAGCTACCGCGTCGAGTTTTTGGAGGAAGAGCCGGAGCGAGTCAAAGAGGTGATCGACCTCTACCGCCGGGCGCTGCGCGGCGAAGTGAGCGGCACCCACGTCTGGCGGACGCTGAAAGCGACCAACCAGTTGGGCGTCACCCGCGGCCAGCTCACCAAATAGGACCGGTCGATACCGTCCCGGCCTTACCCATACCCTGTGAGGAGGAGATTGATTATGGCGGACCTTTCCCAGCCCACGCCGGAAAACCTGGCGACGATTATTGAAGGCATCAAGTCCAAACTGAACATGGCCAACACCGCCGTCATGCGGCCGGAGGATTTCGACCTGACCCATTACGAAGACTTGCTGTACCTGTACAACATGGTGCAGAAAAAAGCGAGCTTCAGCATCAACGAAATGACCGCCATCGTCGAAGAACTGGGCAGCATGCGGAAGCAGTCCTGACCCGGGGCCCAATAGTCAGGCCCTAGACTTAGAGCCCAGCCCCCGGGAAACCTGCGCGAGGATCGCTGCAACCGCGCCGTGCGGGGGCTCATGCTTTCGCCCTGCTTCCTGATTGACGACACGCCGTATCCGCAGAGTGGTACGGCGTGTTTCATTTGTTTCCTCGATGCAAAAACGGCACGTCCCACCCCGCTTAATTTGGGCGAACATCCCGTACATCCGAGACATACGCATATCTCGTAATCAAATTCCACTGGAAACGGGGTGGATTGCACCATGACTTTGTATATCGATTACACGACGTCAGCCCAATTCTTTTCTGACGTCAACAATAACCTGCTCGTCCAAAAGGATCCCCGCAACTACATCAACGTCCTCTCCACCCAACAGTTGAATACGCTGGACAACGTGTCTTTGCTGGACATCTTCCTCAGCGCGGGCAACGTCGTGGAGCCTCACTACCATCAAAATGCCGCCGAGCTGGTGTACTGCATTTCCGGAGCGGCCAATGTTTCCTTCATCAACCCATTTACCAATCGCCTTCATCATTATCAGATTACGCCGGGCCAAGTGGTCAACATCCCCCAAGGCTGGTGGCACTGGGAAATCGCAACCGCTGACAACACGCATCTGCTTGCCATCTTCAACGCACCCATCCCCGAAGTCATCCTGGGGTCCGATATCCTGAGACTGACACCCAGCGAAATATGGGCGTACACATACTGCCTGAATGAGTCCAGCGTCAAAAATACGCTGGCCCCCATCCAACGTTCGCTCTTCATCGGCCCTCCAACAGGCTGCCATCAACCACAGGGCTATCAACCGTATGCACCGCAAGCGCAGGGATATCAACCTGTACCGCAAGCGCAAGGATATCAACCTGCACCGCAAGCACAGTGCTGTCAACCGTATGCACCGCTTCCCCATCCGTATCATCAGCAGCCGTATTGGTAACGTGTCAGCGCTGCCAAATCGTTTCAATTACTGACCATGTAGAGTCCCAGCCCATTTTGCTTGACAACAAGGATATTGGCAGCCGCACACCGAACCTCTCTCCTTATCATTTTGTGGGGAGAGGTCCCCTCTCCTTTCTCCGGCGTCACCTACAACCACAAAACATCCCTTGTATGGAAATATTTTCTTGACAATCGCACATTTTTCACTATTTTTAATGTAGCGGATGCTTGTGTCAGAAAATTCACCATACAGGGGAAGTGATTTCGTTTTGAATGGCCTGCCGCTCTCCCGCTTTACCGGAATGCTTGCGACCAACTCCTCCCTGCGCAACCTCTGGCTTGCCCGTGCCGTATCCGCACTGGGCGATTATGTGTACAGCGTCGCATTGATGTGGTTCGTCTACGAGCAGACACATTCCGCCCTGCAAACGGGACTGCTGTTTATTCTCAAGTTTTTGCCCGAGCCTTTCGTGGGGCTCTATTTTGGCGTGTTGGCGGATCGTCTGAACCGAAGACGTCTCATGCAGTTCTCCGACCTTTTCCAAATGCTTGCCATGCTGCTGTTGGGCGTGCTGATCGCAAGCGGTTCGTTTCACATGTGGCATCTCTACGTCATCACGATCTGCGCGTCGATGGCCGGAACGCTCTTTCGCATCGCGCAAACCTCCCTGATTCCCGATCTGGTCGGCAGACATGAGTTGGTGAGCGCCAACGCCCTGCTGTCCGTAACCATGCAGTTGATGCGGATGATCGGGGCCACGCTGGGCGGAATTTTGGTCGCGATAATCGGCGTTGCCGGGACCATCGAAATCAATGCGCTGTCTTTTCTGGTGTCTCTGGCTTTTGTGCAGCGGATTCGCCACGACAAGGCCCAGCCTGCGGCCTCTTCCGCGTCAGCAAAGAGCGTGAACAGCGAGATCAAGGAGGGGCTGAACTGGCTGGTAAACAACAAGATCGTGCTGCTTCTCATGCTGTTGGGGACGCTTGCCAATGTCGCCCTGGCTCCAACCAACGTCCTGCCCCCCATGCTGATTCAACGCGAATTTCACGGGGACGCCCGCATGTTGGGCTGGTTTGAAACTTCCATCGCGTTGGGACTTCTGCTGGGCGGAATCCTGGTCGGGACGCTCTCCCCCAAAAAAGTGGGGCGGTGGTTTCTCGCCGGATTGGGTCTGGAAGCTGTCGGCATGCTGAGCGTTGCCGTCGCCCCGTTTGCATGGATGGCGTATGCGGGCAATTTTCTGCTGGGAATCGGGGTGATGGTCTGCAACATTCCGTTGAGCACGCTGATGCAGACACTGATTCCCGACAGGATGCGGGGGCGGGTGAACAGCATGACGTCGATCGCGTTTAACATCTCGATCCCGATCACCTACGGCGGCATCGGCGCCTTGGCGGACGTGATCGGCGCGAAACCCAGCTATGGTCTGGGAGCGCTTTTGCTGGCCCTGTGCGCGGCAATTGGCGGAATGAACGCGGGGCTGCGCTCGTTCGACCTCGGAGAGGGGCAAAAAGCTGGCGAGGCAAATGAGGACGCAGGACAAGCGGTTTGACGCAGGCGCATCATCCCGGCAGCATGGCGTCCCTTTCCCATATCCGGCACGGAACACGCCGCCCACACTGCACGAAAAAAACGGGCCCTCCCGTCGGCACTGCCTGAGGGAAGACCCGTTTTTTTGTTTTTATCAGTGGTTGACGATGCCTACGCGCGCTTCCGTCTGCTCCGGCCGCTCCGCCTCCTCGCAGCCTTCTTTCCAGAGCAGGTAGCGGATACTGTCCGCCAGCGCTTCCCAGCTCGCTTCGATCACGTTGGTGGAGACCCCGACCGTGCTCCACTTTTCTCCGTCGCGGGCGGATTCGATCAGGACGCGCACTTTGGCCGCCGTCGCCCCGCTCTCGTCCAGCACCCGCACCTTGTAGTCGGTCAGATACATCTCTGCCAGACAGGGGAAGTGGGTTTCCAGCGCCTTGCGCAGCGCGTTGTCCAGAGCGTTGACGGGACCGTTGCCTTCCGCAGCGGTGTGGACGACCTGGCCATTGACATGCAGCTTGACCATCGCTTCCGAAGAGATCGACTGGTCTGCCGTCTTTTCCATCAAAATCTTGAACGAGTCGAGCGTAAACAGTTGGCGCAGCTTGCCCGCCGCCTCCAGCAGCATAAGCGTGAGCGATGCCTCTGCCCCTTCGTATTGATATCCCTGAAATTCGCGCTCCTTGATCCGCTTGACGATCTCCCGCGCTTCCTGCCTGTCCAGCGCCACGTCGATCTCCAGCTCCTCTGCCTTGGCCAGCAGGTTGCTCTGGCCGGCCAGTTCGGAGACCAGCACGCGCCGTTTGTTGCCGATCAATTCCGGGTCGATGTGTTCATAGGTCTTGGGATCTTTCAGCACGGCGCTGACGTGGATGCCGCCTTTGTGGGCAAATGCGCTGTTGCCGACAAACGGCTGGTTGTTGGGCATCGCCATGTTGGCGATCTCCGCCACAAAACGGGACAGTTTGGTCAGCTGCTTGAGCTGCTCCGGAGCGACGCAGTCGTAGCCAAGTTTCAACTGCAGATTGGGAATGACCGAGACCAGGTTGACGTTGCCGCACCGTTCACCAATCCCGTTGATCGTCCCCTGCACCTGCTGGGCGCCCGCCTGAACCGCCGCCAGCGCGTTGGCCACGGCCAGTTCGCCGTCGTTGTGGGGATGGATGCCCAACGGTGTCTGTACGCTTGCCTTTACCGTGCGGACGGTATCGAAAATCTCGTGCGGCAGGCTGCCGCCGTTGGTGTCGCAGAGGACGATCCAGTCGGCACCTGCCTCCTCCGCCGCTTCCAGCACGCGCAGTGCATAGACCGGATTGTGCTTGTAGCCGTCAAAAAAGTGTTCGGCCAAAAACAGGACGGTCAGCCCCCGCGATTTGAGAAAAGCGACGGAGTCAGCCACCATCCGCAGGTTTTCGTCCAAGGTAGTCTTGAGCGCGTCGGTGACGTGCAGATCCCACGACTTGCCGAAGATGGCCGCCGCCTTGACGCCGCTTTCCAGCAGGGCTCGCAGGTTGTCGTCCTCCTCTGCCGCCACGTTGGGCCGACAGGTGCTGCCAAACGCTGTCACCACCGCGTGTTTCAGCGGAATTTCCCGCATCCGCTCAAAGAAGGCCATGTCCTTGGGATTGCTGCCGGGCCAGCCGCCTTCGATAAAGTCGATGCCAAACTGGTCCAGCTTCACGGCGATCTTCACCTTGTCCTCCACCGACAGGCTGACGCCTTCGCCCTGCGTGCCGTCCCGCAGTGTCGTATCGTACAGATACACCTTTTCTTTCATCTTCTCTCCACCCCATGTGCTTCTATCATTTTTCTGAATTATTTGTATCATTCACCATATGATGCTATTCAGTATACCACAGCCCATAGGGAAAGAAAACGCGTGATTTCGCCGCTTTTGCTCATGTGCACCGGGCGTGGACAAAGGCGGCGGTTCGTTCGATTGCCTCTTCCAGTTGGGAGGAGGTGCCGGCAAACGGATGGCGGGTGTTGAAGGTGTGGTCGCCCGCTTCGATCCAGTGCAGTTCGCTCTCCCGCGCCGTCTCGTGCAGGCGCATCGCTCCCTTCACCAGCCGATCGTAGTCATCCCGCCCCTGGATGATGCAGAGCGGCTGCGGCATGCTCGCCACTTTCACCAGGAGGTCGTACTTGTCCCGGTTCTGATCCACGTCGTCGATGACCGCCTTCGTAATCGGCATCTGCTGTCCGGTCCGGGCATTGGCGATGTAGCCGACGCCCTGCTCGGCGATTTGCCGGCGCAGCTTCTCGTCAAACAGATTGACGTCGGCCACGCCGTTCCAGGTGATGATCCCTTTGACGAGCGGGTTGCCCGCCCCAAACAGGATCGCGTCCGCCCCGCCTTTGCTGTGCCCGAGCACAAACAGCTTTTCCCTGTCAAACCAGGCGGAGAACGCTCCGCCATCTTGCAGCAGCCACCCGGTCAGGATGGTCAAATCGGCCACCTCACGCGCGTATGTATTGCGCCCGAACTTTTCCAGCTCGTCAAATTCCGTCAGGCTTTCCCCGACGCCATTGCAGGAAAAGTTGAAGCGGACGACGGCGATGCCCCGCTCAGCCAACTGCTCGGCGACGTAGGGAAAGCTGCCCCAGTCCTTAAACCCTTTAAACCCGTGGCAAAAGATCACGAGCGGCTGGTCCGGCGACGCGCTCTTCGCGTGAAAGTCGCCGCGGATCGTCAAGTCCTCGCCGGCGGCAATGCGAAACGACTCCATCATGATTCTTCACCTCTTTGGGGGTTTTTTCTTATCTTATTATGAAGGCAGCAACGCCCAAAAGGAAACCCGTCGGAGCGAAGCCAGATTCGCTGTATCAAAGAAAAATGCAAAAGACCTTCCGCCATGGCAGAAGGCCTTATCCGGTATGGGAGGCGATGCGCTCGTCAGACACCAAATGCAGGGCGTACTCCAGCGGTCTTCTCACAGCATGGAGGTAGCGGTCCCACTGGCCCAGCTTGCGGAAAATATCACGACCCGGCTTGGGATTGATTTCGATGATCCACACCCGGCCGTTTGCATCAATGCCCAAATCAAACCCAAACTCCATCATGGAGCCGAAATGTTTCTCGATCGCTTCCACCGTTTTCAGCGCCAGCTCCCGGCACTCGCAGAGAATCCGCTCCGCCTCCTGCACGCCGAAGCGATAGGCCAGAAAACGGCCAGCCGGCAACGCGGTCCCGCCGCCGTGCAGATTGGACGTGGACGATTGCTTGGAACCGAGCCGCATCCCCACGCCGGTCAGCCTCCACTTGCCGCTTCCATCCTTCTGGATCAACAATCGCGCGTCCACTGTCCGTCCCGGCAGCAGGGTCAAATCCAGCCCTTGCTGCAGGAAGAACTGCTCCTGCCCGAATTTTTCCCGTTTCGTCCAGCGCTCGATTTCGGCGGTCAGCGCCGACAGCGTCGGCAGGACAGCATGCTTCCTCCCTTGCTTCTTGGTCCGTCCGCGCAGCAGGTAGACCTTGCCTCTCCGCTCCACCCGCAGGATGCTGCGTCCGCCTGATCCATTGGTCGGCTTGACATAGACGATGCCGTGCCGTTTCAGCATGTCGGCCAGCACGTCCCGCTTGTAGAGCCGCGTCTCCGGCAGCCAGCGCTGCAGTTCCTCCTCCTGCATCAGCACCTGATGGACGCGAAACTTGTTGGCAAAGCGGCTGTTGGCGTAGCGAAACAAGTTTTTGGTGCGGAACGGCAGGTAATTCTTGTGCTTCGCTATCGGATAGTAGCGGTACCGGTCGATTACGATATCGGGCCAAGCGTACCAGCTGCTTTTCCAGCCGTCCGCTCCCGGCGTAAACCCCTTGATCATGCGGGAGGCAGCGTTCACATCCTGCGGGGAAAAGACAAACACTTCCGCCCCCATCAGCTTTCCCTCCCTGACAAGCCGGCGCAAAAATCCTTGTTCGTAAAAACCATTTTTCCCCCGATAGGTCAGAATGCCGATCCGTTTTTTCACGTGTCGTCCTCCCTCTCTGTGGATGACTTCTCCCCATCAGCTTATGGCCGAACGTGAAAAAAAGCGCCAGGGCCCACAAGGGTTAGGCGCTTCGTGAACGCTTTTCGTGTTTGTCCAAAAAATCGAGAGCGGCGCGTCCAAGCACTTCGGCGGCGATCAGCATGGCGCTTTCGTCAATGTCAAAGCGCGGATGGTGGTGCGGATACTCTGCCCCTTTTTGCGGATTGCCGGCACCGACAAAGAGAAACGAGCCCGGCACGTGCTGCAGATAGTAGGCGAAATCCTCCGCTCCCATCATCGGTTCCATGCGTTCCACGTTGTCCCAGCCGACCGCCGCTGCGGCCGCCTGGCGGGCGATCTCTGTCTCTGCCTCGCTGTTGATGACGGCCGGGTAGCCGCGCATGTAGGTCACTTCCGCGCTGCCTCCCATCAATGCAGCCGTGCCTTTGGCAATCTCGATCAGCCGCTGTTCCGCCTTGTCCCGCACGTGCGGCAGGAACGAGCGGACCGTGCCCGTCAGGCGGCAGCGGTCAGCGATCACGTTGTAGTTGTCTCCGGCGTGAAAGGTTCCCACCGTGACGACCACGCTCTCCAGCGGACTGATGTTGCGGCTGACGATCGTCTGCAGCGCCCCCACGATCTGGGAACCGATCACGATAGCATCGACGGTCTCCTGCGGGATCGCGCCGTGCCCTCCTTTGCCCTGGATCTCGATTATGAAGTCGTCGCAATTGGCCATCACCGGGCCGGCGTTCACCCAGACCGTGCCGACCGGACACATCGACCAGAGGTGTGCGCCAAAAATGGCATCAACCCCCTGCAGCGCGCCGTCTTCCACCATCTGAATCGCTCCGCCCGGATTTTCCTCCTCGGCATGCTGGAACAAAAACACGATCGTACCCGGGATCTCGCCGCGGTGGCGGGACAGCACCGTCGCCAGCCCCAGCAGTCCGGAGGTATGGGCATCGTGGCCGCAGGCGTGCATCACGCCCGGCACCTTGGACTTGTACTCCACCTCTTTTTCGTCCTGGATCGGCAGGGCGTCAAAATCGGCGCGCAGGGCGACAGTGGCACCCGGCTGTCCGCCACGCAGCACGCCGACGACGCCGCGTCCGCCCACACCGGTCCGCACTTCGTCAAACTCCAGTTGGCGCAGGATGTCCGCAATCATGGCGGGCGTCTTTTCCTCCTGGAACGACAGCTCCGGATACTGGTGCAGATGGCGGCGCCACGCGACCATCTGCGGTTCTATTTCTCTCAGCAGTTCTTTCAGTTTCTCCTGCAGCATGTCCATCCTCCCGCTCCTCTTTCAGCTCTCTTTTTCCATCATAGCAAAAACGATATTTTATTCATAGCTTTGTATAAATATAAAAATATAACAACATGCCCTGCTGCTCTTGGTGATTAATTTCGAAAAATTTCTTCATTATAATGGTGCGCATGCAAAAAGACAGCCGGACAACCGTATCCGCGCGGTGCCGCGCATCGGGTGTCCGGCTTTGTAGTATGGGGGACGGGAAGCAGGCTCACGCACCGCCGCTTCTGTTTTTTCGTTCATACAGGTAAAACGTGTGCGGAACCGGGTTGCGTTCATCGACCGTTCCTTCCCGCTTCCACACCAGCGTAAAAGCATCACGGTCCCACTCAGGGAAAAACGTGTCTCCCTCTGCCTCCATGTCGATTTCCGTAATGTACAGCCGATCGGCCAGATCCATGAACTGGCGGTACAGTTCGGCGCCGCCGAAGATGATTACGTCGCCCAGCGCCAGCACCTCTTCCACGCTGTGCACGACGTCGACGCCCGGCGGGGCAAAATCGCGCCGGCGGGTCAGCACGACGTTGCGTCGGTTGGGCAGCGGCCGACCCAGCGACTCAAAGGTCTTGCGCCCCATGACGATCGTCTTGCCGGTGGTCACTTCCTTGACGTGCTTCAAGTCGTTGGGCAAATGCCACGGCATCGCGCCGTCCTTGCCGATCACGCGGTTGCGGGCGTATGCCGCGATCATGCTGATCATACCGACACCTCCCCCTTGATGTGGGGATGAGCCTCGTAACCCACGATCTCGATGTCGTCAAACGTAAAGTCAAAGATGGACGTGACCGCCGGGTTCAGCCTGAGCTGCGGCAGCGGCAGCGGCTCCCGAGTCAGCTGCAGTTTCACCTGCTCCACGTGGTTGAGGTAGAGGTGGGCGTCGCCGAGCGTATGCACGAATTCGCCCGGCTCAAGTCCGGTCACATGGGCAACCATGTGCGTCAGCAGCGCGTAGCTGGCGATGTTGAACGGCACGCCGAGAAACGTGTCGCCGCTGCGCTGGTACAACTGGCAGGAGAGCCTGCCGTCCGCGACGTAAAACTGGAACAGCGCGTGGCACGGCGGCAGCGCCATCTTGTCCAGCTCGGCGGGGTTCCAGGCGCTCACCACCAGCCGGCGCGAATCGGGGTTGCGCTTGATTTCCTCTACAACCCACTGGATTTGGTCCACCGTCTTCCCGTCCGGACCGGCAAACGAGCGCCACTGCTTGCCGTACACCGGCCCCAGCTCGCCATTTTCGTCCGCCCACTCGTTCCAGATCCGCACGCCATTCTCCTGCAGATAGCGGATGTTGGTATCGCCTTTCAAAAACCACAGCAGTTCGTGGATGATCGATTTGGTATGCAGCTTTTTCGTCGTCAGCAGAGGAAAGCCTTCGCGCAGGTCAAACCGCATCTGGTGACCAAAGATGCTGATCGTGCCCGTTCCCGTCCGGTCCTGTTTGACGGTCCCCTCCGCCAGAATCCGGCGGCACAGGTCCAGGTATTGTTTCATCATTCATCGCTCCCTTGCGTACAGCAGTTGTCCCATCCTTTAATAGTAACCCAAATGGGACGGAAATGGGACAAGGCTTTTGACCAGTTCCCGCTGAATCCGTTCAAAATCGGACGCACCGCCGCCGTACGTCCAGCGCCGGATGTGCCGCAAGCGGTCCACGAACAGGACAGAACTATCGGTGACGTCCCTGACCCCCGCCACTTCCGGGAGGAGAATCCCGAGCGACCGGCTTACTTCCCGGTTGGCGTCGCTGTGCAGGTGATACGGCAGGTGCAGCTTTTCCCGCAGCGCCTTCAGCGTAAACACGTTTTCCACGCTGAGCCCGACGACGCTGCAGTTCTTTTCCGCAAACTGGCTGTACTGATCGCGGAACCAGGCCAGAGCCTGTTCGCTGGTCTCGGTGAAGGCAAACGGAAACGAGACGAGCACAAGGCCGTTCGCGTCCCGCAGCAGTTCGCCGCAGGAGACGCGAACGCCGTCGGTGGATGGCAGCGCGTACTTGTACAAGGCTTGAATGACCCGCATACTATCCCTCCTCACACGGAAGATCAGGGTGGATCAGAGGCCGGCTCAGCCCCGCCGGCCCGGATTCGCTCAGGGGGTTACTCGCCCGACGGCTGCGGGATATATCCGCTGATGTCGATGCCCAATCCCTCCGCTACGCGCATGCCGTACTCGGCGTCGGCGCGGAAGAAGTTGCAGATGGCCCGCAATTGAATCTCCCGGTCGACCGATTTCAGGTCGTTCACCAGGTTTTTGATCAGGTTGTCCCGCTCCGTCTGGCTGAAAGAGCGGTAGCGTTCACCCGCCTGGGTAAAGTCATCGGTTTTTGCGATGCGCTGGCGGGTCGTGACCCCGTGCAGCGGCGCTTGGCTCTCCGCGTACTCAGGGGCCTGTTTCGGCGTTTCCGTGTAGCTGTTCGGCTCGTAGTTGATCCGCGATGCGTCCTCCTTGATGCGCATCGCCCCGTCCCGCTGGTAGTTGCGCACCGGCGCGTACGGGCAGTTGATCGGGATCTGCAGGTAGTTGGGCCCGAGACGGTGACGTTGGGTGTCCGGATAGGAAAACAGACGGCCCTGGAGCAGTTTGTCTTCGGACGGCTCAATGCCCGGCACCAGTGCGCTGGGGGCGAAGGCGGACTGCTCCACTTCGGCAAAGTAATTCTCCGGGTTGCGGTTGAGCGTCATGGTGCCCACCTTGACGAGCGGCAGCACGTCCTCCGGCCATACCTTCGTGGGATCAAGCGGGTCAAAGGAAAACGCGTCCATGTCTTTCGGATCGAGAATTTGCACGTACAGATCCCACTGCGGAAAGTTGCCGGCTTCGATCGCCTCGTACAAATCCCGGGTCGCGTGGTTGAAGTCGTGGCCGCCGATTTCCCGCGCCTCTTCCGCCGTCAGGTTTTTGACGCCCTGCAGCGGCTTCCAGTGGTATTTCACGTATACGACCTGGCCGTGCTTGTTCACCCATTTGAAGGCGTGAACCCCGAACCCTTCCATCTGGCGGTAGTTGGCCGGCGTCCCGTAATCGGAGAACAGCCAGGTGAGCATGTGCGTGGATTCAGGACTCAGCGTCATGAAATCCCAGTAGTGGTTGGGCGTCTGAATGTTGTTGTGCGGCGCCGGCTTCAGCGAGTGCACCATGTCGGGAAACTTGATCGCGTCGCGGATAAAGAAGACGGGCAGGTGGTTGCCAACCAGGTCGTAGTTGCCTTCGGTGGTGTAGAACTTGACGGCAAAACCGCGCGGATCTCTAAGCGTCTCCGGCGACGTGCCGCCGTGAATCACCGTGGAGAAGCGGACGAACACCGGCGTTTCCGTGCCTGCTTCCTGCAAAAAGGCGGCCCGGGTGTATTTCGCCATGCTGGCCGTCGTCACAAACACGCCGTGCGCTCCCGCCCCCCGGGCGTGAACGACGCGCTCCGGAATCCGTTCGCGGTCGAAGTGCGCCAGCTTCTCAATCAGATGGTAGTCTTCCAGCAGCGTCGGTCCGCGCTGGCCGGCCGTTTTCGAGTTTTGGTTGTCCGCCACCGGCGCTCCCTGATTGGTCGTCAAAACATTACGGTTCTCCATGATCGTGCCTCCCATTGATTAGAATAGCTATCATTTGAAAATCATTATCACTTTCATGCATCAACCATAACACAATAACAATTATCTTTCAATAATTATTATTAAAAAGAAATAAGTATTATCATCTGAATCATGTGCGGAGCGGCAGCGATCCGTATTTTCTCGGTCACCGGACGGGCTGTGCTATAATAACGGCGACACGAAAGTATTAGGAGAAAGCCGGGGATGCTAAGGTGGATTGGAAACCGATCCGTCAGGGACATACACCTGTCTACAAACAAATTGCCGAATGGATGGAACAGCGGATTGCCAGCGGAGAGTTTCCGCCCGGGAGCCGTCTGCCGTCCGAACGGCTGCTCGCCAAGGAGCTCCAGGTCAACCGTTCGACCGTCGTGACCGCCTACGAGGAATTGCGGGCGGCCGGCTTGGTGGAGCGGAGACAAGGCAGCGGAACCATTGTGAGCCGGGACATCTGGGGCTTGGCCCGGAATCGTACGCCCGACTGGAAGCGGATGGCAGAGGCGGGGTTGTTCCGTCCCAACCTGCCTCTGATCCGCCAGATACGCCGCGACACGCAGGACAGCGACATGCTTGACCTGGCGAGCGGCGAATTGTCTCCCGAACTGGTCCCGCACGAGCAGTTTCGGCAGCTGCTGGCCGCGGGCGACTTCCCCTGTCACTTTGGCTACGAACATCCGCAAGGAAATCCGCAGCTGCGTGACACGCTGGTTGCCCACATGAAGACGTGGAAGGGCATCGATGCCGCTCCCTCGTCCATTCTGGTGACGGCAGGCGCCCAACAGGCCCTGCATCTCGTGGTTCAGTGCCTGCTCCAGCCGGGCGATGCCGTGGCGATCGAAGACCCGTCGTACTGCTACTCGCTGCCGCTGTTCCGGTCGGCGGGCGTGCGGCTTTTTCCGCTCCCCGTGGACAGCGAAGGCATCGATCCGGACGAACTGCTGGCGCTGCACGGCAAGCATCGGATCAAAATGGTCTTTCTCAACCCCAACTTTCAGAATCCGACGGGAACGTTCCTCTCCCTGCCCCGGCGGAAACGGCTGTTGGAGATTTCGGCTGAACACGGAATTCCCATCGTGGAGGACGACCCGTACAGCCTGACCGCCTTTTCGGGCGAACATGTTCCTACGTTGAAGTCCCTGGATCGACACGGCACCGTGCTGTACATCAGCTCGCTGACCAAGATTGTCGCCTCCGGGTTGAGGATCGGATGGGTTGTCGGGCCCCGAACGGTCATTGAGCGGCTGGCCGACGCCAAGCAGCAGATCGATTTTGGGCACAGCATTTTTCCCCAGTGGTTGGCGAACCGCTTTTTGTCCTCGGAGTGGTTTCCCGCCCATCTGGACATGCTGCGCAGGGAGCTGGCCGGCCGCAGCGAGCGGCTTGTTTGTTCGCTTCGCGAGTCGTTTGGCGGCAGCGCAGAGTTTGTGCCGCCCGCAGGAGGAATTCATTTATGGTGCCGGTTGACGGGCGAGTGGAGCGAGAACCGGATGCTGGCCGAATCGGTCAAGCGCGGCGTCATCTTTGTCCCGGGCATGGTCTTCGGATCAAAAAAAGGGTTCGTCCGCTTCACCTTCGGACGCCCCCCAAAAGAGCGGATTCAGGACGCGATCAGCCGCCTGGCGGAGGCGTATCGCTCCGTTTGTCGCCAATGACCGCCCGCCGCTTTTTTTCCCCCAGGGTCACGGCACCCGCGGAACGACAGTCGTTCAAGTGGATGGGCAAAAAAGTGGGCAAGTGGATGGTCCATTTCGGCGAACAACGGGATATGATCGTGTGGGACAAGCATGTGGCCCCATGTGTTCAGCTCCTCGCTGACGCATGGCAAAGACCGAAAGGAGTGTACCGATGTGAGCATTTATCCCTTTATCATAGCCGTCCTCGTTCTATCCTTCATCGGACTTGTCAGTACCATCCTGATCGGCCGAAATCCGGAAGAAAAGACGAGAAGAAGTTTTGCCAGACGGTCGAAAAACCTGCTTTCGATCTATCTGTCCCTCACGCTCGTTTTGTTGATTGCCTTTTTCATATTTTTATCCCGACAATAAGACATGCGCAAAAAGACGCCAGCTGCTCCCGCGGGAGCAACGGCGTCTTGTACGTCTGCAGGGACTGTTTGTCGAGAGGCAACCGGCTGGCGACTGTTGCTCCTCCTCGCTGCCGGCCGGGGCCAGCGGTCAGCTTTGGCTGTTCTTGCGGACCACATTTGCCGCCTGCAAGCCGCGCTGGCCGTTGACGATGTCAAACGTGACCAATTCACCTTCTTCCAGATTGCGGTATCCTGTTCCGGCGATGGCCGAATAGTGGACAAACACATCGGGGCCGCCTTCCCGTTCGATAAAGCCGTACCCTTTTTCCTTGCTGAACCATTTCACTTTCCCTTCAATCATTGCCCTTCCTCCCTGTGTCAGTGCAGCTCGCTGGCTTATCACATCATATGCGGATGCATGGGAAAGTGGAAACGCAGCACGAAAGAAAGAATGTCGTACGAAGGAAACGTTCAATCTAATTTTTTGATATCTTTTTGCTATTCGTTTGATTTTACCAGTAGATTTTAAAGCGCTTTCATGTTAGACTATTCATCGTCACAATATGTTCAATATTGATAAAATTGTAAAGGGGAATAAAACGCACATGGATATGCAACTAGTCGCTTCCATTACCGCCTATATGGTCGGCATGCTGCTGATCGGGTACTACGCGTACAAGCGCACATCCAATCTCACTGACTACATGTTGGGCGGCCGGACGCTCGGGCCGGCTGTGACGGCGCTCAGTGCAGGAGCATCCGACATGAGCGGCTGGCTGATGATGGGCTTGCCCGGCGCGATGTTTGCCCAAGGGATCAGCGCCTCGTGGATTGCCATCGGCCTGACGCTCGGGGCGTACGCCAACTGGTTGTACGTGGCGCCGCGTTTGCGCACCTATACGGAGGTAGCCAACAACTCCATCACCATTCCAGCGTTTTTGGAAAACCGCTTTGGCGACGGCAGCCGCATACTGCGCCTGGTATCCGGCCTAGTCATCATGATTTTCTTTACGTTTTACGTCTCCTCCGGGATCGTATCCGGCGGCGTGCTGTTCGAAAACACGTTTGGCCTCGACTACCACACCGGGCTGTGGATCGTAGCCGGCGTCACCATCGCTTACACGCTGTTCGGCGGTTTTCTCGCCGTGAGCTGGACCGACTTTGTGCAGGGATTGATCATGTTCATCGCGCTGATCATGGTGCCTGTGGTCACCATTATGACCGTCGGCGGAATCGGGCCAACCTTTACGGAAATCCATGCCGTTGACCCCGCCCTGCTCGACATTTTCAAAGGCACCAGCCTGATGGGCATCATCTCGCTGTTTGCCTGGGGGCTTGGCTACTTCGGCCAACCGCACATCATCGTCCGCTTCATGGCCATCTCCTCCGTCAAGGAGATGAAAAAAGCGCGCCGCATCGGCATGGGCTGGATGATCTTCTCCGTCGTTGGTGCAATGCTGACCGGTTTGATCGGCATCGCCTTGTACTCCAAACAGGGCTGGACGATTGCCGATCCGGAGACGATCTTTATCGAACTGGGTAAAATCCTGTTCCACCCGCTGATTACCGGCTTCCTGCTGGCAGCCATTCTTGCAGCGATCATGAGTACGATTTCTTCCCAACTGCTCGTCACTTCCAGCTCGCTGACTGAAGACGTCTACAAGACCTTCTTCCGTCGCTCGGCCACAGACAAGGAGTTGGTCACGATCGGCCGCCTGTCCGTCCTGCTGGTGTCGCTGATCGCCTTGGCGCTCGCCTACGGCAAGAACGACACGATCCTGAGTCTGGTCGGTTACGCCTGGGCCGGGTTTGGCGCATCGTTTGGACCGGTGGTGCTGCTTAGCCTCTACTGGAAACGGATGAACAAATGGGGCGCGCTCGCCGGGATGGTTGCCGGTGCCGCTACCGTCATCATCTGGACCCAATTTGACGTGCTGAAGAATTTCCTCTACGAAATGGTGCCGGGCTTTGCCGCCAGCTTGCTGGCCATCGTGGTCGTCAGCCTGCTGACGCAAAAGCCGTCGCAGCAGCTTCAGGAGCAATTTGACCGATACGAGCGTTTGAGCAAGCAGTAAGCACTTTGCTTGATTGCCGCTCCCACTCAATACAACGGGCAGACCGTCAATGCAACCTGCATTGGCGGTCTGCTCATTTTTGCACGCGAATATCTGCCCGAACCTTTCCTTTTCAAACCGGTAACCCCTCTGCACGACAATACCGGACACGACACGCTCAGCATCGCCCAAACCACGCGGCGGCCAGCAGGCGGATTCCCTCTGAAATGTCTTCTTCCCTCATGCCGCCAAAGCCGACGATGATGCGCGGCCGCTCCTGTCTGCCGCACGGCTCCTGCCAGTTGCGTCCGACCGGGTAGACACCCACTCCCGCCTCAGCGGCTATACGAATCAGCTCTTCTTCGCTGCGGTCCGTATGTACTTCCAGCAGGATGTGCAGGCCCACGGAATGGCCCAGCACGGTCACGTGCGGATGCAGGTGGTCGACGATCGCCTGCAGCAGGATTGCATGCTTTTTCTGGTAGATTGTCCGCATCTTGCGAACGTGCTTTTCCCAGTACCCTTTTTGCATAAAAAGCTGCATCGCCCGCTGCTCAAGGCGCGGGACAGGCGACGGATACGCCTGGAAGCTCTCCAGATAGCGGCCCAGCAGGACCGGCGGCAGCACCGTATAATTCATGCGCAGCGCGGGGGAAAAAGCCTTGGAGAAATTGCCGATGTAGACCACTGTTCCCGTTTGATCCATGCCTTGCAGGGAGGGCGTCGGTTTGACGTTGTAGCGGAACTCGCCGTCGTAGTCATTTTCGATGATGATTCCTCCGCATGCCTTGGCCCACTGCAGCAGGCGGAGACGTTTGGCCACCGGCATGACCATGCCGTGCGGGTACTGGTGGGCGGGCGTTACGTAGACGACGGTGGCACCGCTTCGCTCCAGCACGTCCACGGACAGGCCGTCCTCCTCCAGCGGCACCGGCACGACGCGAAAACCGTGATGTTCAAACACGACGCGAGCATCGGCGTAGCCCGGTTCCTCCATCGCCACGACCTGATGATCGTCCCGCAGCATCAGGCAGAGAAAACTTATCGCCTGCTGCAGTCCCGTGCCAATGACGATTTGCTCCGGCTCGCACACCAGCGTCCGCGCCCGTCTGAGGTAACGAGCCAGCTCCACCCTTAGTTCCCACTCTCCCTGGTCGTCCCCGTAATAGGCAAAGTCGGCGGAGTACCGGTCCATCGCCTCCATCAGGCAGGAGCGCCACAGCGCATACGGGAAATGACGGGTGTCCACCACCGAACCGTGAAAGTTGTACCGCAAGGAAAGATGCTCGCCTTTCCGCTTTTTTTGTCCGGTGGGCAGCACAGGTCGCTCGTCTGTGCTGCTGTCCGCCCAGGCTTCAATGTCAGCGGCAAAATATCCGCTGCGTTCCCGGCTGACGATGTAGCCTTCCGCCAGCAGCTGTTGATAGGCCGCTTCCACCGTGATCTTGCCCACGCCGATGGATCGGGCGAGCTGGCGGATGGACGGCAGCCGGGTTCCCGCCGGGATGCGTCCGGCGGCAATTTCCCTGCTGATCGCCTGATACAGTTGAACGTACAACGGTTCATCGCTGTCGGGGTGCAAGATGGGCGTCAGGTCCATTCATCGTCCCCTCTCTGTCCTTATCAATCCCTTGAAAACTGTCACTATTGACAGGTGCAGATGTCAAGTAGACTAAGTATAACAGAAAAGCTCGCACTGTGAAACGCGCGTACAAAGCCAGCCGCATGCGGGAGCTTTTCCTGTCATCTGTCAAGATCTTGATATGCAGACACATCACCATACCGGGGGGAATACGCATGAACATCTTGCTCAAAGGGGAAAAAGTGGTACTGCGGGACATCCGTCCGGAGGATCTGGACACGCTCTACTATTGGTATTACGAGGCAAATGACCGGGAGCATCTCAACTGGAACAGCCCCTACAAGCCGTTGGAGCCGATGACGCTGGAAGAGTACCGTCAGCTTCCCAAACACCGGGAGGCGCTGGCTCTCGCAGGCACAGACAAGCCCCGAACGGAACTGATCATCGAAATCGACGGCGAGCTGAAAGGAAGTGTGGGGCGCTACTGGGTGTCGGAGGTAACCAACTGGTTTGAGATCGGCATCGTCATCTACGATTCGCGCTACTGGTCCAACGGTTACGGCAGCGAAGCGTTTCAGATGTGGATCGACTATCTGTTTACCCACATGGACACCGTCCGGCTGGGAATCGGCACCTGGTCCGGGAACGAGCGGATGATCCGGCTGGCCGCCCGCTGCGGGATGATCGAAGAAGCGCGGGTTCGCAAGGCACGCATCGTGCGCGGCGAATACTACGACGCGATCAAGATGGGCATTCTGCGCGAAGAGTGGGAGTCACGCCGACAGCTTGGACAAGGAGGATGAACTCCTCCTGGCGCTTCCTGCGCCCAGCAGTGCCGAAGCGTGTATCGCTGCATCAAACGCTTCCGCCCATGCACACCAAAAAAAGCGGCCCGGTGACAGGCCGCTTTTGGCGTCATGTTACATTGCTCCTCGTCTCGCCGGTGCCGCTTACTCCAGCTCGGAAGCCACGCGCTGCAGCTTGCCGGACAGTTCGTCCAAATCCAGCGTCATGTCCAGTGCGGCAAACACGCCGGTAAAGTACGACTCCACCTGCTCCGCCGCACGGTTCCGCTCGTCCGCTGTCACGGCCGCAAACAGGGTGGAAAACTGTTCACCCAACTGCTCACTGCCGGCCGCGACGTAGGCGGCGACGGGTTCCTGCAGCAGTTTTTCCAGTTGGTCGCGCAGTTTGGTCTTGCCGTCCTGTTCAAAAAAGTCCTTGGTGTTTTTGAACAGGGAAAGCGCCGGGTGCAGGGCTGCCGCATCCACCGGAAGCTCTTCAGCAAACGGCAGCGTCTCCGTCTGGCGCGGCTGGAACGGAGCCAGCGTCAGCCCGGCGGCGTGCCGCTGTACGTCGCGCTGCCACTGCTCCACCAGGGAGACTCCCAGTTTGTTTACAAACTTCTCCAGGCGCAGCGTCGTGGCCCTCAACTCCTGAGCCAGGTCGTAGCTGATCGACCGCAGCAGGTCACTCAGACAGCCTTGCAGCGCCTGCTTCATGTTCCGGCCGTCTTCTTTCAGCACAGCCGGGTTAAACGCGGCATTGAACAGTTCGTTGAACCGGAAGAAGAGGCGCTGTTTTACATAGTACAGCAGTTCCTCCTGCTCCTTGGCCAGATCCCGTTCGGCCGACGCAGTAGACAGCTCGGCCACCGCTGCGAGCGCCGCCCGCTTCGCCTCTTCGGCGGCCTGGCGGCGTGCGATCCGTTCGCTTTCGTCCGCCTGGGCCATCCGGATGAACTCGGCCAGCATGTCGTGTGCCCGGCGGATTTCTCCCATCGCCGCCGTAACAGCAATGCTCGTCAGTTCTTCCAGGGTAAAGCGGAGGAAATCCCGTTCAAACCCTGCCATGCCGGACAGCTCAAATGCCTGTTCCGCCGCTGGCAGCGGTTCGCCTTCCGCCGTGCCGGTGCGCTGGCGGTACACTTTTTCCGCCGAGGCCGACAGCTTGCCTGCCGCGTGCATCCTGGCCAGCAATGCCGTCTGGCTGGAGACAGGATAGATCCGCGGATGGCGGATGCCGCAGGCGAGCAGGTTTTTCTCCACGTGCGCGACCACTCCGTCCAGCTCTTCCTTGGAGGAGGCGAGGTCGGCAGCGTTGACGATGAAGAACATTTTGTCCATCTCAAAGGTGTCCTTCACGCGGCCCATCTGCAGCAGAAATTCCCGGTCCGACTGGGAAAAGGCGTGGTTGTAGTAGGTGACGAACAACACCGCGTCGGCGTTTTTCATGTACTCGAAGGCGACCCCGGTATGGCGGGCGTTGATCGAGTCCGCTCCCGGCGTATCGACCAGCACGATCCCTTGCTCGGTCAGGGGACACGCGTAAAAGAGCTCGATGTACTCGGCAAAGCAGGCTTTCTCCTCTTTGGCCACAAAGCCTTTGAACGCCTGCATGTCGACGATCAGCTCGCCCCCCAGATGGGGAGTCATGTCGCTGAGCCCCTTGGTCACCGCTTTCAAAAAGGTGAAATGCGGTTTCGCAGTCGGCGGAATGTGCGCCACGTCGATCTTGTCCAGTTCGGCCAGAGCCTGCTCCAGCCCGTCAGCCGACAGGCCAAAGACGGCAAGTGAGCGCAGCACGTCCTGCTCCACCGCTTCCCGGCTCTTCAGGACCACTCGCACCGTCCCGTGCGGATGGCTCTCGGTCGGCGGCATGATTTTGTTGATCGCCGCCGTCGTCGGATTGGGGGACACCGGCAGTACCAAATCCCCCATCAGCGCGTTGGCAAACGACGACTTGCCGGCGCTGAACGCTCCGAACAACGCGACCGTAAAGCGGTTGGCAGTCAGACGGTCGGCACGCTCCCGCATTGCCTCGGCCTGCGCCTGCATTCCCGGCACCGTCGCAATTTCATCGCTTGCCCGCCGCAAGCGCTCCGCTGCAGCAATCAGTTTCTCTCTCAGTTGGTTCATTGTCTCCGTTACGCTCCTTCACGCAAAATCGCTCGCAGCCGCTCTTTGACCGCCCGCTCGTTTTCTGCCAGCGCAGCCAGCCCGGCGTGAATCTCCGCCAGTTCACGCAGTGCGCCCAGCCGCCCATTCAGCGCTTCGGCCTCCGCTTCTGCCTCTTTACGCAGCCGCGCCGTCACCTGTTCGATGAACGCCAGTCCTGCACGGTGGTACTCCGCCTTGATCGCGTTGGAAATATCGGAACAGTAGTTCATCACGTATTCGCGCGTGCCTGCTCCCTCCTTCACAAGGGCGGCGAGAAATTCAGCCGTCACCTCGATCCGCGTGGCGTGCACGGCGGCGTGGTAGGCTTCGTCGCGGATGCCGTACGCCTCGGGCAGCTTGCTCACCAGATCCTTGAAATGGAAGTCGAGATTGCCGGCCACCTTTTCGCGGATATCAGCCAAGAGGGCGTCCAGCCGCTTGGCCCGTTCCTCCTCCGTTTTTCTGGCGGCAAAGAACAGGCCCACCTTGAATCCCGGCTTGCGGCTTTCCAGATAGCGCTCCGCCGCTTCGTTGGTGCTGTAATACGTCAGCCGCGCGTTGTCAAGCAGGGCGGACAGCTCTTTTTCCATCTGCTTGCGCGCCTCCTCGGCCCGGTTGGCCAGCGCAGACTGCTGCGCTTCCGCCTCCCGGAGCGCCGCTTCCGCCTGGGCGGCATCGCTCTTGTCCACGCCGTCCACCGCCAGTGCCTCCAGTCTGCTCTCCAGCGCTTCGCGGGCCGCTGCGTTGCGCTGGGCGATCCCTTTCACGTGCTCGTCGATCAGGTGCTCCGCAGAGTGGACGACGCTCTCCCCAATCAGCCTCTCCCGCTCACCGATCAGCGCCAGCAGCTTCTCCCGAAACGCCTCGTACTGGTTTTCCGGGTGATCCGGCTCCGCCAGCGACGTGTAGAAAATGCCGTCCGGCTTGATGTTCCACGTGGCGAACGCCTCTTCCACGCTCTCCTTGTAACTGTCAAAATCAAGCTCAAAGTCGATGTGCTTGTCAATCATGTTGACGACCAGGTAGACCGGTTTTCCGCGGTCTTTCAGCGCTTTGGTAAAATTGAAGTTCTCCTCCGCCTGCACGTGGTTGTAGTCCATCATGTAGACGACCACGTCCGCCAGGTGAAGCGCCGATTCGGTCGCGATCTTGTGGGCGGCGTCGGTGGAATCGATCCCCGGCGTATCCAGAAGACTGGAACGCTCGTCCAGGAACGTCCCCGGATAGGAGACTTCCACCCATTCCACGGTGTCCCCATCCACGGCAAACTGCTTCAGCTTTTCCATTTCGGTGTCAGGGTCAAAGGTCAGTACGCCGCTGTTGCGCGTATAGACGCGAGCAGCCTTTTCCCCGCCGCGGATTTTGACCACGTTGGCGCTGGTGGGAATCGGATTGGACGGCAGCAGATTGACGCCCAACAGCGTATTGATCATCGTCGATTTGCCGGCGGAAAAATGGCCGCAAAATGCGATGTTCAGCTCTGCCTGCCGCGTCTTCTCGGCAAGCTGCGCCATTTTCCCCGGCGTCGTGCCGTCTTTCGCCTCTTCCATCATCGATCCGATCTGTTCCAGTGTATCAGCAAGGCGGGCAAAATCCGTTGCCCGCTCCATTACCTGTGTGTCAGGCACCCCTATCATCCTCTCGTCTTTCTTCCTCTCCACTCTCCTATTCTACCATGCCGAATGTACCACACCTCCCCTCGTTCTTCAATTCTTTTGCGCGAATGCGGTATTGGAACTTACATGCAGGGGCAAACCGGCACCGCAGAAGCGGCAGCGTTCGCATAATTCCGCTCACTTCCGGAAAAAATCGCACTAACAGGCTTGTGTTTCCACGACAGGAGGGACCTCCAGGTGTATCGCAAAAATAAGAGGCCGACAAAAACAATGGCTTCGCAGTTGAAGCGACGCCCGCAGCAGACGCCCGACCTGTCCACCCCGCTCTACCCCCGTCTTGAGGAAAACCTGACGGCCATCAAGCAGACGTTGGGTAACCCGCAAGATCTGATCGTCCGGACATTTTCGATCGACAATACCTCGCTAACGTGCGCCGTGGTTTGCTTCGACGGACTGGTGGACTCTGATCTCATCAATGACAAAGTCGTCAAGCACATCCAGCTGACACTGCCGGCATCGGGCAAGAAGCTCCCTCCGCCGGGCGAAGAGATGCTGACGTTCCTGTTGAGAGAAGTGCTGTCTACCATCGAGGTCAAACTGGAATCAACATTTGAAGCCATGTATGACCGGGTACTCGCAGGAGATACCGCCCTGTTTGTCGACGGCACAGCCCAAACCATCGTGATCGACAGCCGAGGCTGGCAGACCCGCACTATCGACGAGCCGGTGTCGGAAGGGCTGGTGCGGGGCCCACGGGAAGGGTTTACCGAGAACATCCGGGACAATACGATGCTCGTCCGGCGGCGGGTCAGGGACGTCCAGCTCCGCTTTGATACCATGAACGTGGGACGGCGCAGCAAGACCGATTTGATTATCGCCTACATGCAGGACATCGCCAATCCCGCGCTCGTGCAAGAGGTGAAACGGCGGCTGGCCACCATCGACGTTGATGAGGTGGAAGAATCTGGATTTATCGAACAGTGGATCGAAGACGACTTTCTTTCGCCGTTCCCGCAATGCCAGGTGACCGAGCGGCCGGACAAGGTGGCTTCCGCGCTGTTTCAAGGCAGGGTGGCCATCTTGCTGGACGGTACCCCGATGGGCCTGATCGTGCCGGTTACCTTCAGCATGCTGCTTCATTCGCCGGAAGACTTTTACGAGCGCTGGATTGTCGGAACGCTGGCCCGGCTGCTTCGCTACGTGGCCGCGTTTCTGGCGGTCTTTTCTCCAGCGTTGTACGTCGCGCTCGTCACCTATCATCCCGGACTGATCCCATCCGACCTGGCCTTCTCTATCGCAGCGACGAGAGAAGGCGTTCCGTTTCCGGCGTTTGTCGAAGCGCTGCTGATGGTGGCGACGATGGAGCTGCTTCAGGAGGCGGGGCTGCGCCTGCCGAAACCAATCGGTCAGACGGTGGGGATCGTCGGCGGTTTGGTGATCGGCGAATCGGCCGTATCAGCCGGACTCGTCAGCCCGGTCATGGTCATCGTCGTCGCCCTGACGGCGATCGCCTCGTTTGCCATCCCGGCGTACAACCTGGCGCTGACGTTTCGCATGATCCGCTTTGTTGTGATGTTTGCCGCCGCTATCTTCGGCCTGTACGGAGTCGTGCTTATGTTTGTCGCCATCTTTATTCACCTGGCCAATCTGACGAGCCTGGGTGTGCCGTACCTGACGCCGTTTGCGCCGCAACTGCTGAACGACTGGAAGGATCTGTTGCTGCGTGCTCCCGTGACGTTTATGCGAAAACGGCCGGAGACCGGGCAGCCAAAAGACCACATTCGCATGAAGACAGGGGATGCGCCATGAACAACGTTCCCTATGCGGATCAAAAAATCCGCACCAGAGAGATGGTGATCATCATCGCCAATGCCGTGATCGGTGTAGGCATCCTCACTTTTCCCCGTTCGATTGCGAAGGAGACCGATGCGTTTGACGGATGGATTTCTGTCCTCATCGGCGGCGCTGCCGTCTGTCTCATCGGCTGGCTGTTGGGCAAGCTGGCCAGCCGCTTTCCCACCCGTACCTATTTCGATTACGTGGCGCTGATCGTCGGCCGGCCGTTCGCGTATCTGCTCACTCTGCTCTTTGGTGTGTACAGCATATTGATGGTCTCCTTTGAAGTCCGGGCTGTCGGCAATATCGCCAAGCAGTACCTGTTCACGAACACGCCGGTGGAGATGATCACGCTGGCCTTTTTGCTGATCGTCCAGTATGCTGTGGCAGGATCGCGCATGGCGCTGCTGCGTCTCAACCTCATCTTTCTGCCGATCGTGCTGCTGGTCATTCTCATGGTCCAGATGTACACGCTGCGCTTTTTGGAATGGGAAAACGTCCGGCCGTTCTTCTCTTCCGACTGGATGACCCTGCTCAAAGGTGCGAAAGGAGTGACCCTGTCCATGTCCGGCCCGGAAATCGTGCTTTTTTACACGCTCCTGATGAAACGTCCGCAGGATGCCCCCAAATCAGTCATCCTGGGACTGGCGATTCCTGTCCTGCTGTACATGACCATTTACATGGTGATCATCGGTGTCTTTTCAGCGGCGGTGGCCAAAAATCTGACCTTTCCCACCATCGAGCTGGCAAAAGGTGTCGAGGTGCCCGGCGGGTTTATCGAACGGGTCGAATCCCTCTTTTTCACCATCTGGATCATGACCATCTTTAACACCAGCACCATCTGGTTTGATCTGACCATAACCACGCTGCGGTCCGTATTTACCCGGTTTTCGAAATTTACGTGGATTCGCATGATCTCGCCAATTGTCTACCTGATTGCGATGTCGCCGCAAAACCAGAACGAGTTTCTTACCTTTGGCGACAGGCTCAGCTACTTCGGTGTGGTGATCGCCTATGTCATCCCGCTCCTGCTGCTGGCGATCGCCAAACTGCGGGGGGTGAAGGAGAGTGATTGACCGCCGATTCGTGCGCACTGCCTTGATCGGTCTGTGCGCTTTCCTGACATCCGGGTGCTGGGATCAGGTGCCCATCGAAGAGCGCGGTTTTGTCATCGGCGTGGCGATTGACTTCCCCCGCTCCTCAGCCGCAGAGGAAACAGCAGAAAAGGAAGCGCCAGACAGGCCGGAGGGACGATGGCGGTTTTTGGTTACCCACCAGTTCGTGGTTCCCGGCGGACTGGTTTCCGGTTCGCAGCAAAGAGGCGTCCAGGGCAGTGCCAACGAGGCGTTTTTGAACCTCGCATCAGAAGGGGATTCCCTGCTGGAGATTTCCAGTGAGCTGGCGACGCGGAGCAGCCGGATTCCGTTTTACCAGCAACTGAAAGTGCTGATCATCTCCGAAGAGGTGGCCAAGGCCAATCACGCCTTTGCCGACGCGCTCGACTTTTTCCTGCGCGATCCGGAACTGCGCCGCAGCAGCAAGGTGATGATCGCCAAAGGGGACGCCCGCCCCGTCCTGGAAATCTCCCCAATAAACGAAAAACTGCCGGCCATGTACATCAACGCCGTGGCCGAAAACATCCAAAAAAACGCGCGGATATTGCCGGAAATATGGTTGGGTGAATGCCACGAAAATCTGATGAACGAGCACAGCTTTGTGCTTCCCCGCATTACCTCAAACGAAAAGGAAGTGAAAGTGGCCGGCGCGGCCGTGTTTAATGGAAAATCAAACCGCATGGTCGGTTTTTTGGGCGAAGAAGAAACGGAAGGCTTGAACTTCCTCACCGACCGCGTTAAGGGGGGCATGCTGAAGGCAGTGCTCGATCGCGAACTGGTGACATTTAACATTGAGTCGGCCAGCCGGAAAATCAAGGCGGATATCCGGCACAAGGAGCGGATGCGATTCGTCTACACCATCACGTGTGAAGGCGTGATCGACGAGACGTTCAAGCCAATGAATTACCTGAGCAAAGATGCGTTAAAAACGCTGCAGGATCACCTGGCCAAAGAGATCGAGCGAATGGCCCGCGACACGATCAGAAAGGTGCACAAGCAGATGAAAACAGATGTGCTCGGGTTGGGCACTTACTTGAAACAGGAGCATCCCCACCTCTGGAAGCAGCTCAAACACGACTGGGAGTACGGCAGAAATTACTTCGCATCGAGCGAAATCGACGTCAAGGCAACCGTGTACATCCGCAATGTGGGCGAGATCAATACAACGGAAACCCGCAGCAGGAACGAAGTACGTTAAGGCGGTGTAGCCATGTTGAACAAGCTATTCGGCATTCTTCCCCCGTTTATGACATGTGCCGGGGCGGTGCTGTCTGTGCTGATTCCGTGGAGCCTCCACATCATGTTCCGCAAGCTGCGCGAGCACGGCGATCCGCCATGGAAATGCGACAAGCGGGAATGAGCGCAAAAACATTCGCATGAAGACAGGGGATTCGCCATGAACAACGTTTCCTATGCGGATAAAAAAATCAGTACCCGAGAGATGATCTTCATCATCGCCAATTACGTGATCGCCGTAGGCATCCTCACCTTTCCCCGTTCGATTGCGGAGGAAACCAATTCGTTTGACGGGTGGATTTCCATCCTCATCGCCGGCACTGTCGTCTGTTTTATCAGCTGGCTGTTGGGCAAGCTGGCCAGCCGCTTTCCCACCCGTCCCTTTTTCGCTATTGTGGCGGTGATCGCAGGCCGGCCGTTCGCGTATCTGCTCACTTTGCTCTTTAGTGTGCACAGCATATGGATGGCCTCCTTTGAAATCCGGGCAGTCGGCATTATCGCCAAGCAGTACCTGTTCACGAACACGCCGGTGGAGATGATTACGCTGGCCTTTTTGCTGATCGTCCAGTACGTTGCGGCTGGATCGCGCCTGGCGCTGTTGCGCCTCAACCTCATCTTTCTGCCGATCGCGCTGTTGATCATTCTCCTGGTCCAGTTGTACATGCTGCGCTTTTTGGAATGGGAAAACGTCCGGCCGTTTTTCTCTTCAGACTGGATGTCCCAGCTCAGCGGTGTGAAAAGATTGGGCCTTTCCATGACCGGGGGGGAATTAGTGCTTTTTTACACGGTTCTGATGAAACGTCCGCAGGATGCCCCCAAATCAGTCACGCTGGGAATGGCGATTCCCATCCTGGTGTACATGACCATCTACATGGTGGTCATCGGCGTCTTTTCAGCGGAGGTGGTCAAAAATCTGACCTTTCCCACCATCGAGCTGGCAAAAGGCGTCGAAGTGCCGGGCGGGTTTATCGAACGGGTCGATTCCCTCTTTTTTACCATCTGGATCATGACCATCTTTAACACCTGCAGCATCTCGTTTGATCTGGCCATAACCACGCTGCAGTCCGTGTTTACCCGGATTTCAAGATTTACGTGGATTCTCATCCTCTCGCCGATTATCTACCTGATTGCGATGATGCCGCAAAACCAGACCGAGTTTTTTACCTTTGGCGACCGGCTCGGCTATTTCGGAGTGGTGATCGCCTATGTCATCCCGCTCGTGCTGCTGGCGATCGCCAAACTGCGGGGAGTGAAGGATGGCAGCTGACCGCTGATTTGTGCGCATTGAAGCGCCAGACGGGCCGGTGGGATGGTGGCTGGACTAAAAAAGGCAGCGGGCTGCTGCCTAGCCCGCCGCCTGCCCGGTGCGGACCGGGAGCGCTTAGGCGCGCTCGGCGGACCGCAGCAGCCGCATGCCGTTGGCGATCACGATCAGGGAGCTTCCCGTATCGGCCAGCACAGCCATCCACAGCGTGGACCAGCCAAACGCGATCATCAGCAGAAAGACCGCCTTCACCAGCAGCGAAAACGCGATGTTCTGCTTGATAATGCGCAGCGTCCGCCGGCTGAGATTGACGGCGTAGGGAAGTTTGGACAGATCGTCGGCCATCAGGGTGATGTCGGCCGTTTCCAGCGCCGTATCCGATCCGGCACCGCCCATGGCGATGCCCACGGTCGCCGCAGCAAGCGCCGGCGCGTCATTGACGCCATCCCCCACCATGGCCACGCTGGCGCCAGCAGACTGCCACTCCCGGATGAGGGTCAGCTTGTCTTCCGGGAGCAGTTCGGCATGGCAGTCGATGCCTCCCAGTTCGCTGGAGACAGCGCGAGCCGCGCCCCGGTGATCTCCGGTCAGCATGACCATCCGCTCTATCCCCAGGGAGCGCAGTTCCCGAATCGCTGTCCTGCTGGACGGACGGACCGCGTCGGCCAGCGTGATCAGCGCCACCACCTGCTGTTCCGTGCCCAGCACCATCAAGGTGTGGCCGGACTCTCGAAGCTGCTCGATCCGCTGCTCGACCCGCTCCAGCGAGAGCCCCGCGTCGCCGGAGATCCACCGGGGGTTTCCGATCATGTACGTGATGCCGTTCACCCGGGCTTTCACCCCGCCGCCGGGGACGGAGACAAACTGATCGCTGTCAGGGATGGCCACGCCCTCCTGCTTCGCCTTGCGGACGATGGCTGCCGCCAAGGGGTGTTCCGATCGGGCTTCCACGGCAGCGGCGATGGCGAGAACCTCCACCTCCGTCAGAGCAGACACAGGGATGATCCCGGTTACTTCGGGATGCCCCTGGGTGAGCGTCCCCGTCTTGTCAAAGGCCATCACCGAAACGGCACCGAGCCGTTCCAGATGGATGCCCCCTTTGATCAAAATCCCGCTGCGTGCGGCATTGCCGATGGCGGAGACGATAGAGACAGGGGTGGAAATGACCAGCGCGCAGGGGCACGAAACGACTAGCATCATCAGCGCTCGGTAAAACCAGTCCGCAAACGGCTGCTGGAACAGAAGCGGCGGAACGGCGGCGATTGCGACAGCCACGGCGATCACCGCCGGCGTGTAGTAGGCGGCAAAGGCGTCGACAAAGCGCTGCGACGGCGCCTTCTGCGCCTGTGCTTCTTCCACGAGATGAACGATCCGGGACAAGGTGTTGTCTTCGGCCCGTCTGGTCACCCTGACCGTCAGCGCTCCCTGCTGGTTGATCGTGCCGGCGAACACCTCGTCTCCGGCTCCCTTCTCCACCGGTACGGACTCGCCGGTAATGGGCGCCTGGTTGACGGTCGACCGCCCGTCGGTCACGATGCCGTCCATCGCGATCTTTTCCCCCGGTTTGACCAGAATCGTGTCGCCGACGCGAATCTGTTCCACCGGAAGCGTCAACTCTCGACCGTCGCGCAGGACGAGTGCTTCAGCCGGCGCCAGTTCCATCAGGCTGCGCAGCGATCGTCTCGTCCGGTCCATGGTATAGGCCTCCAGCGTTTCCCCCAGCGAAAACAGGCAGACCACCGCCGCTCCTTCCGCCCACTCGCCGATCGCCACCGCCCCGATGACAGCGATCGTCATCAGAAAGTCGATGCCGACCGTTCGCGACTTGAGACCGTACAGGCCGCTTTTGGCGATGCGAACGCCGCCGGCCAGGATGGACAGCGCGTAGAGCAGCGTGATGAGCGGCTCCGGTGCTGCCGGCGCGAACCCCAGGCCCCAGGCGGCGAGAAACAAAAGGGAGGCAGTCACGGTCGACCAGGCTTTTTTGTTTTGCCGCCAAAAGCCCCGCTCTTCCTCCCGCCTGTTCGCTTCCTGCTCCCGGACGGCTTCGTAGCCCGCCTGGCGCACAGTGTCGATCACGCGGTCAACTGCCGTTCCGTCATGCTCGACGGTCATGATCGCCGCGCCGAAATTGACCTGGACGCGATGCACGGCGGGCAGGGCTCCCACCTTTTTCTCCAGCTTTTGCGCGCAATCGGCGCAGTCCATCCCGCGGATGCGGAAGCGAGCCGTGGCCGTCCCCCGCTGCTGCGGGGCGACGTCGTAGCCCAGTTTCCGGATGGTGTCGACAATCTGCTCATAGGTCGTCCGATGCGGATCGTAGCTGACGCTTGCCTTGGCGACGGCGGCGTTCACTTCCGCCCGCGCCATCCCGGGCAACCGGGCCAGGCTTTTCTCCAGACGTGCCGCACAGTCGGCACAGTGCAGACCGATCAGGGACAATGTTTCACTGCAGGTCTCAACGGCAGTACCGTTGCCGCAGCATCCTGTTTCCGCGTGGGAGGCCGCTTTGCAGCACTCATCCGTATTGGCCATTCGTTCCACCCCGCTCAAACACATGATTAATTGTTCATGTATTTTATCCTCACAATCATCTTATTTTTTCCGGCTGCAAAACGTCAACACAATTTTTCCCGGGCGGACAGCCGTGCATGCAGGCCGCAGCGCAGACAAAAAAACCCGCCTGCCAAGCAAGCGGGTCTCGGACGATCAGCCGTGTTTCATGTGCTGAAGCGTCTGCACGAATATCTGTTCAATATGATCGTCGTCCAGGGAGTAAAAGACGGTTTTTCCCGCCTTTCGCCGTTTGACGATGCGCAGATTTCGCAGATAACGGAGCTGGTGCGACACCGCTGACTGCCCCATGTCCAGGGCCGTGGAGATGTCGTGGACACACAGCTCCCTGTGCAATAAAGCGTAAATGATCTTGACCCGGGTAGGATCGCTCAGCGCGCGAAACAGATCGGCGAGCGCCCCGGCCGTGTCGTTATCAATCATGGCTTCCTTTATTTCAGCGGCTGTCGGTTCCGTTCCTTGACACGTATCGTCACAGGAATCCTGCATCTCGTTTGATATCATCCAGTCACCACCCCAAAAGAGAACCGTTACGATTTCCATTATAACAGACAAATGAGTCAAAGTCGTGCCGAATGCCTGCCGCTCCAGCGTCGGAGTGTTGCACAAAGGACGAAATGTTGCACTAGAGAAACTTTTTGTTCCTAAGAGAAAAATTTTGTACTATACTAACAGTAAGAACCTGATCTACTTTTGTCACATATTTTTTTGTAAGCAAAAATTTGCCCTTGGCAAACATTTTGTCCCATGCGAAAACCACAGGGGGTGGCATCACATGGCTTCGCCCACAATTCCGCTTTCCGAGGCAAAAACCGGAATGCGGCTTGTTTTATCGGGAATCAACGTGCAGGGGGTCCTGCGGCGAAGACTGCTCGACCTGGGATTCGTCCCGGGAAACGTCATCGAGGTCCTGCAGAAAAGTCCGCTCGGCGATCCGGTCGCATTTCGTGTGAACAATACGACGATTGCCCTGCGCCGGGAAGAAAGCTCGCAGATATTCGGAAACATCCTGGGAGGTGAATGATTTTGGCTGCGTACACAATCGCTCTGGCCGGCAATCCCAATACCGGAAAGAGCACGCTGTTCAACACGCTGACCGGCCTCCGCCAGCACACCGGAAACTGGGCGGGAAAAACGGTGCAGTCAGCCGTCGGTGAGTTTGTCCACGAAGACGTCACCTACCGGGTGATCGACCTGCCGGGCACCTACTCACTGTATTCCAATTCCGCCGATGAGGAAGTGGCGCGCGATTACATCATTTTTGAACAGCCCGACGTAACTGTCGTCGTCGTGGACGCCACATCGCTGGAGCGCAACCTGAATCTGGCGCTGCAGGTGATGGAGATGACCAACCGCGTCGTCCTCTGCGTCAACCTGATCGACGAAGCGAAGCGGTTGGGCATTCACGTCGACGTAACCAAAATCAGACAAAAGCTGGGCGTGCCGACGGTTGCCATCTCAGCCCGCAATCGGACGGGAATCGACGCGCTCCTGGCCGAGGTGGAAAAAGTGGCGTCCGGCAAAATCATCCCGCAGCCCGTGACGATTTCCTACAGTGCGGACATCGAGCAGAAAATCAGGGAGCTGGAGCCGCATGTCACGCACCTGTTGGGCACGCGTTTTTCGCCCAGATGGATTGCGCTCCGCCTGCTTGACGGCGACGAGAAGCTGCTCGCCTCCCTCAAGGCACGCCTCGACACCGTCGGAGCGACCGGGATGAAGGAGGTCGTGCCCCATGAGCAGATTTCTTGCCACTGAGAGGCCGGATTCGCTCGACTCGCTGTTTGCCCTGGCCCAGTGCATGGCCGGCGGAGACGCGATCCGCGACGGCATCGTCCGCGACATTTACCAGACATCCCGGAACATCTGCCGGGAGGCCGTCCGCTACGAAGACCCCAAAAAGCTGGAAAGCACGTATCGGCTGGATAAAATCGTCACCTCGCCGATCTGGGGCTTCCCGATCATGCTGGCGATTCTCGGCGTCGTGTTCTGGATCACCATCGCCGGCGCCAACGTCCCGTCCGGGATGCTGGCCGACATGTTCGGATGGATCGAAGGGCACCTGACGGCCGCGTTTCAGGCTGTTCACGCCCCTGACTGGCTGCACGGCCTGCTCGTGCTCGGGCTGTTCCGCGGGACAGCCTGGGTCGTCAGCGTCATGCTGCCGCCAATGGCGATCTTCTTCCCGATCTTTGCGCTGCTGGAAAACTTCGGCTATCTGCCGCGGGTCGCATTCAACATGGACCGGTTGTTTAAAAAGGCGGGCGGGCACGGCAAGCAGGCGCTGACCATGTCGATGGGCTTCGGCTGCAACGCGGCGGCGATCATCTCCACCCGGATCATTGAATCGCCGCGGGAGCGGATGATTGCGATCCTGACCAACAACTTTGTCCCCTGCAACGGGCGCTGGCCGACGCTGATCCTGCTCGCCTCACTGTTCGTGGCCGCCGGTGTCGCCAGCCAGTACCACACGCTGGTCACGGCGCTGATCGTCATGGGCATGGTGCTGATCGGCATCGTCGTCACCCTGACCGTCTCCTGGATTTTGTCCAAAACGGCGCTGCGCGGCGTCCCCACCCACTACACGCTGGAGCTGCCGCCGTACCGGAAACCGCAGATGCTCAAAACCGTGCTGCTGGCGTCCAAGGACAAATCCCTGAGCGTGTTGACCCGGGCGGTCCTCGTCGCCGCTCCGGCCGGCGTGATTACCTGGATACTGGGCAACGTGACCGTGGGCGGCGACAGCATCTTGAATCACCTGGCTTCCTTTTTCCATCCATTCGCCCACGCGCTCGGACTTGACGGGTACATCCTCATGGCCTTTCTGCTCGGGCTGCCGGCCAATGAGATCGTCCTGCCGATCCTTCTGATGGGATATCTGTCCTCCGGGGCAATGGTGGACATTGACGGCCTGGACAACATCAAGGACATCTTTTTGGCACACGGCTGGACGTGGCTGACCGCGCTGAACATGATGCTGTTCTCGCTGCTGCACTATCCCTGCGGCACGACCCTGTTCAACATTTACAAAGAGACCAAAAGCGCCAAATGGACCGTGCTGTCCGCCCTGATCCCGCTGTCCATCGCGATTGCCGTGACGTTTGTCATCGCGCAGACAGCACGAGGATTGGGCTTGGTGGCGTAATAACAGCAAGACCGCCGGAGATCTCCTCCTGGCGGTCTGTTTTGCTTCTGAAAAGCCGCTGTCCCTATTCCCATACCGGCGTAGGGCTTGTATGCCGCCCCTTGGGGCTTGGTTTTCTGCCAACAATGCTGAGCGGCACGTCCGTAAAAATAAAAATGGTCGGGAAGACAGGATTTGAACCTGCGACCTCTTGGTCCCGAACCAAGCGCTCTACCAAGCTGAGCCACTTCCCGACTGGAGGCGAGATGGGCTCTCGCCTCTGCATTATGGCGTGCCCTGAGAGATTCGAACTCCCGACCTTTTGATTCGTAGTCAAACGCTCTATCCAGCTGAGCTAAGGGCACGTATCTGTTTGTTGTTTCGCACCGTGGCGACAATTCAATACTATACAGGGGAGACAAGAAAAAATCAACCCGTATTTTTTTCCATTCACAAATTTTTTTCGCAAGCTCCCGGAAAAGGCAGGCGCACAGCGGACAAACACAGCCAGCGTGCCCGAAAAAGACAGGCGGATATGCCGGCGGGAAGTCAGCGGGCGTAAACCGGGCGTATGGCCGTATCGCCGCCCTCGTCCGACATGACGGCCATCGCGCCTTTTTCCGATCAAACAAAGCGGGAAACTACTGCTTCAGTCACTCGGCGGTCGCTTTCGCAAAAACAGAAAGCTCACTAACCCGACAGCAGCAGTCCATCGGCTGCCCGCCTATTTTTTCAGCCTGGGCAGATAGGTAAGCGTCAGCGCTCCTGCCAGCACCAGCCCCTTGACGATGTCCTGGGCGTAATACGGCACGTTCATCATCGTCAACCCGTTCATCAGCACGCCCATCAGGATGGCGCCGCAAAAGGTGCCGAACGCGTTGGGCTTGCCCTGCCCGAAGATGGAAAACCCGATAAACGCAGCAGCCACGGCGTCCATCAACAGCGGCGATCCGGCCATCACCTGGCCGGTGCCGATCCGCGCCGTCAGCACGATCCCCCCGATGGAGGCGAACAGCGCCGACAGCATGTAGGCCAGCGTGCGGTACTTGTTGACCGGTACGCCGGAGAGGCGGGCCGCTTCCAGATTGCCGCCGGTGACGTACAGCATCCGTCCGAAACGGGTGTAGTTGAGAAACACGTGCACGCCGACGACGGCCAGCGCCATCAGGATGACCGGGACGGGAATGCCCCATATTTCCCCCTGGCCGATGAAGAGAAACGACGGAATGATGATGCCGGGAGCGGACGAGCCGTCGGCCATCGGCATGTTGTTGTAGATGGAAAAGCCCTGCGTGTAGCTGAGGTGAATGCCCTGAAAGACGTACAGCGACACGAGCGTCGCCAGGATGTCGGGAATCCGCACCTTGACCACCAACAGCGCGTTGATCAGCCCGATCACCAGACCGGCCAGGAGCGGAACAACCACCGCCACCAGCAGTTCCTGCCGGTACCACACCATGAGCGAGGCGGAGAGCACCGTCGCCACGCTGACCGTCGAACCGACGGACAGGTCAAAGCCGCCCACGATCAGGGAAAAGGTAACCCCGATTGCCACCAGCGTCACGATGGAAATGGAACGCAGGATGTCCACCAGATTGGCGTAGCTGAGAAAGTTTTCGTTGACGATGCTGAAAAACACGATCACGGCCAGAATGGCCAGGAGCGCACCGTACCGCTGCGCCAGCGACCCCCGCGTCTGTTTTGTTTTTTCACCCTGCAGCACTGCTTCCATGATGATTCCCTCCACTCATGTAATACATCACCGTCTCGGCCGTGATCCGTCCTGTCGTCCATTCGCTCCGGCTCCACTCGGCGGCGGTCCGTCCGTTTTCCAGCACGATCAGCCGATCGGCCAGCGCCAGTGTTTCGTCAATCTCGCTGGAAAAGTACAAGACGCCTCTGCCCTCGTCCGCGAGTTCCTTAATCAAGCGGAAAATCTCCTGCTTGGCGCCGATGTCCACGCCCTTGGTCGGCTCGTCGAAGAGGAACACGCTGGCCGTGGTCAACAGCCACTTGCCGATCGCCACTTTCTGCTGATTGCCGCCGGACAGGCTGCCCGTCGGCTGATCCAGCCCGGCCGTCTTGATGCCCAGCCGCTCCACGAGGGATTGGGCCGCCTCGCGCTCCGCCTTGTCCGAGAGAAAGCCTCCGCGCGTAAACGCCTTCAGGTGGGCCAGTGTCAGGTTGTGCTTCACCGGCTCCTCCACCAGGATGCCCTGCAGCCGCCGCTCTTCGGGAATCAGCGCGATGCCGTTTTGAATCGCCTCACCAGGATGGCGGAGGCGCAGAGTCTTCCCTCTCAGCCGGATCTCGCCGCCGTCCAGCCGGTCGGCGCCGAACAGGGCACGGGACACCTCCGTCTTGCCGGCGCCCACCAGTCCCACCACCGCGACGATCTCCCCCTGCCGCAGCTGAACGTCAAACCGCTTCACCTTGTGGCCGATCCGCAGCTCTCTCGCTTCCAGCAACACCTCGCCTGCCCGTCTGCATCTCTCGTCTGCCTGATTGGCTTCGCGGCGGCCCAGCATCGCCGCCACCGCCTCTTCCGGACTGGTCTGTTCCGTCCGCTTTTCCCACACCCGGCTGCCGTCCCGCAGCACAGTGATGCGATCAGCGATGGCAAACACCTCCGGCAGCCGGTGGGAGATGTAGACAATCCCCAGCCCTGCCGCCTTCAAGCTGGCAATCAGCTCAAACAGCGCCGCCGCTTCCGTCAGGCTGAGCGGCGCGGTCGGTTCGTCAAAGATGACGAAGCGGACATCCTGGGCCACAGCCCGGGCCAGCAGCACCAACTGTTTCTCCGCCAGCGTCAGCTCCTCCGCCTTTGCCTTCAGCGGCAGGGAAAAACCGCACCGGCTGAGTATCTGTTGGGCCCGCTCCACCGTACGCTTCGGCGAATGCCACCAGGCGCCGGCGGAGACAGTATGGTCCAGAAGTATGTTTTCCGCGACGCTCAGGGAGGGAATCAGCCCCGTGTCCACTTCCTGCTGCACGAGGTGGATACCGGCCCGCTTGGCATCCCGCGGTCCGCTGACGGCCAGCTCACGGCCGTCGATCAGAATGCTGCCGGCCGTCGCCTGCTCTGCGCCGGAGAGAATTTTCATCAGCGTGCTTTTGCCCGCTCCGTTGGCTCCGAGGATGGCGTGCACCTCCCCGCTGCGCACGGTGAAATCCACTCCGCGCAGGGCGTACACCCCGCCGTACTGCTTGACGATCCCCTTCATTTCCAAAACAGAGGCCGTCATCTCGCATCCCTCCCTGATCTGTCCATTTCGGTCACTTGTGCTTTGCCTCCAGCGCAGCCATCCACGGCGAGATGGCGGCGTCGCTTCGACCCCATCCGCTCACGTATTGCGTCAGGTCGGACATGTTGACCGGTTGGTCCGGCAGTTTGTCCTGGCTGACCAGATGCGGATCGAGCGAGAAGTACTTGGGCGTGTGTTCGCCGGCGATCTTTTGGTAGAGGAAGCGGCTCTGCACCCGTCCGATGTCCGCCGGATCAGTCGCCGCCGACGCTTTCCACGGGCTGTTCGGCTCCTGGATGAGCTGCAAGTCCTCGTCGGACAGGTCGATGCCGAACACCTTGATCTCCGTCCGTCCCGCCGCCTTGATCGCCCGTGTGGCCCCTTTGGCAAATTCGTCCCACGGCGCCCATACGGCGGCAATGTCGCCTTTGTTGGGGAACTTTTTCAGGATTGCATCCATCTGCGCCTGGGTGTCCAGCGCCGTATTCGGCGTGGCCGAACCGAAGCGGGCGATCTCCTTGATGTTGGGGTAGCGCTTGAGAAAAATCTCGTAGACGCGGTTGCGCTTTTCCATCGGCGCAAAACCGCCCACCCAGATGTAGACGATGTTGCCTTTCCCGTCGATGGATTGGGCCAGATTTTTCAGCCCCTGCCAGGCCAGGCTGTAGTCGTCCTGGTCAATTACAGTGACGCCTTCCACCTGGTCCAGGTCGTTGTCAAACGCGACGACGGGAATCCCCGCCTTGACCGCCCGCTCCACCCCCGGCTGCAGCGCTTCCGCACGGCCGTGGTTGATCAGGATGCCGTCCACTTTTTGGTTGATCGCGGTGTCCAGGTGGGCCGCCATTTTGCCCAAATCGCCGTCCGCGTTGTAGACGACCAGCTCGCCGCCGAATTTGCTCACCTGCTCTTTGACTCCTTGCAGGTACTGGGCAGAAAACGTTCCGATGGAAAACTCGCTGACCAGAGCGATTTTCAACGGTTTGTCCACTGCCGCCGGAATAGCTGCCTGAGTTGCCGCCGCCGGTGATGCGCCCGGCTGCTGCGGCGCGTCCGCCGGCTGTGATGACGGTGACGTGGCAGACTGGGCAGACGGCGCCGGCGGCTGTTCATTGGTGCAGCCCGTCAGCAAAAGAGCAGCGACGAGACTGGCAGACATCCATTTGTTGATCGTTTTCATCTGGTACATCCCCCTCATGAGTGCGTAAAAAATAATGACATGGACGGAAAAACCGAAAAAACAAACGCCTCTTTTCCTTGAGAAAAGAGGCGCGGTTTGCTCGCTCACCTCTCATCTCTCAGGATAATTCCTGCAGGAGTTAGCACCGTGCCGCAAGAGCAGCATGCTCTTGACAGTCGGTTGCCGGGCGTCATCGGGCCAGTCCCTCAGCCTGCTCTGGATAAGAAGGCATGTGTAATTCCAAGTTTTCCACTATGCTTTTTAATATTGATGACATCATACATCGAAGCGGGATGTGCCGTCAATCCCGTTTTTCGATCGCTTCTCCAAAAAATTCACAACTGTCAGCATCTTCCGCTGACAGTTTTCAATCGACGAACAGCGAAGGTTGGGCAGGCGTAAAACGCCAAGGAAAACGGCTCTGCTGCAATCAACGCGAGCAGAGCTGTTTTCGTTACTGTTGTTTCCCCTCCGTGTTGATTTGGAAGGTCACGCCAAACTTGTCCGTTACAATCCCATAGGCCGGGCTAAAGAACGTCTCTTGCAGCGGCATGTTCACCTGACCGTCCTGCTTCAAGGCTTCATAGATTCGTGTCGCTTTTTCCTTGTCGTCCGTCGAGATACAGATGGTGATTTGACTGCCGCTCTGATGGGGTTGGCCCGGAGACGTATCGGAAAACATGAGGTCCGACTCGCCGACCCTTATCATGGCATGCGACACGCGGTCCTTTGCCTCTTCCGGCAGGGGAAATTCCGGGTTTTCCGGCATCTCGCCAAACGTTTGGTAAAACAGGATTTTGGCATCCAGTGCTTGTTCGTAAAAGTGAATGGCTTCCTTGGCATTTCCGTCCATGATCAGATAGGGGATCAAGCGCAGTGTCATCAGGAATCAGCTCCTTGGATTTTCATTCTGCCCGCCGCAAAAATCCGTACGGGCCACAGATTGACACGTATTAAAGCAAGCCATACTCTCTATTATTTCCGATTCTCTGATTTGAAAACGAATCCAGTGTCAATGATCGTGTTGTTTACAGGAAGGAAAATGAAGCATGGCTTGAAACAAGCGAGATTTTGCTAGATCCCCCACTCTTTTTTCAGCAAATAAATCAGTTCTGCTTCCCGCTCGTCGTTCTTCTTCTGCAAAAATTCCTTTGTCCATTGATAAAAACCGTGTCCGTTTTTCTGGCCGTATTTGCCTTCGTCCACCAAACGGCGCATCATACCGAGAGAGGCCGAGTCGGTGCTGAGGTCGGGAAACAAATTATTCCAAAAACAGTTTGCCGGCGAACGATTCACGGTAAATGGTTTCGATGTCCGCAGCCGTCAGCCAGCGTGGATTATTGTTCAGCAGTCTGTCGATTTTGCTTGCTTCTGCTGCCAAGGCCGGAATGTCTTCTTCTGTCACGCCAACATCTCTGATGCTGGCGGGAATGCCCACGTCGCAAGACAGTTTGGCGATGGCGTGGACCGCCTGCATTGCTGCATCGCGAAGCGACAACCCGTCTACGTTTTCTCCCATCGCCCTGGCCACTTCCGCAAATTTGGGAATATTCGAAACTACATTGTACTTCATGACGTAGGGGAGCAGCAAGGAGTTTGCCACCCCGTGGGGCACTTTGAATTTGCCTCCCAGCGGATAGGCCAGCGCATGGACGGCTCCTACCCCGGCGTTGCCCAGCGAAATGCCGGCGAGCAGACTTCCCATCGCCATGTCTTCGCGCGCTTTGAGGTCATGTCCCTGATACACGGCTTGGCGAAGGGAACGGGAAACCAGTTTGATCGCGTGCAGGGCAATCGCGTCCGTCAGTTCATTTGCCCGAATCGCCGTATAGGACTCCACCGCATGAACAAACGCGTCCATCCCCGTCGCGGCCGTGACGGATGGAGGCACCGTCACCGTTAGTTCCGGATCGACGATGGCCACATCCGGGAGCAGGTACGGTGAGACAATTCCCTTTTTCACCTGGTCGCGCGTGTCCGTAAAAATGGCGTTGCAGGTAACTTCCGACCCGGTTCCGGAAGTGGTCGGCACGAGGATGAAGGGCACGCCCTTGATCGCCACCTTGTCAATGCCCACCAGGTCGCGCACATCGCCCGTGTTGGTCATCATAATGGACAAGGCCTTGGTCACATCCAGCACGCTACCGCCCCCGATCCCGACAAACACGTCATAGCCCCGACCCCTGACCTGGGAGGCAAGCTGCTCCAGATTTTCAAACGGAGGCTCCTGCATGATTTCATCAATCACGTGAACGGGCAGGCCTGCTTGCGTCAGCGGGGTTACGGCCTTGTCGACCAGACCTGTTTGCTTCAATACCTTGTCGGTCAAGACCAAAACCTTTGTTGCCCCCAGCTTCTTTGCCTTCTCCCCAATGTGTGCAATCGAGCCGATTCCCGTCACGAGTTCAGTCGGTGTTCGAAACACGCTAATGCTCATCGTCCATTCCTCTCCTATCCCGCACATATTTTCCGTCTACAGCAGCTTCACACCGATAAATTTCACTTCGGTCATATCCTCAACGGCGTATTTCACGCCTTCTTTACCGATCCCGCTCCGTTTTACGCCACCGTATGGATAGTTGTCCTGGCGAACGGTTGACACTTCGTTAATCCACACCCCGCCGGTTTCCAGCTCGTCGGCCAGGCGAAAGGCACGATTGATATCCGACGTGAAAACGCCTGCCTGCAGGCCGTAGTCGGAAGCGTTCGCGAGTGATACCGCTTCTTCTTCCGTGTCAAACGGGATGACGACAACGACAGGGCCAAATACTTCCTGACATACGACTTTCATGTCCGGCTTGACATCCACCAGAACGGTGGGATGGTAAATGGATCCTTCCCGCTTGCCGCCGGTGAGCACTTTCGCACCGTTTTCGACCGCTTCCTGCACCCATTGTTCCACGCGTACGGCCGCCTCTTCCGTAATCAGCGGACCTACATCTGTTGTTTCCTCGGCCGGATTCCCTACGCGCAGGCTCGCCACCCGCGGCACAAGCCGATCGAGAAACGTCTGGTACAGCGTCCTTTGCACATAGATGCGCTGCACTGAGATGCACGCTTGGCCGGCATAGGCAAACCCGCCCGTCACGATGCTGGAAATCGCTGCGTCCAGGTTGGCGTCCTCGAAGACCAGATTGGGCGAATTCGAGCCCAGCTCCAGGGTTACTTTTTTGTTGCCGGCCAGTTGTTTGATTTTATAGCCGACCGGCCCGCTTCCCGTGAAGGTCACCTTCTTTACCAGCGGGTGGGTGACAAGCGGTTCCCCCAGATCGGGACCGGTGCCCATCACGACATGCAACGCCCCTTTCGGCAGCCCTGCCTGTAGCAGCAGCCTGGCGAGTTTCAGCGCGGACAGCGGCGTTTTTTCGGCCGGCTTTATGACCACGGTGCAGCCTGCTGCGATGGCCGGGGCCACCTTGTGCAAAACGAGATTCAGCGGGAAATTGAACGGCGTTATGGCGGCGACCACCCCAACCGGATAGCGGCGGGCAAATCCGATTCGGTTTTCTCCGCCGACCGCACTGTCCATTTTGATGAGTTCGCCGTCGTTGGCCTTGGCCACGTCGGCAGCGAAGCGCAGTACCTGCACCGCACGTCCCACCTCTCCCCGCGCATCGCGGATCGGCTTGCCCGCTTCACGAGACAGGAGGTGAGCAAAATCCTCCCGCTGCGCCTCGAGGGCATCGGCAGCTTTCCGCAAAATCTCGGACCGCTGGTGCGCGGGCATTTTTTTCATGGTTTGCTGAAAGACCCGGTGGGCGGTTTGGATGGCCTGTTCCAGATCTTCTCTCGTCGCAAAGTCCACAACTCCTATCAGTTCGCCATTGTACGGACTGCGAACCTCGTGCCGAATCCGGCCGCCCCCGGTAACCTCGTTGCCGTCGATGAGAGAGCCGACGTGCATGACGGTGATCTCGCTTTGATTCATCTCCACCACTCCTCCTGCGGGTCGTTACACCTTTTGATCCAATGCTGATTCTTTCTTGAATCGCCCCTATGAATACGTATTCATAAACATCGAAAAAGAGGTGTCCCGGCCATGGCTACTTGCGGCGGGCAGTCGTCTTGCGAACAATCAGCTCGGGCTGCAGCACAATCTGTCGCAGCTGTTTCGGGCGCTCCCCTTGCTGAATCATCTCGATCAGGTTTTCGGCTGCGATCTCCCCCATCTTGAATTTGTGATGACCGATACTTGTCAATTGGATGGCGCGATGGGAGGAAATCTTGATGTCATCAATCCCGACCAGACTTACGTCATCCGGGATGGACAGCCCCATCGACATGATCGTATCCATGCAGGCCAACGCCATGGTATCGGTCGCACAGATGATCGCCGTGGGCGGTTCGTCCAGGTTCATCAACCTCCAGGTGATTTTTTCCACCTCGGCTGACGTCGTGTTCGTAACAAACACAAGCTGCGGATCGATCTCGATGCCGGCTTCTTCCATCGCTTTTTTGAACCCTGTTTCCCGTTCAAGAAAGGTAGAGATCGTGGGTTCGCCCGTAATGTAGGCAATCCTTTCATGTCCCAGGTCCAACAGATGCTTGGTAATCATTTCGCCTGCCCGCGTGTTGTCCAGAACGACGTAGTTCCCACCGTTTCTCGGGCGGCGGTTGAAAAACATGTACGGGATGCCGGACTGCTCGATCTCGTGAAACAGGGGATCGTCCAGCAGGATGGATGACATCAGGATGCCGTCCACCTTGTTTCCCATCACGGTGTTCACAATGTCTTTCAGCTTTGCCTCGCCCTCAAAGTACACCATGGTTTTGTAGCCGTGTTTGGTCGCCAGGTTGATAATGGAGTCGGTGGTTTCCACGAAGAAGCCGTTTTTGAGCGTACCGGAAATCAAGGCGATGGTTTTCGTGCTGTTCGTCACCAGGCTCCTGGCGATGAGATTGGGCTGATAGCGCAGGGTTTCCATCGCCTGCAGCACCTTTTTTCTCGTCTCGGGCTTCACGCTTTTCGCGTTGTTCAGTACGCGGGAAACGGTGGCTTGGGACACCCCCGCCAATTTTGCAACATCTTTGGAAGAGATCATGGAACGTTACCTCGAATGTATACGTATTCATTGGTAGAGAATAGTATACCGCCTGTTTGGTAATCTGTCCATATTCAAACGTCGTTGGAGATATAGTACGCGGACGCTGCCAACTTCTTGGCTGGTCGTCAAGAGAGCGAGCGGGCCCTATCACCACCCATGCCCCACGGACTTTGTCTACAAGCAAAGGGGACTGTCTGCACAGTCCCCTCTTTGACTACAGTCCAACAGGTTATTCATCTAATGTAAAAAGTCCGTGGACGGGCGGAGGAGGATTCCTTTTCCCTACGCCTCTGTAACGGTACCCGTATGCACCGGCGTTGATTGTTTTTGTGTTTGCCGGCTGTGCACGAGCAGAATGTTCAGCACGACAGCCGTGATCGAACCGGTGACAATGCCGTTTTGCAGAATCATTTTCGCCATCGTCGGCAGTTGATCAAACATCTGCGGGACGGCAGCGGACCCAAGCCCGACGGCAATGCTGCAGGCGGCAATCAGCAGGTTCTCGTTTTGGCGCAGATCGACTTGCGACAAGATATTGATCCCGGATGCCACCACCATGCCGAACATGGCGATCATCGCGCCGCCCAGCACCGGATTGGGGATGACGGTGGTCAGCGCGGCCAGTTTCGGGAGCAGGCCGAGGACCACGAGAATGCCGCCGGCGGCTACCATTACGTCACGGGTCTTGATTTGCGTCAGGGACACCAAGCCGACGTTCTGAGAAAAGGCGGTGTATGGGAAGGCGTTGAAAATCCCGCCCAGCATGATCGCAATCCCTTCGCCGCGCAATCCTTTGACGACGTCCTGGCTGCTGACGTCCTGTTCCGTCACTCTGCCGAGGGCAAAATAGACGCCGGTCGATTCCACCATGCTGATGATGTTCACGAGGATCATGGTGAGGATCGCAACGATGTGAAACTCCGGCACGCCGAAATAGAACGGCTGGACAATGTTGACCCAGGATGCCTCAGTTACGGCGTCAAAATTGACCATGCCCATCACGTACGCCGCTGCCGTTCCGGCCACCAGGCCGAGCAGCACCGAGATGGCGCGAATAAAGCCGGTAAACAGACGATTGATAAGCAAAATGATGACCAGTGTGCCAAATGCCAGCAGCAGGTTGCGCGGTTGGCCAAAATCCGGGCTGCCTGCACCGCCGGCGGCGTTGTTCATGGCGACAGGAATCAGCGACAGACCGATAATCGTCACCACGGAGCCCTGCACCACCTTCGGGAAAAAGCGCAGCAGCTTGCCAAAGAGCGGTGCGGCCAACACGACAAACAGACCGGAGACGATGATCGCTCCGTAGGCGGTGGCCAGGTTGCTGCCGGAGGCGATGGCGATAATCGGCCCCACTGCGGTGAACGTACAGCCGAGCACGACCGGCAGTCTGATCCCGGTGTAGCGTGTGCCGATCACTTGCAGCAGAGTGGCCAGTCCGCAGGTGAACAAGTCGGCTGCGATCAGGTAGGCAATCTGAGTGGGAGTCAGTTTCAGCGCGCCGCCAATAATCAGCGGGACGATGACTGCCCCCGCGTACATGGCCAATACGTGCTGCATGCCCAGCGTCAGCAGTTTTTGTTTGGACAGCATGAGTGTTCTCCTCTCTTGTGAATGGGATTCCCCGCGTACCCGACTAGACGCGAGCAGACACAGGCTCGATAAACTGGATGTCACCCGGCTGCATCGATTGGATGCGGGCCAGCGACTCGACGCGAACGCCCATCTGCTCCAACAGACCGCGCCCTTCCTGGAAGCTTTTTTCGATCACCGCGCCGACGCCGACGAGGTGCGCCCCCGCTTCCTTTACGATCGTAGCCAAACCTACCAGCGCCGCTCCGGTGGCGAGAAAATCGTCGACGATCAAGACCCGGTCATGAGACGACAGGTACTGTTTGGCGATGCTGATTTGGTACGTCTCCTGGCGGGTGAAGGAATGGACCGGCACCGAATACACCTCGTCGCTCAAGGTGACGGCTTTTTTCTTTTTCGCATAGACAAACGGCACGCCCAGCGCGTATGCCGTGGCCATCGCAAAGTGAATGCCGCTCGCTTCCACCGTCAGCACCCTGCTGACCCGCTCATCGCGGAAGAGCTCGGCAAAGGCTTGGCCGATCTTCATCGTCAACTGCGGGTCCACCTGATGATTCAAAAACGCATCCACCTTCAGCACCGTCTCGGACAACACCTTGCCGTCCCGGACGATTCGTTCCTTTAATTCTTTCACGTTGTTTTCCTCCTCCTATCGGCTGCACTGCCACAAAAACAAGAAAACCCAGAGCGGACAGTTCACCGGCTGGCAGGCAGACCAACTCCAAGTGAAACCTGTCCCTCTGGGCTTTTTTCCCTCAGGTGTAGCACGAAAGATGTGCCAGCGCCGCTCGGACCGGGCTTTTGCCGGACGGCCGCGATACGGACCGGCGGTCAAAACGGAACCCTAGGCGCTCTTTCACTCGTAGTCAGGCGATTTACGGTCACCTGGTAGAAACTTATGGGCCATATTCCCAAAATTATACGAGCTTGTGTCGATGTTCGGTTGATACAGACAAATCTACCACACTACCTGTCGGCGGGGCAAGCGTAATTTTGCCGCAATCAAGTCAAAAAAAAGCGCGAACCCTCGCGCAATGGGAGGGTTCGGCAGGATGGAACAGCAGGCCGCCTACCGCTTGGGCTTAGCGTGGCGCATGGCCATCGTGATTTTCTTCCACTTGTTTTTTTCGGCCGCCTGCAATCTGGCGTCATCCTTACGGGCCAGATGGGCCAGTTCCCGCTGCAGTTTCCGATAGCTGTCAAAGCGGGCCCGCTGCAGCGAGCCGTCGGCCAACGCCGCCTGGACCGCACAGCCGGGCTCCCTTTCGTGACGGCAGTCGCGAAAGCGGCAGGCTTCCGCCAGTGTTTCAATGTCGTCAAAGACGTCGCGAAACCCGTCATCCGCCTCCCACAACTGCAGTTCCCGCATGCCAGGCGTGTCGATCATCAGGCCGCCTGAGGGCAGCCGGAACAGCTCGCGGTGCGTCGTGGTGTGCCGGCCGCGGTCGTCTTTGCTGCGCACGCCGCTGACCCGCTGAAGATCCATGCCGGCCAGCCGATTGATGAGCGTCGATTTGCCCACCCCGGAGGAGCCCAGCAGTGCGACGGTCTGCCCCTCCCTCAGGTACGGAGCCAGGCTGTCCAGCCCCTCGCCCCGTTCAGCGCTGATCGCGTGGATCGGCACTCCGATGGCGACCGACTCCACTTCGGCCACCTTGCGCTCCACATCCTCGCACAAATCGGCCTTGCTCAACACGATGACCGGGTTGGCCCCGCTTTCCCACGCCAGGATCAGATAGCGCTCGATCCGGCGCAGGTTAAAATCGTTGTTCAACGCGTTGACGAGAAACACGGTATCCACGTTGGCGGCGACGATCTGCTCCTCCACTGTTTCGCCCGCCGCCCTGCGGGAAAACTTGCTCGTGCGCGGGAGCACGGCGTGGATGGAGGCCCGCTTCTCTTCGACGCGGGGAGTGATGACCACCCAATCCCCCACCGCCGGGTAGTCTTCCCGTCCGGAGGCTGAAAAACGGAACTTACCCGTCACTTCCCCCAGGAGTTCGCCGTGTTCCGTCATCACGCGATACAATCGTTTGTGTTCCAGGACAATGCGTCCCACACATACATCCTGCTCCGCAAACGGAGCGAAATGGGCTGCGAAATGGTCGTTCCAGCCCCATGCCTGCAAATTGTTGTTCACTTACGGATTCCTCCTGCAAAGGTATTGTCTGGTCCAGTCAACAGGACAACAACCCGTCACAGGGAATCCTCTGGCAAAAAATACGGTTAGCGTCCGGCTGAAAGGAGGATTCCCGTGACTACATCACCTTGAACAATCTCGACAATCTGCGTTTTTACCATCGTGACATCTCTCCTTTCAGACCGGCGAACCGGTCAATGCATGTGGTTACCGCTAATTGTACCACGGTTTTATGGGGAGCAACAGTACGGGATGCCCCGGATTTTCTGCCTGACGCGACGGCGTCAGTCGCCGCCTCCACCGTCGCTTCCTCCTCCGCCGTCTCCCCAGATGCCGTCGGACTTGTGGTCTTTACCGTCGCTGTCGATGTAAAACGGTCCGGACGACGAACTGTCACTGCCGTACGCGGAGGATCGACCAGTGCCCGCCCTTTTGACGGCCGACACGAGCACCAGCAGCAGGAGGATCAATAATACGGCACCGATGATGATTGCTTTCATCTTTCTCCCCCCCAGCATTTGCAATTTTTGATTGCCGTTTCATTATACATGCAGCGGTCTTGCAGTCAGGCAGGCCGAATGCCCAGAAAAAGCGGCCGTACGTCCCCCCGCTGTTTGCCTGGATAATTCTGTGGTACGCTTACCTTACATGCTGTGCAGTGGGAGGGGTTTCTTATCCATGGATACGGTCACACACGCGCTTATCGGCGCAGTTCTCTACAGGTCGATTCGCACTGAACACCTGTCCAAAGCGGAAAAGCGGGCGCTCTTGTTCACCTCGCTTGCCGGAAGCGAACTGCCCGACATCGACGTCGTCTCCCAATTGTGGGATACAGGCGGCCAATACCTGATGTGGCATCGCGGCATTACCCACTCGGTCCTGCTCGTGCCGGTGTGGGCCGCGCTTTTGACCGGCATCGCCCGATGGTGGTGGCGGGTGGCTGACAAGCGCATTTTCCCGCTCGCCATGCTCGCCCTCTTTGTCCACATCACCACCGACATTTTCAATCCGTGGGGCACCGGCTACTGGGAGCCGTTTTCCCAGCAGCGCGTCTCCATCGGCACCGTCCCGATTATCGATCTGGTCATGTGGGCGATCATGCTCGCCGGCTATCTCCTCAGCCGTTTCGGCAAATGGCCGCGCCATCTCGTCTTTCGCGCCGTTGCCTGCCTACTGGTGCTGGAGATCGCCAGCCAGACGGTGCAGGGCCAGATCGTGAAGCATTCGTTTGCAGACCGGTACGAGCAGGTCGTGCTGGCCGCCGACTTTGTGCCTGGTTCGTACAAGGTGATCAGCAAACAGGGAACCACTGTGGACATTCACCGCGCCTCCGTCTGGTCGGAGCCGGTGCTGCTTCAGCGCCTCACCACCGCCGAGCAGGCCGACCTGACGCCGCTGTTCGAGCAAAATCCGGCTGCCCGCACGCTCTACCAGTGGGCGCCGATGGTCGTCGTCGTTGACACGCCTGAGCGTCTGGCCGTCTTCGATCCGCGTTTTGGCGACCGGGGCGAGTCGTTTTTGTACGAGTACATCGACAAGTAATCAGCACACGATCACGACTGTGTGCTCGCCGCGTCAGCGGCACAGCGGCCGGAATGTCGGCTGACTCGCGAAACGCGCGGCGAGCGAAGCAGTCCGTCTGGTATCAGGAAGAGGGGATGAAAACGTCCTTCTCTTCATCATAGTGATAGACTTGTGAAGTTTCTTTGGTCGAACTTACGTGTTCGAAGTCCTCGTTATAGTTGTAGGCAGTCTGCTTGTAATACAGTGTGCCTGTATGTTCATCGATAAAAAACGTGCCAAACTTCTTGTGTAACGGCGGGGGGCCGTTCGCCAACACATCATAAGCTACGCCATTCCACACTTCTTTGTAACCCTGCTTTGTGTATTTGATGAGATGGTAATTGTTTTTCTGTACGCCGGAACCGCCAAGCCCGGATACAAATGAAATCATGTGATCAACGGCACCGTGAACCTGCAGACCATATACTGGCTCACCCTTGGCATACACCTCTCTGTATGCGCCGTTTTCTTCCGCATACAGAACAAACCAGCCTTCCATATGGCTCGTTGTCAGGAAGGCGGCTATTTCGGGTGCCCTGTTTTTTCGATCCATCCGAAGATACACAAGCGTAATGCTTTCTTTCTTGATTTCATCTGGTTGACTAAACTTTTGTCTGAATGAATCGAACAACCAATCGGGGATGTTGGTTGCATCCCCCTCTTCTAATTGAACAGGTTGTATTCGTTCCCCTTGCTCGCTGTTCGATGACGTACAGCCGATCAGGACAACAGCTGTCACAACAAGCAGCAGCCATTTCTTCACTAGAGTCTTTTTGCCTCCTTAGCTGTCTTTGCAAGCCCATCTTGCGGATAAGTACAGCCTTCGTTTTTCTGCTTCCCTTCACTTCCGCCCCAGGAAGTCGAGCACCAGCCGGTTAAACGCCTCCGGCTGGTCCATCGGCGGAATGTGAGCCGACGCCTCCAGCACTGCTTTTTCCGCGCCGGATATGCGTGCCGCCAGCTCGTCGGCGATCTGCAAAAAGTCCTCGTAGTCTCTGGCACCGGCAATTACCAGCGTCGGTACCTTGATCTCTTCCAGCCGGTCTTTCGGCAGCGGTGACAGCCACGCGGGCATTTGGGTCACCGGCGGCAGCGAGTAGGCATGCGCGGTCATCAGCCGAAAGCTCTCCCTTGCTTCTCCCGCCTCTGTGTTGACCGGCTGATCCGGCCCGTCAAACCACATCCGCGCCGCCAGCTCCACTGCCTCTTCCCGGCTGCCTGATTCAATCAGCTCTGCTATGCGGCCTGCATCCCGCTGCCGTCGCTCCGATCGCGGGTGGCCGAGCAGACCGGACGAGACGAGTACGAGCCGCTTCACCATCTCCGGCCAGGCCAGGGCAAACTCCTGGGCCACCGTCCCGCCGAATGACAGGCCGACGACATGGGCCCGTTTCACACCCAATCCCTCCAGCACGGCGCGGGCATCCCCGTACAGCGTATAGGGGCCCTCCCCGATGGGCGTCCGGCCCATGCCGCGCAGATCAAAGCGGATGACGCGATAGAATTGGGCAAACACCGCCGCCTGTCTCTCCCACATGCGCGTGTCCAGATTGAGTCCGTGAATCAGCAGCAGCGGCTCTCCCGTTCCCTGTGCTTCGTAGTAGAAGCGGGTGCCGTTCGCTTCGATCCATCCGGATTGCGTTACGAGATCGATTTCCATTTTTTCTCACGCCACCACTATTGCACACATCACCCGGTTGTGTCCAGACAATTCACACAATATACGAGATACCCCCCCCAAAAAGTCCGGACGTCACGTATGGGTCGCGATGTGCGCTGAAAAAACAACGGCCCGGCACACGGGAGATGTCCTCGCTGCCGGGCTGGCTGCACGCGTCCCGCCGCCGCCACATGTGCGGTGAAACGGGACTTGCGCTTATTCACGTCCACTCTTTAGTTCAGTCCAGTACCGGTCGTACTCCTGCAGCGTGTCGCCCACGTCGACAAGCCATTCGGCCCGATCGATGTCCGCTTTGTCCAAGAAGATCATCTTGTTGGCGCGGTATTCTTCGCTGTGCAGCGGGTACGCCTTTTCGTTCGGGTTGCTGTAGCCGATGAACTCGTAGTTTTTCACGCTGACCTGCGGGTCCATCAGGAAGTTGATAAACTTCTCCGCCAGTTCCTTGTGTTTGGCTCCTTTGGGAATGGCCAGCGTGTCCGCCCAGATTGTGGCCCCTTCTTTCGGGATGACGTACGCGACATCCTGGTTTTGCGCGTTGATAAACGACGCGTCGCCGGACCAAACGGTGCCAATCCACGCTTCTTCGGCGATCATTTTCTGCTTGATGTTGTCCGTGTCAAACGCGATCACACTGGGCAAAAGGCCCTTCAGATCCGCAAACGCCTTCTCCAGTTCGCCCTTGTCCTTGGTGCTGTTGGAGAAGCCGTTTTTGATCAGCGCCATGCCCATGACTTCGCGCGGGTCGTTCAGCAGGATCACACGTCCCTTGTACGCAGGGTTCCACAGGTCCTGCCAGCTGGTGATCGGCTCTTTCACGTACTTTTTGTTGTAGGCGATCCCCGTAATGCCCCAGGTATACACGATCGAATACTTGTTGCCCGGGTCAAACGGCGGCGTCTGGAACGTGGAGACGATGTTCTTCAGGTTGGGGATGTTCTCCTTGTTCAGCTCTTCCAGCAAGCCGAGCTGGATCAACGTTCCCACCATGTAGTCGGACGGCTGGATCAGGTCGTAACCGGAAGCGCCCGCCTGGATTTTGGCCAGCATTTCTTCGTTGCTGCCGTACACGTCGTAGTTGACCTTGACGTTGTACGTCTGCTCAAACTCCTTGATCACATCCGGGTTAAAGTTGTCAGCCCAACTGTAGATGTTCAGCACCTGCTCCTCTTGCTCGGAAGAGGAGCAGCCGACGGCGGAAAAGGCGAGGGCGGCGGACATCGCGCCGATCAACAGGGACTTCAGCACTTTCATGTGACGAGTTCAACCTCCCGTAAACGGTTGTTTGTGTCCTGGTTACAACGTGATCGATTTGGAGTCCTTGCGCCGGAGAAGCTCAGCGATGACCACCAGCAGCACCGTGCAGGCGATCATCAGCGTGGAGAGCGCGTTTACCTCCGGAGACACGCCGCGTTTAACCAGGCCGTAGATGTACAGCGGCAGCGTCGTCGAGTTGGGCCCGGCGACAAAGAACGAAATAATGAAGTCGTCCAGCGAGAGCGTAAAGGACATCAGCAGCCCGGCGAGAATGCTGGGCGAGATCAGCGGCAGCGTCACATGGCGCAGCGTCTCCCAGGGAGTGGCACCCAAATCCTGTGCCGCCTCTTCCAGTTCGCTGCCCATGTCGGCCAGCCGCGCCATGATGATGACCATCACAAACGGCATGCTGAAGGTGACATGCGCCATCACCAGCGTCGCTTTGCCCAGCTCGATGTGCAGTTGGCTGAACAGCACCAACAGCGACAGCCCCATCATGATTTCCGGGATGACGATCGGCAGGTAGATCAGGGATTGAACGATGCTGCGCCAGCGAAGCGAGAAATGCTTTAACGCCAATGCCGCCGCCGTACCCAGGAGCGTGGCCAGCACACTGCTGATCAGCGCGATGGACAAGCTGTTGCCCAATGCTTCCATCACCTGCCGGTTTTCAAACAAGGAAACGTACCATTTCCACGTAAACCCGCTCCAGACGGCATTGATGCGCGACTGGTTGAACGAATACAGCATCAAAACGGCGATCGGCAGGTACAAAAAGACCAGCATCGCCCAGGAATAACCGGATAGTGCTCGGCGCCGCCAGCTGCTCATGCTGCTCCCTCCTTTGGCCCGGCCGCTTTGGTGGCACGGTAGTAAAGGAAGATCAACAGCATCGACAAAAGCATCAAAACGATCGAAAGCGCCGAGCCAAACGGCCAGTCGCGTGCGGAGAGGAACTGGTTCTGGATGACGTTGCCGATCAGGGCCGATTTCGCCCCGCCCATCACGTCAGGCACGACGAACATGCCGATGGACGACACGAAAACCAGAATGGAACCGGTGACCACGCCTGTCTTGCTCAGCGGCAAGGTGACGTGCCAAAAGGCTTTCCACGGCGTCGCACCCAGGTCGTACGCCGCCTCCAGCTTGCGCCGGTCCATCTGCTCCAGCGAGACGTAGATCGGCAGCACCATGAACGGCAGCAGGGTGTAGACCATCCCCAGCAGCACCGAGCCGGAGTTGTACAACAGCGGCAGCGGTTCGTCGATCAGGCCGAGCGACTGTAGCACGGTGTTGATTACACCTTGCGAGCGCAAAATGATCACCCAGGCGTACGAGCGAACGAGAAAATTGATCCAAAACGGGATCATGACCAGCAGCAGCCAGATTTTCTGCGCCGACCGCCGCATCCGCGAGATGTGGTACGCCAGCGGATAGCCGCAGACGAGCGCGAGAAACGTCGTCAGCACGGAAATGGCCAGCGTGTCCAGGAAGATGTCTCCGTACAGCGGATCAATGATGCGCGTGTAGTTGTCCAGCGTCCCCTGATACACGATCTGGCCGTAGGTGCCGCGTTTCAAAAAGGAAAGGGCAGCGATCATCAATAGCGGCAGGACGAAGAGCGCCCCCAGCCACACCAGGGCCGGCAGCGCCAATAGCTTGAGCCGTTTGGTGGTCATAACCAGAGCGTCACCTCGTCCTCGGGTGCCCATCCGATCGCCACTTGATCGCCCTCCCGCCAGCTGCGGCTGTCGCCTGCGTACTGGTGGGCCAGCACGGTCATGTCCTCCTCGTACAGCCGAATGTACAGCTTGCGCAGGTTGCCGAGAAACACCATGTCAATGATCCGGCCGGTCATGCGGTGCTTGTCCTGCTCCGCTTCAAGCGGATACAGCCTGATTTTTTCCGGACGGACGGCGATGTTGGCGTCACCGCTGCGGAAAATGTTGTTTTCACCGATGAACGTGGCGACGAACAGGGTGCGCGGTCGGTTGTAAATCTCGGCCGGTGTGGCGATCTGCTCGATCCGCCCCTTGTTCATGACTGCAATCCGGTCGGACATCGCCATCGCCTCTTCCTGGTCGTGCGTCACGTAGACAAAGGTAATACCTAAATTTTTCTGCAAATTCTTTAATTCCAACTGCAGATTTTTGCGCAGTTGATAGTCCAGCGCTCCCAATGGCTCGTCCAACAGCAGCACCTTCGGGTTGTTGACGATTGCCCGGGCAATGGCCACGCGCTGCTGCTGCCCGCCGGACAGCTGTTTCGGCGTCCGCTTGCGAAGCTCAGCGAGATGCGTGTACTGCAGGGCTTCCTCCAGCCGCCGCTGCTGTTCCGCAGCAGGCACTTTCTTCATTTTCAGTCCGAACAGGATGTTCTCTTCCACCGTCATGTGCGGAAACAAGGCGTACTGCTGGAACACCATGTTCATGTCGCGCCTGTAGGGGGGAACGTTGGTCAACGGCTTCCCGTCCAGATAGATCTCCCCGGCTGTCGGCTCCTCAAAACCGGCGATCATGCGCAGCAGTGTCGTTTTGCCGCAGCCGCTCGGCCCCAACAGCGTCAGAAATTCCCCTTCACCAATGGTTAGGGACAGGGGAGGAATCACCACGGAACCTGAAAAGTGCTTTTCAATTGACTCCAGGGCAATGATCGTTTTCATCTGGTCATCGTCTCACCATATGTCAAAATACTCATAACCAATCTAGGTAAATATAACGTGGATGACACGTTTTGTAAACAGGTGGAGGGTCTTGTCGATCAAATTTTTCCGAGCGAGTTTTCGGCGCGATGGCGGCGGGCAAACACGCCAAGTTGAAAACGTTTCCACCTCTTCCTATAATAGTCTCAAACGTAACGATGACAGGAGGCTACAACGTGAATCCGCTTGCGTACGGACTGCTCGGGCTGGTGGCGCGCACGCCCAGCTCCGGCTATGACTTGATGCTGCAGCTTCAACCGTTTTGGCAGGCCAAACACAGCCAGATTTACCCCCTGCTGGCCAAAATGGAGCAGGAGGGGTATGTGGAATTTACCCGCGTACACCAGATAGACCGGCCGGACAAAAAAGTGTATTCGATTACCGAAAAGGGACGCGAGGCTTTGCGGGAGTGGCTGGCGGAACCGACTTCGGAGCCGGTGTTTCGCGACGAGCTGTTTCTCAAGTCGTACTGCCTGTGGTTGACAGATACTGAGTCGGCCCGCAACCTGTTTGCCGAGCGGGAAGCGTACTGCCGGGAGCAGCTGCAGATGTTTGAGACCTTTTTACAAGAGCTGGAGAAGGCCTGCGACGGCCTGCCGCAAGACCCCCGCACTCCCTCCTTTGGCGAATACATTCTGATCCGCCGCGCCATCAGCAGCATGCGCGAGGAAATGGAGTGGTGCCGCTGGGTGATGGACCTGTTGAACAACTCCCGGCCTTAAATCCAATCCATGCGCAAAAAAACCTCCCGCCGTACAGACAGGAGGCTCATTTCCGGTGTTACTTTTTCGTCACCAGCTCCAGATCAACCGGGATGAAGCTGTCCACTTTCTCTCCTTTTGCCACGCTGATTGCCGTTTGCACAGCCGTCTCCCCGATTGCAGCCGGTTTTTGCGCGACGGTTGCCGCCATTTTGCCCTCGTTGACCGCTTTGACTGCGTCGTCGGTAGCGTCAAAGCCGACCACCAGGATCTGTTTGCCCGCCGCTTCGATCGCCTGCAGTGCGCCCAGCGCCATCTCGTCGTTGTGGGCGAAGACGGCCTGAATGTCCTTGTTGCCCTGCAGAATGTTTTCCATTACACTCAATCCTTTGGCGCGGTCAAAGTCAGCCGGCTGCTGAGCCACCACTTTTACACCGTCCTTGTTGTCAACGGCTTCGTGGAACCCTTTGCCGCGGTCGCGGGCCGCGGAGGTGCCGGCGATGCCCTGCAGCTCGACGATGTTGCCCTTGCCGCCCAGCTTCTCCAGAATGAACTCGCCCGCCATTTTGCCTCCTTTTTCGTTGTCAGAGGCGATGTGGGAGACGACGTTTCCGCCTTCTGCCGCACGGTCGACGGTGATTACCGGAATGTTGGCCTGATTGGCCGCTTCCACTGCGGTGGTGATGGCGGCGCTGTCCGTTGGGTTGATCAGGATGACGTCCACCTTTTTCTGGATCAGGTCTTCCACGCCGCTGATCTGCTTGGCGGTGTCATCCTGCGCGTCGACGACGATCAGCTTTGCGCCGGCCTCGCTTGCTGCCTTTTCCGCCCCTTCCTTGAGCGTGACAAAGAACGGGTTGTTCAGCGTGGACACGGCCAGACCGATGGTGATTGTGCCGTCTGCCGCAGCACCAGAGCCACCTTGGGACGACTGATCCGGTGCCTTGTTTTCCAGACTGGACGACGTGGAGCAGCCGGCCAGCACCGACAGCACCAGAGACGAAGCCAACGCCAACTTCAAAAACCTTTTCATGTGTACCTTCCCCCTATGTGATCATTATTTATTGGATTTAGACCGGTCGAGCAATACTGCCACCAGGATGACTGCCCCTTTGACCACCGCCTGGTAGAAAGAGGAGACATTGAGCAGATTGAGACCGTTGTCTAACACACCGATGATCATCGCCCCGATCAGGGTGCCGACGATCCAGCCGCGTCCGCCGGCCAGACTGGTTCCGCCCAGCACGACGGCAGCAATCGCATCCAGTTCGTACGCAGTCCCCGCCGTCGGCTGCGCAGAGTTGAGGCGGGAGGCGAGGATAATTCCGCTCAGAGCGGCAAACAGCCCGCTGATCGTGTAGACCCATACCTTCACCCGGGTCGTGCTGATGCCGGACAGCCTCGTCGCTTCCTCGTTGCTGCCGAGCGCGTAGACGTGACGCCCAAACGTCGTGTGACGCAGGATGAAGTACAGCACGACAAAGGAGAGCACCATCCAGATGACCGGCATCGGAATCTCCAGGAAAAAGCCTTTCCCCAGCATGGCAAAATCGGGATTCAGGCCGGTGATCGGCTTTCCTTCCGTATAGACAAGCGTCAGTCCGCGAAACACGGTCATCGTCGCCAGCGTGGCGATAAACGGGGCGACTTTTCCCTTGGCGATGATCAGGCCGTTGACGGCTCCCATCGCCATGCCGGCCATCAGGCCAATCAGGACGGCCAGCGTCGTGTCCATCCCGCCGGTCATCAAGCCGGCCGTGATGGCGCTGGACAGGGCCAGAATGGAGCCAACGGACAAGTCGATCCCGCCCGTCAGGATGACGAAGGTCATCCCGAACGCGATCAGGGCGTTGATGGAGATCTGCCGCAGCACGTTGAAAATGTTGCTGAGGGTCAAAAAGTCGTCGCTAATAATGGACAGTACGATGACAATCAAGGCCAGCCCGAGGAGCGGGCCCATCCGCTGCAATAGGTTAAACCGCATGGGTGTTCGTCCCTCCCGTCGCCGCATGCATGATCAATTCCTGTGTCGCTTCCGCCCGTGAAAACGATCCGGTGATGCGCCCCTCGTGCATGACTAGCACCCGGTCGCTCATCCCCAGCACCTCCGGCAGTTCGGAGGAAATCATCAGGATGGCCACGCCTTCCTGGGCCAGGCGGTTCATGATGTCGTAAATCTCTTTTTTCGCTCCGATGTCGACCCCTCGGGTCGGTTCGTCCAAAATCAAAATCTTCGGCTTGGTGGCCAGCCATTTGCCGATCACCACTTTTTGCTGATTGCCGCCGGAGAGCGAGCCGGCCGCCTGTTCCCCGCCGGATGTCTTGATCAACAGCCGCCGAATCGTCTCCTCACTCAATGTCCGCTCCGCCTGCCGGTTCATCACGCCCAGCGACGAGAGCTTTGCCAGATTGGGCAGTGCGATGTTTTCCCGCACAGAGAGCGGCAGCACCAGCCCCTCCTCTTTTCGGTCCTCGGTCACCAGCGCAATGCCTGCCCGGATCGCGTCGATCGGCTGGCTGATGCGGACTTGCTTGCCGTCGACGAAAATGGCGCCGCCGTCCATCTTCTCCGCGCCGAACAGCGCTTTGGCCATCTCGGTGCGGCCTGCTCCCATCAAGCCGGCCACGCCGACAATCTCACCGCTTCTCAGGGAAAAGGAGATGCCGGACAGCTTGCCGCGGACGGTGAGGTTCTCCACGCGAAGCCGTTCCTCGCCAGGCTTCACTTCCACTTTCGGGAAGCGATCCGTGATTTCCCGGCCGACCATCATTTTTACCAGTTCATCCAGGTTGGTCTGTTCCGTCGTCACTGTTCCCACGTATTTGCCATCCCGCAGCACCGTGATCCGGTCGCTGATCTGGAAAATCTCCTCCATGCGGTGGGAAATGTAGATCATGCCCACCCCTTTCTGTTTGAGGGCGGCAATCACCTCAAAGAGGGCGTCGATCTCCCGGTTGGTCAGCGCCGCCGTCGGTTCGTCCAGCACCAGGATATCCGCCTGCATCGACAGCGCTTTGGCAATTTCGATCATCTGCTGCTGCCCGACGGACAGGTTGCCCACCAGCGTCGCCGGATCCAGGTCGATCGCCAGCTGCTCCAGCCAGCGCTTTGCTTCCGTCCGCATCCGGGACCAGTTTACAAGCCCGCTTTTGCCGTAGGTAAACTCGCGGCCGAGAAAGATGTTTTCCATGACGGACAGGTGCGGGATCAGGTTCAGCTCCTGGTGGATGATGGCGATGCCCCGTTTGGCGGCGATGTCGGGGGTCATCGTTTCCTGCGTCTGCCCCTTGACGACAATCGTGCCGCCGTCCCGCTGGTAGATGCCGCCGAGAATTTTCATCAGGGTGGATTTGCCCGCCCCGTTTTCGCCCATCAGCGCAAGCACTTCGCCGCGCTTCAGGTTGAGCATCACCCCGTCCAGCACCTTTACCCCGGGGAACGACTTGCTGATCTCCTTCATCTCCAACAAGTAGTCACTCATGCGCTCTCCCTCCCTTCGCCTCGCGCTTTAGAAGATGACGCCTGCCTGCAGGATCACGTTGGCGTACGGCGTGCACTCACCCGTACGGATCACCGCCCGGGCTTCCCTGGTCAGCTGCTTGAACATTTCGTGGCTGACGATGTCCCGTTCGGCGCCGGGCAGTTCCGCTTCCAGCCGCCGGACGGCCTGCGGGTTGACCCGCTGCCATTCCTCCGCGTAGATCACCCGCTCCACCTGCATCTCGATCAGGACCGCCTGCAGCACGTCAAAGAACGACGGCAGTCCCGGCAACACAGCCAGATCAATGCGCGGAACGAATTCGGGAATCGGCAGGCCGGCATCGCAAATGACGATCCGGTCCGTGTGTCCCAGTCTGCTGATCAGCGCCGACAATTCACTGTTGAGTATCCCCTGTTTTTTCATGGCGTCCTCCTACTCTGCGGCAAATTCCTGCACCTGTGCAAGCGTCGGCATTCCGGCGTGCGCCCCCAGCCTGGTGACGGCCAGCGCCCCCACCTTGACGGCAAACGCCACCGCCGCAGGCACTGTCTCGCCTGTTGCAAGCGCAAAGGCAAATCCGGCGTTGAACGCATCGCCTGCTCCTGTCGTATCCACCACATCCACCTTGTGGCCGGGAACGCGGCCAAACGCTCCGTCTTCTGTCAGATACGCCGCACCCTTGGCGCCGAGCGTGGTGACGATGGTCCGCACCCCTTTGTCCTGCAGACGGCGCATCGCATCGACCAGCTTGGTGCGTTCGTCCGCTTCCGCCAAAAGGTACAGCTCCGTTTCATTCGGAATCAGCACATCCACATGGGAGAGCAGGTCGTCGGGCAGCGGCCGGGCCGGAGCCGGGTTGAGCACGACCGCCTTGCCGAGCCGCTTGGCCGTCTGGGCCGCGTACTGGACCGTCTCCAGCGGAATTTCCAACTGCAGGAGCACCGCGTCCGCCTGTCTGACAAGCTCCTGGTGCCGGTCGATGTCAGCCGGAGTGCAGTGACCGTTTGCCCCGGCGACGACGATAATCTGGTTGTCTCCTTGCGACAGCAGGATTGAGGCAACGCCGGTGTGCGTCCCGCTTACGGTTTTGACTGCGCTTGTGTCGATGCCTTCACGCTTCAGCGATTGCAGCAGTTCCGCGCCAAACGGATCGCCGCCGACAGCCCCGATCATCGCTGTTCGCGCTCCCAGCCGGGCAGCGGCCACCGCCTGGTTGGAACCTTTGCCTCCGGGAATGAAATGCACCTGGCTGCCGGACACCGTTTCGCCCATTTGAGGCGGCCGGTCCGCTTCCACCACGATGTCGATGTTCAAACTGCCGATTACGACAATCGAAGGGATCTTGTTCATGCTTCCGCTCTCCTTTTCGTGGATTCCCGCGCAACGAGGGTGACCTCCAGCTCGTACAGCCTTGGCTCCATCACGCCGGTCTCAATCGTTTCCATCAAGACTTTGGCCGCAAGCACTCCCATCTCGTAAATGGGCTGGGCCACCGTGGACAGCTCCGGCTGGGTCAGTTCAGTCAACCCGATCCCATCAAAACCGATCAGCGCCACGTCCTCCGGCACTCTTACGCCCAATTGGTACAGCGCTTTTAACGCGCCGACCGCCATCAGATCGTTGCCGCAGAAAATGCCGTCCACGTCCGGGTGCCGCTTCAACAGCTCCTTGACGGCATCAAATCCGCCATCCACGCGGAAGTGGCCGGGCACCATCAGGCTGGGCGTGTACCAGGGGAAGTGCATCACCGTCTCCTCGTAGCCGAGCAGCCGTTTTTTCGCCGTGATCAGCTCCTGCGGGCCGTAGATGTGGGCGATTTTCCGGCACCCCACGTCCAGCAGGTGGCGGACCGCCAGTTTGGCCCCTTCGTAGTTTTGTGAACGGATCACGCTGCACAACTGCCGAGTGGGCGCCCGGTCGAGCACGACCAGCGGAATGTTGTTGCTCCGCATCTGCTCCACGTCTTCCTGCCCCAGGGTGTTGGAGGCGAAAATGATGCCGTCGATGTACTTTTTGCGGAGCATTTCGATGTATGACTTTTCCTTTTGTCCCTGGTCGTCGGAGTTGCACAGAATCACCGTGTACCCCTGCGCCTGTGCCGCGTCCTCCACGCCGCGGGCCATCTCGGGAAAAAACGGGTTGGTGATGTCGGGCAGTATCAGGGCAATCGTGCCTGTCTGTTTGCCGGCCAAGCCCCGCGCCACCGCATTCGGTTCGTACCTGAGCTGCTCAATCGCTCTGCGCACTTTTTGTTCCGTTTCCTTGTTCACGTAGCCGTTTTGGTTGAGCACCCGGGACACTGTCGCCACGGAGACGCCCGCCAGTCTGGCTACATCGCGAATCGTCGCCATGTCTGCTTCACCGTCGTCATCTGATCTGTAACCGGTTACACATGATTGGAAAAAAATGAATGATCGGAGTATCCAACCATATGTAACCGGTTTCATGTATACGCTTTCAATATACGCCTGTGCATCCGAGGATGTCAACACTTTTCTGACGCGCCCAGTCCGGACCAAGACGATGCGGCCGTCGTTCACGCAGCGGCGACAATGCTTTTTCTCGCCTGTCCGCTTCCCCAACGCAAAAGCGGGCGTCAGTTGAAGACACCCGCTTTCGTTTGCAGACCACACATATAATGATTCGTCATTCGTCGTCAAGGACCAATGCGTAGACGATCCCCGGTCCGTGCACGCCGATCGTCAGGTCGTTCTCGATGTCGGCCGAACGGCTGGGGCCTGTGATAAAGTGAATGCCCGCCGGCAGCCCGCACCCGCTCCATGCGGCGATCTCGCGCAGCACCTCGCCCATTTTCGTCTTGATCGCAGATGCCTTCACAATGCCCATGAACGCAGTGGGCAGCAGGCTGATCGAGCGGCCCTGAGACGGCCCGGAGGCGATCACCACCGAACCGGTGTGAGCAATGGCAAAGTCGACGACGGCGATTCCCAGGTCGGCGTCGGCTGCCTTTTCCAACAGGCGCGAACGCCCGCCGTTTTCGCCCGATTCCTTTTTCCAGACGTGTACCTCGGCCGGTTTCATGCGGACGTCCACCCGCAGTTCTTCCATCAGCGGATGATCGGCTCGGATCACCTGCTTCACGCCTGTCTCGGCGGCAAACGTTTCGAGAAATTGACCGAGAGCGGCCGTGTCTGCAAAACGCCTGGCAACCCCGCCCAGACTCTTCCAGTTTTTGATGAACAACTCCACGTTGTCCTCCCTGTCCAGCGCATAATCGTTCCAAAAATCGGGCGCTCCCTTTACCGTGCGCTGCGGCGGCTTGGTGAGCTGCGGCCGTCCCAGGCGTTCTGCAATCCGCGCGAAGAATGCCTGTTCCTTTTCCAGAGATTCGCGATGCAGCCGATCAATTTCCTCATGGCCGGTTGGGGATAGAGTGCGGTTCATCAGCGTTTCCTCCTTTGCTCGAGCTGATCCTGCAGCCGTTTTCGAATCTCGTCGCTCATCTCCGTGCTGTCATCACGCAGCTCCTGTTCCAGGGCGGACCAACGCTCGCGGAAAGGCTGCCCGGCCAAACCCGGCAGCACCCGCCCCGCGTTCCATCCCTTGAACGGGCCCCACTTGGCGCGGATCACGCCGTTTCGCAGCAGCGCGGCCTGTCCGATCCGCCCCAGCTTGATCGTTCGCCGAAACGCGTGGCTACTGGAGGCAGCCAGTCGAAACACCTTCATCCCCAGCCTCTCCGCAGGTGCGGTCAGTCCGCTCTCCACATTTCTCCTGCGGATGTAGACCAGCATGTCGTGCAGGGGGATTTTGACCGGACACGCTTCATAGCAGGCGCCGCAAAGACTGGAAGCGTTCGCCACCTCGCCCCACTTGGTCCGGTCTTCATTCAGCAGAGGCGTGAGCACGGCGCCGATCGGCCCGCTGTACACCCAGCCGTACGCGTGGCCGCCCACGTGCCGGTAGACCGGGCAGGCGTTGAGGCAGGCACCGCAGCGTATGCAGTTGAGCACTTCCTGAAACTCCGGGTCGCCCAGTTGGCGGGACCTCCCGTTGTCGATGATGATGACGTGCAGCTCTTCCGGCCCGTCGCCGTCTCCGCTGCGCCGCGGACCGGTAATCGCCGACATGTACACGGTCAGTTTCTGTCCGGTGGCGGAACGGGGCAGCAGCGTCGCCATCACTTCGAGATCTTCCCAGGAGGGGATGATTCGCTCCATCCCCATGAAGGTGATCTGCGTCTTGGGCAACGTGCTGACCATTCTGCCGTTTCCTTCGTTGGAAAAAAGCACAATCGAACCGCTTTCAGCAATCGCAAAGTTGCAGCCGGTCATGCCGATGTCGGCGGCGAGAAACTTCTCCCTCAGCTTGGTGCGGGCAAATCCGGCAAGAATCGCCGTTTCCGCCGGGAGATCGGTTCCCGCCACCTGGGAAAACAGCTGCGCCACCTGGCTTTTGTTCTTGTGGATCGCGGGAATAATGATGTGGGACGGCGTTTCCCCGGCCAGCTGGATGATGTACTCTCCCAGATCGGTCTCCACCGCCTCGATCCCGTTCGCCTCCAGCGCCTGGTTGATGTGCAGTTCTTCAGACACCATCGACTTGGACTTCACCACCGATTTCGCCTGTTTCGCCCTGGCGATGCGCAAGGTGATGTCGACAGCCTCCCTGGCGTCCGCCGCGAAGTGAACGTATCCCCCCGCCGCCCTGAGGTTGGCGACAAATTGGCTCAGGTAGTAATCCAGATGGGCGATCGTGTGCAGTCTGATCTGTCGCCCGCGTTCGCGCCAGGCTTCCCAGTTGCCCAGTTCGTCCGCCGCTGTCTGCTTGCCGGTGCGCAGCTTCTTGGTGGTAAACTTGACGGCATTTCGCAAAAACTGGTCGCGCAGGGCGATTTTCGCCCGCTGCTCCAAGGTATCGGCCGTATGATGTCCGCTCATCGTCTGCTGTTCACCCCTTCGTACAAGAGTTCCGCCAGGTGCATCACCCGCACCTGTTTGCCTTCGTGCATCAAGCGGCCCCCGATGTTCATCAGGCAGCCCATGTCCGTTCCGACCAGGACCTCCGCCTCCGTCTCCAGCACGTGCTCCGCTTTGTCCGCCGCCATCGCCAGAGAAATGTCGGGGAGCTTGACCGAAAACGTCCCGCCGAATCCGCAGCAGTCTTCGGCATAGGGCAGCGGAACGAGTCGAAGCCCGGCTACATTGGACAAGAGGGACAGCGGTTCGTCCTTGACGCCGAGCAGCCGGCTGGCATGACAGGACGGATGATACGTGACCGTGTGCGGAAAGGTCGCCTCCAGATCGGTCACCCCCAAAACATTGACGAAAAACTGCGAAAATTCATAGGTCTTTTCGATCAGCGATTCCGCCTTTTGCAAATAGACCGGGTCGTCTTGAAACAGCGCGGGATAGTGATGGTGAATCATTCCCACACAGGAGCCGGACGGGGCAATCACGAAATCGCTTTCAGCAAACGCGTCGATGATGGTCTTGGCCGCGTCTCGGGCCGCATCCCAGTACCCGCTGTTGAACGCGGGTTGGCCGCAGCAGGTCTGCCCGTCGGGAAAGCGGAGCCGGATGCCGTACCTGGCGCACAGGCGGGCCACCGCTTCTCCCACGCGGGGATAGACGGCATCAGACAAACAGGTGACAAAGAGCGAGACGTTCATCCATGCTTCTCCTCCAGTTCGTCGCTTGGGTATGCCTGACCAAAAATATGTCAGGTTATCTGATGAATTTACACCAGACTATCATAATTCAGGAAAAAAGTGTAGAGTGGAATTATCACTGCCATGGAGGTAACCGGATGTTTCTGCATAAAAAAAGCTATGAAATTATCGCCGAAGAGTTGCAGCGAATCATTGAATCCGGCCTGCTCAAGCCTGGTGACAAACTGGATACGATAGAAAATCTGGCCAAGCAGTATCACGTCAGCCGGTCCACCATCCGTGAGGCGTTGAGCCACCTCAAGGCCCTGGGGCTGATCGAGTCGCGGCAGGGCGGCGGGACGTTTGTCAAAAGCGCCCCGTTCCAATCAGCGGAAACCATGCTGCAGTTGAACAACCCGCAGGTGGAACTGCTGCAGATCATGCAGGTGCGCAAGATTCTGGAGATCGGTTGTGTGGAACTGGCCGCATACAACCGCACGGACGAAAACATCGAAGAGCTGGAGCGGATTCTCAAGCAGATGAAAGAAGCGCTGGGCAACGAAGAGATCAGCCACCTCTACGACGTCAACTTCCACCTGGCCATCGCCCGCAGCACGCAGAACCCGATCCTGCAATCGCTGATCGAGAACTTCGCCTCTTCCCTGTTTCGCACGATGCAGGACATACGAAAGCTGTGGCTGCATACCGAGTCGGCCATGAAACTGTACGAGGAGCACAAACAGCTGGTGGAAGCGATCAAAAATCGTGACGCCAAACGGGGGATGGAGCTGATGGCCAAACACCTGCAGCGATCCGAACTGCCCCTGACCAAGGAAAACAAATGAGCAGCGAGCCCTCGGCTCCGCCTTTTTAGGACGGGCGGGGGCTCGTGCCGTTTTTTTGCAGCGCCGACCGATCAAAAGATTCAAAATTTTTCTTGAATCTTTTTTTCCTGCTTTTTATAATCGAGGTAATCATTCACCAAAAATTCATCAGATGACCTTACTACATGACGAATGACTCTCGTTCATGTCCACCGGAAAGGAGGGCGCTGCCGGACATTTGCCTTACTGTTTTTGCAAACGCTTTCTTTGATTCGCATACAGTACGCTCGTGACGGAACGGACTCTCAACCACCAATTCATCAGGTGACCTTATTACTTTGTCGTGCTTCCTGCTTTGAACTCATGTAGAAACGGGGTGTTTTTCCATGACGTGGACACAAACAGTCGCTCCCCTCAATGGGAGTATCGTACTCTCGGCCCTGGCGGCACTCGTCCCGATTCTGTACTTCTTCTGGGCCTTGGCGATCAAGCGCATGAAAGGGCACGTGGCCGGAATCACCACGCTGCTCCTGGCCGTGCTCGTCGCTGTATTGGTCTACGGCATGCCGGTCCGGATGGCGGTCATGTCGTCGGTTCAGGGAGCTGTTTACGGCCTGCTGCCGATTGGCTGGATCATCATCTGTGCCGTGTTTTTGTACAAGCTGACGGTGAAGACGGGCCAGTTTGATTTGATCCGCGCCTCTGTCGTGTCGATTACCGAAGACCGTCGATTGCAGGTGCTGCTGATCGCTTTTTCATTTGGCGCGTTTCTGGAGGGGGCGGCCGGCTTTGGCGCTCCGGTGGCTATCACGGCCGCACTGCTGGTCGGTCTGGGCTTTCACCCGCTTTACGCCGCCGGCCTCTGTCTGATTGCCAACACTGCACCCGTCGCATTTGGCGCGATCGGCATTCCCATCCTCGCCGTGGAGGGGCCGACAGGGGTGCCCGCGATGGAGATTTCCAAGATGGTCGGGCGGCAGCTTCCGTTTCTCTCCGCCTTCGTGCCGTTTTACCTGATCGTCATCATGGCAGGGGTAAAAAAAGCGGTGGAGGTCCTGCCGGCGATTCTCGTCTCCGGCGTCTCGTTTGCGCTTACCCAGTACCTCACGTCCAACTTCCTGGGACCGGAACTGCCCGACATCCTGTCCGCGCTCGTCTCCATCGTGGCGCTGGCGCTCTTTCTGAAAGTCTGGAAGCCCAAGCAGGTGTTTCGCTTTTCCGCCGAGCAGGCCTCCTTTGAACTGGCGGCCGCTGCCGCTTCAGCAGGGCACGCCGGCCCAAAGCATTCCTCTTTGCAGGTAGTCAAGGCGTGGTCGCCGTTTGTCATGCTTACCGTCTTCATCTTTCTCTGGGGACTCCCCCCTGTCAAAAAGGCCCTGCTCGGCACATACGAGGGGAGCAATCCCCTGCTGAACCTGCTTAATCCGCTCGGGAAGCTGCTTACCTTTACGCCGGAAGTCCCCGGCCTGCACAAGCTGATTATCGACACCGCCGGCAACCCGATGGCCGCCGTGTTCAAGCTGGAACTGCTGGCTGCTGCCGGCACATCGATCCTGGTCGCCGCTGTCGTGACCAAGTTCATCGTCAGGATATCCTGGAAAGATTGGTGTTCCACTTTTGCCGAAACGCTGCACGAACTTCGCTTCCCGATCGTGACCATCGCCTCGGTTGTCGCGTTTGCCTACGTGACCAATGCGTCCGGCATGAGCACGACACTGGGGACCCTGCTGGCTTCAACCGGCGTGCTGTTTCCATTCTTTGCGCCGTTCCTCGGGTGGCTCGGCGTGTTTATCACCGGTTCCGACACGTCGTCCAACCTGCTGTTCGGACATTTGCAAAAAGTGACGGCCACGCAGTTGGGGGTTGATCCCGTCCTGGCGATTGCCGCCAACACCAGCGGGGGTGTCACCGGAAAGATGATCTCGCCGCAATCGATTGCAGTCGCCTGCGCCGCCGTCGGATTGGCCGGCAAGGAAGCCGACCTCGTCCGCTTTACGCTGAAGCACAGCATCATCCTGGTGGTGCTGGTCGGCCTGATCACGTTCCTGCAATCCAACGTCCTGTCGTGGATGATTCCGTGACGCGCTCGAATCGCTGATGGGCGCCGCGACTTGGCATGAAAAAAGAGCGAAGCAGACTCGTGCTGCTTCGCTCAGCGTGTAGACCATAACAGGAAAATGGCCGTCACGACAAAAGGGAGGCCGAACAGAAACAAGCGTCCCGCCCATTTCTGCCGCTGCTTGCGATCCTCCGCCGTTTCCGTCGCGTAGTTGGCGCGAATGCGGTCGCCGCTCAGCAGCGCTCCCGAACAGACCGCGCTGAACAGCCACACCGCTCCGCCGACGACGGCAAACGTGTTCCAATAGCCGAAATACAGTCCGGCCGCCAAACAGGCCAGCCATAGCCCGGCACATACGACCGCGTACTTCACGAGACCACCCTCCCCCTTTTGCCTGCCATTCCTTTATTCGCGATTCGGATCTGCTGCGCCGATGCAGCAGCAGATGATGCTCATGCTGTGTCAGACGGCATCCCCGCTGGACGGTGCCATCCCCCACGGGACAGTCTTTTGTGCCATTGATCACGCCTGTGCGCGGTACACCTGTCTGCCCATTACATAGGTGGCCTCCACTCCGTACGACAGGTTCAGCACGGTAATATCCGCGTCGTACCCCGCCTCCAGGCGCCCTTTTTGCCCGCCCAGGCCCACGATCTCCGCCGGTGTCTGGGACGCCATGGCGACCGCTTCCGGCAGCGGCACGCCGCACAGGGTCACCATGTTCTGCACCGCCCGGTTGAGTGTCAAAATGCTGCCGGCCAGCGTGCCGTCCGCCAGTTTGGCCTGCGTTCCCCGCACGTGCACTTCCTGGCCGCCCAGGTCGTACACGCCGTCGCCGAGCGCCGCCGCCCGCATCGAATCGCTGACCAGGGCCAGGCGCCCAAACGACTTCAGCCGATACAAAATGCGCATCACGGCCGGGTGCACATGCTCTCCGTCGGCGATCAGCTCGGTGCTCAACTGTTCGTGCACCATCGCCGCACCGACCACCCCCGGCTCGCGGTGGTGCAGTCCCGTCATGGCGTTGAAGCAGTGGGTAAAGTGCTGCACGCCGCACTCCACCGCATGCTGTGCCTGGGCAAACGTGGCCCCGGTATGCCCGGCGGAGACGATGACCCCCTGCTCCTTCAGCCAGCGGATCGCTTCCAGCGCTTCCGGCTGCTCCGGCGCGATCGTCACCACCTTCAGCAGTCCGCCTGCCAGCTCGTACAGCCGGCGCACCTCCGCCAATTTGGGTGCGACGATGTGGGCCTCGTTTTGCGCCCCTTTGTAGCGCGGATTGATCCACGGCCCTTCCAGGTGAATGCCCGCGACAGCCGCTCCCTCCGTCCCGGCTCGGCTGACCGCGGCGATGTTGCGGATCGCCTTTTCCAACTCCGCGTAAGAGGCTGTCATCGTCGTCGCCAAAAACGACGTGACGCCGAATCGGGCCAGCGCCCGGGAGATCGTCATAAGCGACTCCGGCGTGCCGTCCATCGTGTCGCAGCCGGCGATGCCGTGCATGTGTATGTCGACGAACCCCGGACAAATCCAGCCGTCCTTCACCGTCTCCACCCGTTCCGGCAGCGGTCCGGCGTACCCGGCTGACGTTCCCGCGTAGGCGATTGTGCCGCCGTCCACGACGACCAGGCCGTCAGCCACGCACGTGCCGCCTGTGACCACCGTTCCCCGCAGGGCAAATGCTTGCTTCATCCTCCATCCCTCCATCAGCTGTTTTGCTTCATCGTGTGCAGCCGCCCGGTCGGATGATGGCCGCAGGTGCCTGCCGGCGCTCTCAAGCGATGCCGCGCGGCTACGGCGATAGCCGCTTTTCCAGCTCAATCTCGTCGCGCAGCGGGATGCCGTCACTGCCAACGGTCGGGATTTGCGGCTTGAGCCGACGCGCCTGCTCCACAGCATTGCGGTGGACGGCGACCAGCACGTACCCCCGCTTTTGGTAAAAGCGCAGGGCATTCAGATTGTCGTTGGTCGTCAACAGCCAAACGCGATCCATTCCGCTGTCGCGCGCCACCCGTTCCACCGCCAGCATCAAGGAGGTGCCGACGCCGATGCCTTCCCTCACGCTGTCCAGCGAGACCACCTGCAGCTGGCCGTCGGCGACAGCGTAGGTCACCAGCCCGACAAGCTCCTCGCCGCAGAAAGCGGCAAATCCGGGCAGCTCGTCACAGGCAAACACCTGCAGTCCGTGGCCGTACACCATGTTTGAGCTGCCCCAATGCTCACGGAGAAAGCCGCCCAGCCACAGCCGGTCCGACTCGACCAGGGCTCTGACACGAATTTCGTTCATGCTCGTTCCCCCTCTATTGTATCGCAATCACCCCGCCAGCCGAACACATAATGCGCCGATAGAGGCGAGGTTCCCGACGTGGTTCCGTCAGCACTCTGGCGAACAGCATTACGTTCTATTTTTCAACCTCGGTGCCATTGACGGCCGACAGCTTGACAATCAACGCCCACTTTGCCAGTTTTAGCCGCTCGGGGGAGAAATCCATCACGTGCATGGCGTTTTCATCCGTCGCCTGCATGCCCCAGACGGCTACTTGTTCCCCTTCCGAAACCTGTACACTGTCGTGAAGTTGAATCAGCCCTCTTGCCATATGTTTACGCCCGGCGTCCAGTTCCGTCCGGACGCTGGACTGTTCGCTGTCGTCGGCAAAAGCGGAAGTGACCACGTATCGCGTGCTGGCTTCGTTGTTGGCGTCCGACTCTCGTACGGAGATGAGAAACTGGCCGTCGTAATGCCTGTTATTGGTTGACGCGCGGGTCATTGTGTCAAACGCCTGCCCAATGTCCGTTTTGACGCCGTTTTCCCACACCTCAACCACAGCCCGGATCGTCTCTTTCTTTCCTTCGTAGGACACTTTGACGGCCCCTGACATGTCTCCCAGGAACGGTTTGAATTTTTGGGCATCTCCGGCGAACAAATCGACAGGTTCGATGTGCAGCATGCCCGGCTGCGTCCGCTCGGAATTGGAGCATGACAGGAGCAAAAGCGACGACAGCACAAACAGAACGATGCGCAGCATGCCCAAGGTGTGCCATCCTCCCTTCTCCCGCATGAATGATTTCATCTCATCTGTCCGTATGCTGCTCACCGCCGCGCGGGGGACGTGCGGGAGCCTTCGACGGCCGCGATCCCGGCCGTGATGCCATTTACGTCCGGCCGGCGAAACGTGCCATCGCCTGTTCCGTTTCCTCAACCAGACGGCGCATCAGCGTCCCCGCGTCCATCTGGCGGGAGAGACCGCTCCCCTGGCCAGCCCACATCGACAGGTAGTCGCGCTCGCGCTGTTTCGCCGCGGCCTGCCGGATGTCGCGGGTCAAGGCGTTTTGCACCGGATAGGGCGGCACTTCATCCCGGTACGGGGCAATCTCGCGCATGAACCGGTTGCAGACGCCCCGCGCCGGCTTGCCGGAAAACGCGATCGTCAGCGCCGTCTGGTCATCGCCTGCCTCCAGGATCGCCTGTTTGTGCAGCGGATGGGCGCCGCTCTCCGTGCAGACCAGAAACGCCGTGCCCACCTGTACAGCCTCTGCCCCCAGTGCCAACGCGGCAGCGATCCCCCGCCCGTCCATGATGCCGCCGGCGGCAATGACCGGGATATTCAGCCTGTCCGCCAACTGCGGCACCAGGGCCATCAAGCCGATCAGGTTGTCGGGGGAATCGGGCAAAAACGAGCCGCGATGCCCGCCTGCCTCGCTGCCCTGCGCGACCACCAGGTCGACGCCGCTCGCCTCCAGCGCCACGCCTTCGCGTACCGTGGTGGCGGTGCCGATCACCGTGACCCCTCGCCGCTTCAGCTCCGCCATCCAGCGCTGCTCGAGGAGGCCAAACGTGAAGCTGAACACTGGCACCTCTTCCTCCAGCACCGCCGCCATCTGCTCTTCAAACGGTTCGGCAAACCGGCCGACGTCCGGGTCTTCGGGGATGCCCAGCCGCCGCCGCGCTTCGTTCATCAGCCGCCGGACGTTTTCGCCCGGACGCGTATCGCCGCTGACCTCCTCCGGGATGAACAGGTTGACCGCAAACGGTTTGTCGGTCAATTGACGGATGGCGCGAACCGCACTGCGGATCTGCTCACCGCTCATGTACCCCGCCCCCAGCGAGCCCAGCCCGCCCGCATTTGAAACAGCGGCGACCAGCTCAGGTGTCGTCGCCCCGCCGGCCATCGGGGCCTGGATGATCGGCCACTGCACCTGCAGTCGTTTGGTTGCCTCGTTTGTTGGCCACATGCATGATACGCTCCTTTCGCAATCGGAATCAGCGTTCGGCTTGTCCTTCGCCGTCAGGACCCACAAGTTCCAGAAAATGTGCCAGAATCCGTGCGGTCAGCCCCCAGATCACGCGCCCCTCCACCCGATAAAACAAGTGGTGGACGGTGCCGGTCCGCCACGGATACCGCTCGCCGCCCGGTATCAGGTGATAGGGATAGTCCGCTCCCGGCTCCACCTTCATCTTCACCGGATACACTTCCGGCCGGGTGGCAACAAGCGTTTGCAGCGGCACGCAAAACACCTCTTCCACTTCGGCCGGGTTGGGCGACATGTCTGCAAGCGAGTCGATCTGCCCGACAAACGGGTAGATACAGGCAAACGGCGTCACCACCGTATCCAGCGTCCCCACTTGGCGGATGCGTTCAGCGGCCAGCCCCAGCTCTTCGCTCGTCTCACGCCGGGCCGTCTCCCACGGGGAGGCGTCTCCCTCTTCGGCCCGCCCTCCCGGAAAACAGATTTCTCCGGCCTGCCGCCGCATCGTGCGCGCCCGCTTTTCAAACAGCACCGCCAACGTTCCGTCATCCCGCTCCACCAGCGGCACCAGCACGCTGAAGCGGCCCAGGTGCTTCTCTCCCATGATGCCGGGCTGGCGCTGCCCCAGCGCGTCGGCAATTTCGGCAACAGACAGAAAATGGTTACGGGTCGGTTCCTTGCTGTTCACTCGCCGCCCTCCTTTTCATGATGGCGCTTCCATGGGGAGAGAGCCGCTCCCCCACTGTACCGCCAGCCGGGAACGGACGGACGCCGAGGCGTTCTCCCCCTCGGCTCCGCCTGTTCCGCCGGCTTGCCAAAAAAAGACGCAGTCCCTTTTCATCAGGGTACCACGTCTTTTGACAGGATGAAACTGGAATTTGATTTACTCTGCTTTATCCAGCACGATCAAATTAGATGTTTTCTCTGCTCGATAACCGATGATTGGTTCGTCAAAAGAGACTGGCAACAGCCAGCGGTTCACGTTGTGACTGTTCTCGATCATTCTCTTAACGTTCACCGTATAGGTGATGATTGTCTCGACGCCAATTCCGCCTATCACAAAGTCTTTGGTTTCTACCAGACTGCCAATTTCTCCGGTCAGTCGTTCATAAAACCAGCGATTTTTCGCCGACACATCATCTACATCCAAAGCCGGATATCTGTCCACATCAAACCATGCAGAGAGCTCGTAGATGTCGTTGTTCTTTTGTACGTAGCACCCTCCATGTATCGATTGATTTACCATGCAGCGAACAAGGCAAATCTTTCCCTGCTCGATATACTCATGCAGCAGGGCAAGGTCGGTATCTGGAGGCAAGCATTGTTGATTGCGATATTCCCAATCCTCAATGACTTCGATCTCGACAATGTCGCACGTGATATTGTTTTTGTGAAGCAACTTGCTGCATTCTGAAAAGTCGATACCCTTTCTTGTATAAAGGGTGATCTCCAGCACGGCACCCATTGGCTCACCTCAGTCTGGTATGCGGTCCCGAAAATGCTACAACTCCATCACCGGAATCCCGTTCTTGGGCGCGACCGGTTTCACGGGTTGGCCGCCGGAACGGACAAGCGTGTAATACTCGTAGCAACCAATCACCCCGTTGTCTCCCTCCATGACCCCGGGGTAGGCGCGGTTGACGGAGTAGACCTGGCTTTGGTGGGCCCGGAGCGCCTCCCCCTTGCGGTCGCGGTAGCGGGTGATGTCCACCTTGCCGGTGATCGGCACGGCGGGAGCAGGTCCTTTGTCCGGACAATGGTCGTAGTAGTGCGGGATGGAGACGAAGTAGAAATCAGGCCACTCATCCGTCGGCAGCACCTGCTCCGCCTGTTCCACCGCCATGCCCGTCGCGCGGCATACGGCGATATGGTCGGGATGGCCCGTCACTCCGTCGGGGGGAAACGTGACCACCACGTGCGGCTTCCATTCCACGATGGCGGACGCCAGCCGTCCGGCCAGTTCGCAGGGATCCACTTCGGCCAACCCGCCGTCTGGGTAGCGGTACAGCTCCAGCCGCGTAATGCCGAGGATGTGCGCCGCATTGTGCAGCTCCTGTTCGCGGTGACGGGCCAGCGCTTCCCGGCTGTCGAACGCAAACGGGCCGGAACGTCCCTTACAGCCGGACGTGACGCAAATCAGGCAGGTCTCCTGTCCGGCATCGCTGCATTTGGCCAGCGTCCCGCCGCAGGCAAACGATTCATCGTCAGGATGGGGAAAGACAAACATCAGTCGTTTCATCATCACACCTCGCTCTCGCCGGCCTGTTTTTCCAGATAGGCCAGTCCTTTGGCTATCACGCCGAAGATCGGATCGTTTTGCGCCTTGTCGATGGTCACCTGCGGCGTGTAGCGGCGGGCGTGCTCGATGACGATGCGGCGGACGCGCTCGTCGTTTTGCAGCACGCCTCCCTGGAGGATCATTTTGAACGGCTCCTCTCTCATCCTCAGCCGCTCGATGACGGCGCGGGCAGCGAGAAACAGCTCTTCACCGGCGGCCTTGAGAATTGACGCGGCCACCCGATCCTGCGAGTCGGCCGCCTGGCTGACGAACGGCGACAGTTCGCCCACCTTTTCCACGGAGTAGTCCGGGCCGTACGTCCAGTTAAACAGTTCCTCCACCCGATCGAGCCCCAGATGCGGCAGCAGCAGGCTTTCCAGCAGCGTCGGCTCACCGCGGCCGTCCGCCGCTTTCAATACAGCCATGATCGCTTGTTTGCCGATCCAGTACCCGCTGCCCTCGTCGCCGACGCGGTGACCCCATCCGCCTGCGCGCGCCGTCTCGCCCGCCCGGTTCACCCCAAACGCGATCGAGCCGGTCCCGGCGATCACGAGAATGCCCGGCTCTCCGTTGGTCGCTCCCAGCAGGGCGGCAAAGCCGTCATTTTCCACGATCAGGTGGCGGACGCGAATCCGCAGCATCTTCAGGACGTCGCGGACCATGCCCGTGATCACCTGCCGGTCGTGCTCTGTATCCAATCCAGCCAGGCCAAATACGGCGCACTCAATCTCCCATGCTGTACGGCTCATGCTGTCGTGGGGATCGGCTGTCGGCAGCCGCCCCGCCGCCTCATTCAGCGCCTGACTGATTGCGGCCGCCAGTTCCCGCGCGGCCGCTTCCCTGCCAATCCCCTGGTAGTTGCAGGAACCGGCCCGTCCCGCGCCCAACGTCCGCTTGGACCGGTCTGTCAGAACAGCGAGGCATTTCGTGCCGCCGCCGTCCACGGCCAGCAGGGGAATGTGTACCGCTGTCATTTCCGTTCACTCCATTCGGCCATGACCTGATCCAAATAGCGCATCGCCTGGTCGCACGCCTCGCGGGCCTGCTTCAGCCAGGCCATTTCTGCCTGCAGCGACTGCTTTCGTTCGCCGATCATCCGCTTCATCTCGTCCGCATTGGGTCCGCCGGGCAGCTTGCGAACGGCGACGAAATATACCGGATCGAGCGCCTGACGAAGCTGCTCGTCCGTAATCGTCAGCGTCCGTCCAATGACAGCCAAAGCGGCCTGATTGACCAGCTCGAGGCTGATTTGGTCCGCCCGCAGCCCTTGGGCCGCCGCCTCCTTCACCACGCGGCTGACGATGTGGTGCGCCGTGCGGAAGGACAGACGGTCGATGCGCACCAGCGTGTCGGCCAGTTCCGTCACCGTGGCGAAACTGCCTTTGGTCCGTTCCAGCAGCCCCTCCTTGTTTACGTCCATCGTGCCGACCACACAGGCCATCAGGCGGTACATCTGCTCCAGGACGGACAGGCTGCGCCAGGCGTACGGCTGCATGTCGTCCTCCGTGTCAACGATGTCGCCAAACGGCGTATTGTGCATCATCGTCAAGACGACGGCGGCGTTGCCCGCGCTGGACGATAGCATGGAGCGCATGTGTTCAAACGAGACAGGATTGCGCTTCTGCGGCATGATCGAGCTGATCTGAACATACGGGTCAGCCACTTTCAGCACGTCAAACTCCTGCGTGCACCACTGCAGCATATCCTGCACCGTCCGCCCCAGGTTGATTGCCGCCACCTGCACGGCGGCCGCCGTTTCGCCCAGGTAGTCCGCCCCGCCGATCGCGTCGTAGGAATTCTCCACCAATTCGTCAAAGGCGAGCAGCTGCCGCATTCGCTCCCGGCTGATGGGAAAACCTGAGGTGGTCAGCGCCGCCGCTCCCATGGGACTGCGGTTGCAGGTGCGGTAGGCGCTGATCAGGCGGCGGATGTCCCGCGACAGCGAGTCAGCCACGGCCGTGATGTAGTGGGCCATCGTCGTCGGCTGCGCCTGCTGGGTGTGGGTGTAGCCGATCATCACCGTCTCGGTGTGTTCTTGCGCAAACAGGAGCAAATGCTCTTTCAGAGAGAGTGCCGAAGCCAGCGTGGCCAGCAGCTTCTCGCGCAGCACCATGCGGTAGATGGTGACGCCCATGTCGTTGCGGCTGCGGGCCAGGTGCAGATTGCCGGCCACGTCCCCGGCCAGTTCCAAAAGACGGCTCTCTACCTGAAAGAACAAATCTTCAAACTGTCCGGTATAGGCTGAGCGGCGCAGCCCGTCCAGGTCGATGGCAGTGAGGGCGCGGGCAATCGCCTTCGCTTCGTCCTCCGTGATCAGCTTCTGTTCGCGCAGCATGATCAGATGCGCCTTGTTGATCGCCATCATCGGCGTCAGCAGATGGGTTTTCGCTTCCGAAAAAGCCGGTTCCAGCACGGCCTCCGCGTACGTCTTTCCGGGGAACCGGGCTCCTTCCCGTTGAAATATCCGCTCTTTGTAGTCCATTGACGGTTCTCCTTCCCTGCCGTTTCCTTTTCTGTTTTTTCGCGGTTCCCCACTGCCGGGGAGCCGGGAAAAGCGGGGAAGACGGCCGACTGCGGCCGTCTCTCCCGTCCCGTTTTCCTGCCTTATTGCTTCAAACTGACCATGTTGACGAACATGCGGATGGCTCCCGGCACCAGGGCGGGGATTTCACGGTACCAGACGAGCGAACTGTAGGTGTACGTCCCCTTGCCGTATTTTGCGGTCAGGAATGTGCCGGTAAACTCCTTCTCGCCCGGATCGCCGTTTGCAATCAGCTCCACGTACTCTTTGCCCCACTGCGACGGGTTGTAGGCGGAACGGTCCTGAATCCAGTTGTTCCAGTCTTCCTCCGTAATCTTGTTGGGTGTGTTGAAAATGGGATGATCCGGCGCAAGCATGGTAACTTTCGAGTTTTCATCGGTGACGCGCCATTCAATCAGCGGCGTGCCGATCGTGATCGGGTACGGCGCCAACTCCGGCTTCCAGTTGTCTTCCGGCTTGTGGTACTGCACCACCAGGTTGCCGCCGTTTTCCACGTACTTCAACAGGCGGGCATTGCTCGAAATCAGTTCGGGACGGAACCCGTACGCCCGGATGCCCAGCACAATCGTGTCGTACTGGCTGAGGTCGCCAGACTCGATGTCCTTGGCGCTGAGGAGGGTGACGTTGACGCCGACCTGTTTCAGGTACTCGTCGATGTTGTCAAAACCGCTGGAGACGTATCCTACTTTCAACCCCTCCGGCACTTTCAGGTCAAACGCCTGGATCATCAGCTCCGCCGGTTGGACGTAATACGTGGTGCCGATGTGCGGATAGCGGATCACCTGGGCGCCATGGCGGCTTTCTTTTGCCCCCGCGCGCGCCACGGCCGTTACCGTGTACGTGCCCGATTTGACGGCGGCGGACGGCTTTACCGTAAACGCGACCGACTTGGTCTCCCCTTTGGCGGCAAACGCCAGCGGACTTGCCTTCGGTTCTACCGTCCAGCCTGCCGGAACGTCCAGCGAGATGTCCGCTTCCGCCGCACCCGGCTGGTAGTTCTTTACCGTCACCTTCACCGAAATCGGCTCTTGCGGCTTCAACGTGTTCAGAACAGCTGCGCCCGGGTCGAGCGACAGCGAGAACGGCGGCAGGACGGCGACAGCGTCAGACGGAACGACGCGGCTGACCGCGGTGGAGCCGAACGCCTTGTACGATACGTCCGCAGTGATGGACGGCGGCAGATACGGCTGGAACAGCGGGGCGTCTTTCGGCACCTCCACTTCGTACGCGGCCGTGACGGTCTGGTTGTACCCCACCTGGCCGAAGCTGGTCGCCCCCAACGGCTTGGCCCGCCATCCTTCCGGCACATTCAGCTTCAGGCTGACGTCTTTCAGCGGCACCTGTCCGCCGTTGTACGCCGTCACTTTTACGGTGGCAGTCTGACCGGCGACCAGTTCGCCTGTCTCCGGCCTTACTTTGGCCACCAGTGACAGCGCCTCCGCACTCGCCGTGTACAGCTGTCGTTCCTTTACCTTCAGACGGTGGGTCAGGTCTGCCCTGGTCGCTTCGTCCAGTTTGGCTTCCTGCACGACGGTCAGCGCCCTCTGCACGTCCGACAGCATGTCGTGCACTTCCCTGGCCACGTCGGCAAAGCGCGGGTAGGCGGCGATCACGTCGTCGGCGTCTTTTTGCAGGGTGCGAAGCTCCCTGGCCAGCTTTTCCCCGCCCGGCTTGCCGGCCACTTCCCGGGCCAGGTCGTCAAAGGTGTAGGCGATGCCTTCGAAAAAGTCCGATTCCCGGGCTTTGGACGGAACCGTCGACTGCTCCAGCTTGTAGTAGTTGAAGCTGGGCCCTTCGTCGTAGTGGCGCCCCATCCCCTGGCTCTTGTGCATGAAGCGGGATTCCTCGCCCAACTGCTGGTAAGACGCGCCGTACACCTCGTCGTACTCGCCGATCGGCACGCGAACCGTGTAGTCTTTCTCATCCGCCGGCACGTACAGCTTTTTGGGCTGCCAGGGGCGCAGCCCGTTTTTCAGATGCTCCGGAAACACGGACGGGTCGGCGGCGTCCTTGAACGCTTTTACCGTGATCACGTTGATGGCGCGGTGATGTCCGTGCGTGGAGGGTACGTTCAAAAACGCGGGGATGAGCACGTCCGGCCGCAGTTCGCGAATCTTGCGAATCAGCCGTTCGTAGACGACCTGTTCTCCCCATTTGGACAGTGTCTCATCCGGGCTCTTGGAAAAGCCAAAGTCGTAAATGGGGTCGTTGATCGATTCGCTGAGGATGTCCAGCGTGACGTTGGTGACCTTGGACGCTTCCTGCAATTCACGAGTACGGATAATGCCCAGTGCGTTGCCCAGCTCGCTGCCGATTTCGTTTTGGCCCCCTTCGCCGCGGTTGGCGATGATGCTGTACGTGTCCACACCCTTGCCGAGCGACAGGTACGCGAGCATCGCGCTGTGCTCGTCATCCGGGTGAGCCCCCGTGTTCATGGCGCTGGCGATGGTAGTCAACGGCTTGATCGCTTTGTACAAGTCGACCACTCCCCGGTCAGCATGGGCGGTCCGGGGCGCCATCGGCCATACCAGAGTGCCTGCCAGGGCCACGGCTGATACGACGGAAAACAGCTTGGCAAATGTCCCCTTTCTCAATGAACGCTCCTCCTTTTCCTTATTGGGATTGATGTATGCATCAATCATGGCCGTCCATGGAGCCTGTTCCTGCTGTCGCCATGGATTGACCTGAGGTAGCTGAAACGGACATGCACAGACGCTGCCGTCTGGTTTCGGGACGCTAAATCGAACGCAAACCTGCCTACACCGCAGTGCCCGCCTTGTCGCCAGCCAGTTTTCTGGAGATGAACAGGACGATGATGATGACCACAATCTGCAGCACGCCGTATGCGCACGCGGTGCCGAATTCAAACGTGTACATGCGCTGGAAAATGGCCACTGACAGCGGCATCGTCCGCGGCGTAAAGATCAGGATGGAGGCGACGAACTCGCCGATACACTGAACGAACGCCAACAGCGTGCCGGCCAAAATCCCGCCAAATGCCATCGGGAAAACGACGCGGCGGAAGCTGTACCACCACGATGCCCCCAGATTGCGCGCCGCTTCCTCCACCGACGGGTCCATCTGCATCAGCGTGGCCGATGTGGAGCGGAACACCAGCGGCAGATGGCGGACGAAATAGGCGAGCGGGATGATCCAGAACGTGCCGATGAGCACCTGGCCAAAGCTGAATACGGTCGGCTCACTGAACGCGGCGATCAGGTTGACGGCGACAACAGTGCCGGGAAGCGCCCACGGCAGCATGATCAGCACGTCGAGCAGCGTTTTGCCGCGAAAGCGCAGCCGCACCATCGCGTACGCCGCCGCCACCCCGAACAGGACGATGCCGACGGTGGCGATCGCACTCAGCTCCAGGCTGTTGGCAATCGGCCGCCAGGTCTTGCTGTCCGTAAACAGGTCGATGTAGTGGTCCAGCGTGTACTGCGGCGGCAGAATCTGCACCGTCCAGGTGCCGTCCACCGAGAACGAGATCAACACCAGCACGAGGATCGGCAGCATCAGGATGACGATGCCGATGAAGGCCAGCACTATGCAGACATAGCGGCCCGCTTTGCTTTTCACCTCGGTGCGGTGTACGCTGATGCCCTTGCTCATGTTCTGGTAGTTGCGCACCCCTTGGTACCAGCGCATCAGCAGCAAAAAGGCAATGGAGACGACGGACAGGACGGTCGACTGGGTGGCGGCCATGTCCAGATCGCCGTTGGTCCGGGACAGGTAAATCTGCATCGTCATCGTCCGGTCGATGCCGAAGATCAGCGGCGCCGTGTAGGACGCCATGGAGATCATGAACACCAGCAGCGACGACGCCACCATGGCTGGCGTGAGCATCGGCAAAATCACCCGCCGCCAGACGGTAAAGCGGTTGGCGCCCAGGCTAGCCGCCGCCTCTTCCAGCGACGGGTCAAGACCTTTGATCGCCGCCGATGCCGTCATGAAAAAATAGGTGTACATGGTAAAGGTGTGGACCACAACGACGCCCCATATTCCTTTCAGCGAAAACGGCACCTGTTCCAGCCCGAACAGTTCCTTGAACAATCGGGGGAATATGCCGCTTTCCCCGTACAAAAACGTAAACGACAGCACGCCGATGAGCGGCGGCAGCGCCATCGGCACCAGGGCGAGCACGGAGAGGATTTTCCGCCCCGGGAACTCGTAGCGCTCCAGCAAAAAGGCCATCGTCACGCCAACAATGCCGCAGGTAATGACACTCAACACGGATATGTATACGCTGTTCCAAAGCGCTTCCAGATTGGCCGTGTGCTCCAGGCTGAAGAAACGGGCGTAGTTTTTCCACGTAAACTGCCCGTCCACGTTGACGCTGGTGGCAAATGTTTCAAACAGCGGATAGATGACGTAGGCCAAAAGGATCAGGAACAGCGGCGAAACCAGCACGTAGACAAAGGACGGCGAAGCAGTGAAGGAGATCCGTTTGGACGGTGTCGCGGCTGGCTGCAGTTCTGCTTTCACAAGCTCCTCCTCCTTATCCCGCAAAGTAGATGCTCGCTTTCGGAATGTGCAGGGAGATGGTCTCTCCGCGCTGTTTCAGCGGCCGTCCCTGGCTGATGGACATGCTGCGGAGCTGATGAGGGCCGACGCTGGTCACGTAGTTGACGCACGCACCCGTAAACTCGGCAAGCACAACAGTGCCCGACACCACGTTCTCACCGTCCGCTCCCGTGCTTTCCTGCACCGTTTCCGGCCGAATCGACAGCACGACTGTCTCGCCCGGCACGAGCCGCACCTGCGGCGACACGTTGTGCGCATATCCGGTCAGCACGAGGTCAGGAGCCACCCGCACCCGTACTTCGTTACCGTCGATGCCTGCCACGATCCCCTCCCACAGATTGGTTTCGCCGATGAACGACGCGACGAAACGGTTTACCGGCCGATGGTAAATCTCGTGCGGCGTACCCACCTGCTGCACTTCGCCGCCCTGCATCACCATCACCCGATCCGACATGGACATCGCCTCCGCCTGGTCATGCGTGACGTAAATGGTGGTAATGCCCAGTTCCATCTGCAGCCGCTTGATTTCATACCGGGTTTCTTCGCGCAGTTTGGCGTCCAGGTTGGACAGCGGTTCATCCAAAAGCAGAATCTGCGGCTCGATAACGAGCGCGCGGGCCAGCGCCACCCGCTGCTGCTGTCCGCCGGAAAGCTGGTCGATCCGGCGTTCGCCGTATCCTTCCAGACGGACGAGCTTCATCACCCGCTCTACCCGTTCTTTCATTTCCGCTTTCGGAATCTTGCGAACCTTGAGCCCAAAGGCGATGTTCTCAAATACGGTCATGTGCGGAAACAGGGCGTAGTTTTGAAACACCATGCCCGTGTTTCGCTTGTGGGGCGGCAGCGATGTGACATCCCGGCTGCCGAAGCAGATCCGTCCCCTGGTGGGATAGTAAAAGCCGGCGATCATCCGCAGGGTCGTCGTCTTGCCGCAGCCGCTTGGCCCCAAAAAGGTGAAGAATTCGCCTGATTCGATGTGAATGTGAACATCTTCGACCCCTTTTGCGTCGCCAAACTGTTTGCTGACGTGATCAAGTGTTACGCTGCTCATCAGGTGTCCTCCCTCTCGAGATTGGCAGGGCGCTGCCCGGCTTCGGCAGTCGCCTGTGCCGGACGGAACCGGACACGGCCAGACGGAAAGGGGTCCCCCTTCCCGTCTGGTCCTGCTGTCCTCACCCGCTTACTTCTTGCTTTTTCCCTTGATGTTTTCGTCCCAGTACTGCATCCACTCTTTTTCTTTCTCCGCCATCACATTCCAGTCGAGCTCCAGCGGTTTCAGCTCCAGGTTTTTCATGAAGTCAGGCAGTTCGTCCTTGCTGATGTCGGTGCGTGACGGGAACTGGTAGCGCTCTTTCGCCAACTGCGTGGCGATCTCCGGGCTGAACAGGAACTCGTAGAACTTTTTGGCTGCGTCCATGTTCTTGGCTCCTTTGACGATCGCGACCCCGTCGACGAGGATCGGCGCGCCGCTCTCCGGATAGACAAAATCGTACGGATGGTTGTTCTGCTTGCTTTGAATCAGGACGTCCTGCAGGTTCCACAGGGAAATGACGCCTTCCTGGCGGTCCAGCTTCAGGTAGAGCTGGGTCGGGTCCTGGGCGTACTCCTTGGTGTTGGCGTCCAGTTTTTTCAGCCATTCATACCCTTTTTCCGGCGTGTCTGGCCCCTGACGGTAGATCATCGCCGCGTAAATGGTCCGCATCGTGCCGGACGGCAGGACGTTGCGGATCACGATTTTATCCTTGTACTTGGGATCGAGCAGGTCGTCCCAGTCCTGCGGCGCTTCTTCTTTCGTCAGCGCCTGCGAGTTGTACATGATCACCTCGGGCAGCAGCATTTCGCCGTACCAGCGGTCCTGCGGGTCCTTGTACAGATCGGGAATCTTGTCGGCAAACGTCGGTTTGTACGGCTCCAACAGCCCCTCGTCCGCTGCCGTGCTCAGCGCGGACTGTGTGCCGCCCCACCAGAAATCGGCCTGCGGATTGGCCTTTTCGGCACGCACCCGCTCCAGGATTTGCTGCGCCCCCATCTCAAATGTTTCCACTTCAATATTGGGATATTTTTCCTTAAACTTGGGCAGGACGATTTCAAAAATATTTTTGTCCCGGGCGGTGTAAATGACCAATTTTTGCGATTCGCCGGATGCTGCCGGCTGCGCCTGATCACCGGACTGGCCGCCTGTACCGCTGTCCGCCTGTCCTCCGCCGGAACAAGCGGCGACGGTCAGGGCCAGCGAGCCGACAAACACGCCGCGAAGCCATTTTTTCCATGTGCTGTTGGACGTTTTCACAATCGAATCCCCCTTTTTTTCACTCTATTTGTCCAGCAATTTCGTAGATGGAAACGCTTCCAGAACGCTGTGAACGGCCCCGATCAACCCCGCCTCTTCACCAAGTCGCGCTTTTTCCATACGGGGCACAACGGGCACCCATTCCGTCAGCCACTCGCGAATCTGCTTCACCCCTTTTTCGTCGATATGAACCATCTCTCCGCTCAGAATCAACAGCTCCGGGTTCAGCACGCTGACGATATTGGCCATCGCGTAGGCCCAGTGTCGGTATACGTCATCCAGCAACCGCGCGGCCTCCTGGTTGTCCTGCCGAGCTTGACCGATCAGCGTCTCTATGATACTCGACCCTTCCTGAAGGTCGGAGAGAAAGGCCTTCGCCTGTGCTTTGACGCCAGGGACGGAGTAATGCGTCTCAAACACGCCGTACGCTCCGTCGCGCCGGCTGTGTACGGGGCCGATCAGCATGTAACCGATCTCGCCCGCTGCGTCCCGGCTTCCCCGGTATAACTGGCCGTCCAGGATGATGCCGGAGCCGATCCCCGTGCCGACGTAGATGTAGACAACGTTGGAATAGCCGACACCGACACCGCGGACGCTCTCGCCCAGGGTCATCATGTTGACGTCATTGTCGATGATGACCGGCACCTCCAGCCGTTCCTCGATGGTCTGCCTGATCGGCGATCCCATCCAGCCCGTGCTGGGAGCAAAGCTGACCGTACCGCTGCCCCGCTGGGTGACCCCGGGCAGGCCGACACCGATGCCCAGCAGCCTGTCGCGCGGCAAGCTGCTCTCCGCCAGCAGACGGTCCAGTCCCGCCGCCAAATCCTCGATCACCCGTTCTCCGTCGGCCGGCTGGGCCAGACGTTTGCGGTACCGGGCCAAAAACTCGCCTTTCAGGTCGGCCACCGCCATCTCCAGCGCGGAGCCTTCAAACACTGCGCCGACGATCGCGTACGCCTGGTAGTTGTACTCCAGCAGGATCGGCTTTCGGCCGCCACGGGAGTCGCCCATCCCCACCTCCTTGAGCAGCCCATCCTGAATCATCTCCTCCACCAGGGCGGAAACGCAGGGGCGGCTCAGCTGCGTCTGTTTGGCAATGTCGGCGCGGGAGATCTGACCGTGCTGAATCACCTGCTGCAAGATCTCTTCCTTGTTCCACTTTTTCACCAGCTTGCTGCTGCCCGTTTTTCTGGACGAACGCACGCCTTTTCACTCACCACCAAACAGTTAGTTAACCTAACTAACAAAGTTATCCAAATTATACCGCCCATACACAGAATAGTCAAACTATTTCGCTTCAATGATATGCACCACCCACAGGTTATCTTGCCAAACTCCGCACCCGCTCAGCGTTCTTCGCCCCGCCTCTGAATACACATGTAGTACGTTTTGGACGTTTTCCCGCTCGTATCACACTATCCCAGCGAAGAAGGAAGTGGTTCAACGTGAAGCGAACCGGGAGTACCGGGAAAACCGGCATCTCCATTATCACCTGCACCAAACGTCCCGGCATGATGCGCAACCTGTTTCAGAATTATCTGCGGCAGCGCGGAGTCAACAAGGAATTGATCGTAGTGCTGAACAACGATGCGATGAGCGAAGCGCGCTACAAAAATTACGCGCGTTCGTTTCCCAACGTGTCCGTCTACAAACTGCCCGGACGGACGTCACTCGGCGCCTGCCTGAACTTTGCCGCAAGCAAGGCATGCTATCCCTACCTCGCCAAATTTGACGACGACGATTACTACGCCCCCCGCTACGCGGCTGACACGCTGCGCGCGTTTGCCCGATCAAAGGCGGCCGTCGTCGGGAAGCGCTCGTATTTTATGTACTTTTCTGGATTGCGGCTGCTGATCCTGCTATATCCGGGGAACGAACACAGGATGACAGGGGGGATCGCAGGCGGGACCCTCGCATTTCGGCGAAGCGTGTGGAACCGTGTCCGTTTTGCCAACCGCTCGCTTGGGGAGGATGTCTCGTTCCTGCGGAATTGCCGCCGCCTCGGCTTTCGCATCTACTCGGGCAGCCGTTTTCACTACTGTGCGATTCGCCGGAAAAACGTCGGCAGCCACACCTGGAAAGCAGGCCACCGGTACCTGCTCTCCCGGCCGCACAGGCGGATTGCCCGCACGGTCAACTATCGCAAGTTTGTCGTCGGATAGGAGTTGCCAGAAAAACAACAGCCCGGGAGGGGGTGATCCCTTGATCTTCCCCCGCCCGGGCAATCTGAATACGCACAGATCGTGCTTATACTTCATGTACGGTTATACTTTGAAACTGCCTACCATCTCCTGCAGATCTTCGGCCATCTTCGCCAGCGCCGTGGCCGACGCGTTGATCTCCTCCATGGAAGCCAACTGCTGCTGAGCTGCGGCGGAAACGTTTTGCGTACCAAATGCCGCTTCCTCTGCCACTTCCCGGATCGTATGCGTCGTCTCCACCACGCGTTTTGTGCCTTCGGTCAACTGTTGCACCGCGCCGGACACCTCCTGGATTTGTCCAGCCAGTTCTTCCACTGCCGCACGAATCTCTTCGAAGGAGGCCCCAGCCGCATGGACCACGTCAATTCCCGCGGCCACCTCCTGGGTCACCGTGTGCATGGAACGAACCGCATCGTTCGTCTCCTGGCGGATCACCGCAATGAGTTCGGCAATCTTTTGCGTGGATTGCGTCGTCTGCTCTGCCAGCTTGCGCACTTCATCCGCCACCACGGCAAATCCCCGGCCGTGTTCACCTGCCCGCGCTGCTTCGATAGCGGCATTGAGCGCCAGCAGGTTGGTCTGATCGGCAATCTCGGAGATGACGTCGACGATGCTGCCGATCTCCTGCGAGCGCTTGCCCAGTCCGTCCACGGTATGCGCCAATTCCTTGACGGTGACACTCATTTCCGTCATTTGGTTGATCGCTGTTTGCACGGTCTGGCTGCCGGAAGCTGCCTTGTCCGAAGCCTCGGAAGCCAGTCCAGCCACCTGCTGCGTGTTGCCGTTGATCTGTTCCGCAGCGCTTGCCATCATGTTGACCACCTGGTACGCTTCTTCCACGCCAGCTACCTGCTTGTCCGCCCCGACGGCCACTTCCTGAATCGCGGACGAGATTTGTTCGCTGGCCTTGCTGCTCTGATCCGCGCTCGCCATCAGCTCCTCAGCCGACGCCGCCACCTGGACGGCACCCTGGTTCACCTCGGCCAGGACAGACTGCAGCGACAGGCGCATGCCCTCGAAGCTTTCCGCCAAGCGGCCGATTTCGTCCCTGGCATTTACTCTTACTGGTTCAGACAGGTCGCCCTCGCTGATCTTGGCGGCGGCCGCCATCAATACGGCGAGCGGACGCGTGATCAAGCGGACGATCCACAGCACCAGCACGGCGCCGCCGATCACTGCTACGGCCACGATCGTCAAAATGGGAGGCAGCACGTCGGAGGCCTCTGCTTCCGCTTCACTCACGTAATAGGTGCCCAGCAGCTTCCAACCGGTCAGTCCGTTGGTGACAAACGCCATTCGCTTGCTCTGTCCGTCCTGGTTGACGAACTCAAACGTGCCCGCTTCGTTAGCATACACGTGGTCGATATAATCTGCTTTCTCCGCTTCCGTCCCCGCTTTCTGCTGGGGATGGACGATGAACTTCCGCTGTTTGTCCATCAGCACGACGTAGCCGAATTCGCCGATTTTGACCCGGCTGGTGATTTCGGCCAGTGCCTGCAGACTGAGGTCGAGCCCGACCACTCCGTGCCCGTCTTTTGTCGTCCGGGCAATGGTGATGACGGGGAGGTCTGTAGACGCAGAAATGTACGGATCAGTGATGACCGTTTTTCCCTTGTTCTCCATGGCTTGTTGGTACCAGGGTCTAGTACGCGGGTCATACCCGGCCTTTACCGACACCGTGCTGACAAACGCCCCCGTCTCCGTTCCGATGTAGATACCTTCCCACTCGTTGTGGATGGTGGCGGCCTCCTGCAAATACGCATGCGCTGCGGAATCGTTGCTCGTCAGCCCCTGTCCCGCCAGATGAGAAGCGACCCGCTCCACCTCCTTCATCTGCAAATCCAGATAGGCATCAATTGTTCCGGCCAGGGTCTTCACCTGCTCGTCAGCCCGCTGCAGCAGTTGGTCCTCGATTTCCTGCTTGGCGCTGTAGAACGAGACCCCTGCGATCAGCAGACTCGGCAACAGCAGAATCACGGCAAAGGTCAACAGCAGTTTTCCTTTCATCTGCAGCGAACGTGTTCGTTTTGGCTCGGTAGGCCCATTCATGTCGATTCCTCCTGTTGTTGATGAGCTATAATAAACACAAAAAAAACAGGCCATTCCAAATAAAAAGAACAGCCGTCCATCATTGTACAAATATTTCCCGAAAATGACAAGACAAGTATATCCTTCATGCCCATTTTTTTCTTTTTTCTAGATCTTTTTTCGCGGGACGCACGTCACTTCGGTTTCCTAACCTCCAGAAGCGCCTTCATCAACTTGGCAGCCTCCGCCCGGGTCAGCGTTTTGTCTGGTTGGAACGCGTCGGGTGACCCGGAAGGAAGCAGCCCGTAGGCATGGGCCAGGGCGACGGCGGGCACCAGCCGCTTTTCTACATCCCGATACGGCGACGCAAACAGCCCCGGTTTTTCCAATAGTTCACCATACCCCAGCAGGCGGGCGGCCATTTCCGCCGCTTCTCCGCGGGTCACCGGGCGATCCGGCTCAAACCTGGTCCCCTCCTTGGGGATCAGTCCGTATTGAATCACTTTTTGGATGACACCGTACAGCGGGTGTTTCTCGTCGACGTCAGCAAACCGGTACGGCTGGCGGGCTTCATCGTCATCGCGCACGCTGATCTGCCGATGAAACTCGATGCGGTTGACCATGCGCGCCATCATCTGCACCATGTCACCGCGCGTCGCCGCTTTGTCCGGTTCCACCTTGCCGTCAGTCACCGTCAACAAGCCCTCCCGAATGGCAAACTGCAGTGCTGCCTGCTCGGGATGGTTGTCAATGTCCTGCGGAATTTCTTTTTTCCGCAAGTCGGCAAAACTGAGCCACTCCCCGGTCACGGCGTCCACGACTCCCTCATCGCCGACGTAGCTGTAGACAAGCAGCGGTTTGGACTCGCCGTCCGGCAGGTGATAGGCAAGCATCAGTTTCTTCTGCTCCCGCTCCGTTTTGGCTGCTGCCTTTTGGTCGATTTTGGCCGCTGTCGCCTCTGCACTGACAGGTCCAAACTCGTATACGTCCAGCTCTATCGCTTCCCCGGTGTCGGGATTGACGATCACGCGGAAATTCCTGTCTTCGATCGGAATGCCGTTCTTCATCAAGCCAAACCTAAACACGTAATACTGCCCCTGCTCCCGCACCTCCTCCTCGATCGTGCGGGATGGCTTGCGATCAATCAGATAGATGTCCCCCAGCCGTTCGGACAGCAGCGTTTTTACCAGCTTGACCGCACTCTCCTGCGCTGCTGTCCACGAGACCGCCTTCTCGATTTTCCGTCCCCGTTCGGCAGGAAACAGCCCTTCCCCGATGCGGTATTCGACTAATTCACCGCGGTCGCTGATGCTGATAACGATCGGCTCCGCATTTTTCCCCTGGACGTGCAGCGGAGTGAATTCAAAACGCCAGTATCTCGATTCCACGCCATCCGCTCCCGATCTGGCACCTCCTCCCCTGCTTCCATCGGAACGATAGCTGCCGGGAAGCCGCTTGACCAGCTCTTCGGCGATCTTCTGCGCCTCTTCCTTGCCGATCAGCTTGTCCGCTGCACGGCTGTTGACCGTGGTCCCCAGCGGCTTGATGCCGACTTCTTCGGCCGGCTCGCCGAGTGCGTTCAGTAACTTCCCGGTCGTTGCGTCCACGAACTGCGGATCAGTCTGGACGTAGCGGTAGACCAAGCGGTACCGGTTTGAGTCCTCCTGGTAACGGCCGGTCAGCTCACTCTCCAGCGAGTAGACCAGTGAGGGCGCCGCTTTTTCCGCCAGCAGCCGCTCCGCCTCGTCAGGCTGGATCACTGCCTTGGCGTCAGGCAGTTCTCCCTGGTACCAATTCCGAATAAACATGATCACTTCGCCGGTTCGATCGACGATCACCAGAACGCCGTTGCCGAGAAAAGGCGTGTCGTCTTCCATGCGTGTATAGGAAAAGACGCGCGTTCTCCACGGGTCACCCGTAAAATTGGGGAGGCCGGGGTATTCGTTTGGCTTGGACAGCTTCTCCCGCTCTGCTTTGGGGAGAACCCGCTCGAGAAACCGCTCGGCCGCCCGCAGCGCTTGTTCCTCGCTGACCGCCGATAACGAGTCGCTTTCCCACTTTTCATCGTGGTGTGAATAATACACCAATTGTCCCGTCACCGCATCGACGTTGACAGACAAAAATCCCTCCCTGCCTTTTACCCAGGTCAGGCTCCACAGCGGATGGTCAAACGGCAATTTTTGATTTTTCTTGTGGTACGACGTCCGATCCAGCTTGTAATCGGCCGGTATGTTCAAAAGCTTGCTCACCTGTTGAATCGCCTGCTCCTGCGTCAAACCGTCCGCCCGCTGCTCGGCGGCCAAGGCGCTCGGCAGGCTGTTCTCCCACACGCCGGCAAGCGGGACGGGAACACCGGTCAGCAGCACCGCTGCCGAAAATCCCGCTGCCACCCGCAGCATCTTTTTTCTGGTCATACCGAAAAACACCTCTCCCCTCTTGGCTTTGCGATTTCGAACACAATCTTACCATTTGTCACGAATTGATACAAATTATTCCATATATGAGAGGATCATCTATCCAGCAGATGCTTTGCATGCAAAAAAAATCTACCCCGGCTGCACCGTGGGTAGATTGTGGTTGAAAGAGTTACACCTGCAGCATTTGCGTGAGCGACTCGGGTGTGACAATGTTGCCCACCAGGAAGTTGCCGAACTCCCCATAGCGTGCGCTCACTTCGTCAAAGCGCATTTCGTAGACGATGTGCTTGAACTCGAGCGGGTCGTTGGCAAACAGCGTGACGCCCCACTCCCAATCGTCGAAGCCGACCGAGCCGCCGATGATCTGCTTCACTTTGCCGGCGTACTTGCGGCCGATCATTCCGTGCGAGCGCATCATTTCGGCACGCTGTTCCATCGTCAGCATGTACCAGTTGTCCTGCAGGTTGCGTTTTTTGTTCATCGGGTAGAAGCAGATGTGCTCCCACTTCGGCAGAATCGGGTAGAGCCGCTCCCGGATTTGCGGATTGGACTTCGGGTCTTCGCCGGGATTATGTACGTAGTTGCTCAGCTCCACCACAGAAATATAGGAGTACGGCGCCTCGGTGTACGCGGCGAAGCGGGTCTTGTTGAACGCCGTCTTGATCGCGTCCAGTTCCTGCATCGTCGGGCGCAGGAACAGGAAGACCAGGTCCGCCTTGTGCCCCAGGATGCTGTAGATGGCCGTGCTGCCTTGCTTCTCCTGTTCATTTGCCTCCCACTCGCGGATCAGGCCAAACAGCTCGTCCAGTGCGGCCTGGCGCTCTTCGGCCGAAGCCGCTTTCCACTTCTCCCAATTGATCGTGCGGAAATTATGATAAGTATACCAGCCTTCCAGCGTAAGCAATGCCTCGTTCGTGCTCATCAGGTTCAACTCCTTACGGTAATCTGGTGCATTCTTCTTGGACACTCCCAGTATAGCATAACGAACGAAGCGTTATGCGAAACGAATTGGTGAACAAGCGCCGCAAACAACGGCCGTTCACACCAGGCGGCCGCTGTTTTTCGTCTCGGCTGACAGCAGCGCTGCCGCCTCCTTGTCCGCGATGACGGTCACATCTGAATGAAGCTGCAGCAGCGACGCGGGCACGTCAGGCGTCTTCTCTCCTTCCAGCATGCGGCGCACCGCATCCGCCTTGGCCTCGCCGCTCGCAAGCAGCATGATCCGCTTCGCCGCCAGAATCGTTTTGATCCCCATCGATACAGCTTTCGTCGGCACTTCGTCGATCGATTCGAAAAAGCGCGCGTTCGCCTTGATTGTACTTTGTGCCAGTTCCACGATCCGCGTGGTCGTCTCCGCGTCGGACCCCGGCTCATTGAAACCAATGTGGCCGTTTCCGCCGATACCCAGCACCTGCAGGTCGATGCCTCCCGCCGCCGCGATTGCCGCTTCATATCGCCGGCACTCCGCCTGCAGGTCGGGTGCGTCTCCGCGCGGGATGTTGGTCTGCTCCAGCGGGATGTCCACATGGCGAAAAAAGTGTTCCTGCATGAACGTGTGGTAGCTTTGCGGATGATGCGGCGGCAGTCCGACGTATTCATCCAGGTTAAACGTCGTCACGCGGGAGAAGTCAACTCCCTCCTCGCGGTGCAGCCGCGCCAGTTCCCGGTACATGCCGATCGGTGTGCTGCCCGTAGCCAGTCCCAGTACGGCAGTGGGTTTGGCTGTCACCACCTGCGCCACGATGTGCGCCGCAGCTTTGCCCAACGACTCGTAATTCTCCGCAATCAGCAGTTTCATGCGCTCTCCCTCCGTCAGCCGCTTCAGTATTTTTTGTCCAGCACCGCTTTTGCCGTCTTTTCCTTGTAGGTCAGCGCTTTCTCCTGGATGCGCATGGCCAGTGCCGTACACAGGATGTCGATGACGTGCAGTTGGGCGATTTTGGCCGCGAGCGAACCGCCCTGCAGCGGCCCTTCCTTTGCTGCCGTCAAAAGCGTGACATCAGCCACGTTCGTGATCGGCGAGCGGCGGTAGTGGGTGATGCACAGCACTGTTGCCCCTGCTTCCTTCGCCACTTTCAGCGAATCGATCGTATCCTTGGTGCTGCCCGACACGGAGATGCCCACGGCGACGTCGCCGGGCCCCAGCGTGGCGGCAGCCATCGCCTGCAGGTGTGCCTCGTAAAAGGCGTCCACTTTCAGCCCCAGGCGCAAGCACGTGTATTTGGCATCCTGGGCCGTCACCCCGGATGTTCCCACGCCGTAAAAGTGGATCGTGTTGGCGGCTTGCAGCAGGTCGACACACCGCTCCAGCTCGACCGGGTCGATGAGCGAGCTGGTGTCACCAACCGCCTGCATGTTGGTGGCCGTCACCTTTTGCGCGATGGTCGTCAGCGAATCCTCCTCCGTTACCTCACCGTGCAGGTTTTTCACCGGATGGACCAGCTCCTGGGCCAGCGCCAGCTTGAACTCCTGGTAGCTGCGAAAACCGATCTTGCGGCAGAAGCGCAGCACGGTGGTTTCGCCCACGCCCGCTTTTTCCGCCAGGTCGATGACGGAAGAGTAAATTACGCTCTCCGTCTGGCTCAGTACGATCTCCGCCACTTTTTGCTCAGATTTGGTAAACGACGGCCGCAAACTCTGAATGCCCAGCAGGGTGGCATTGGTTTTGGCCGCGCCGCCGGACGCGCCGGCCGTCTGCTCTTTCTGATTTACCGTCATCGGCGTCCTCCTCCGTTTATCACCAAAAGAAAACAGCTTTATTCCTACCGCCATTATATGCAAAAGCGGAGCATTCCGCCATATTGATTGATATATGTGGAGAAGTTCTCCATTCTATATCAGACCGTTCTGATTCGCGGCGCACTCCGCTTCCGCGAGCATCCGCCGCTCTTGGCGCCGCTTGTCTTAGCGAACAACAACAAAAAAAGCCTCCACCCGGAACCTTTTGATCCGAGTGAAAGCTTTTCGACGTGTGTGCAAAGCACCGGCCGCCTACACGATTACGCGGTACCCGATCAGGATGACAAGCACCATCAGCGCGAGCGCGCCAACGAAAAATCCGATGCTGGCTTCCTGGCGGCGTGCCCGTCCCAGCGCCATTTCCATCAGCCCGAAGACGACAATCCCCAGCAGTCCCTTCACATAGTACAGGACGTCTCCCGTGTGGAACTTAAACAACATCCAACCGCCTGTCACGACCACAATCACCATCATCACGCGCAGAAACATGTGAACGATGTTGCCCACTTTTTCCTTGCCGAGACGGAAAAGGATGTACCCGACGATCAGCAGGATGAATGCCACTTCCCAACCGCCTACGTGGGCTTTAAGATACGCATAGCTCACCGTTTGCTCACTCCTTGCCCAGTGCAATCTCCATACTCGTCTCATTATAACAGATTGGCAAGGGAAAAGCAGGGCGCGCAATGCTTGGCGGTTTTGTGACAGCTAGTCACTGGACCGGACCCGCTTTTTTGGAAGCGGCCAGCCAAGATCAGTCTTCCCTCCCACAACATATTGTGTTATAGTACCTTCATACAACCATATATAGTACGCTTTGTGGTGCGCTTGACCAGGATTCCGGCAAGCGCTTAAAAGGGAAGACCGGTGCAAGTCCGGCGCGGTCCCGCCACTGTAAATGGGGAGCGACTCTGTCAGATGCCACTGTCGATCGCATCGACGGGAAGGTTCAGAGAAGCGATGATCCATGAGCCAGGAGACCTGCCACAAAGACAACACCGTTGGAACCACGAGGATGGGGAGGTGTGGAATCGGTCACCGGCGGCGTGCCGCTCTTTCTGGCGCACGTTCCGCTTTGACACAGGCATGTTTGTTTCCACATGGGCAACATCAGCATCCTCTACCCGACGGGAGAGGATGCTTTTTTCATGAACCGCAAAGGAGAGGGATAGATTGCAAACGGTTGTCTCTGGCATTGACCAACGTATTACATCGCTGATTGGCGACATTCTGGCCGATTTTCCCCGGCTGCGCGCAGATGCCGTCATCCAGTCGGCGGCCATCAGAGCCAAACACAAAACGCTCACGGAACAGGAAGCGGCAAAAATCGTTGCCATGTCGGCCGCCGAACTGATCTCCAAAGAGGAGCCGGAATGGACCTACGTCGCCGCCAGGGCGTACCTCGCTGCCCTGTATCACGAAGCGGCCCGCAGCCGGGCGTATTCCTTTAGTCCTGCGCGTCCCTACGGTTCGTTTTTGAACCTGTTGAAACAGCTGGTGGAAAAGGGCATTTACAAACAGGAACTGCTGACCGCCTACCGTCCGGAAGAGATTGCGGAGCTGGAACGGGAGATTGATCCGGAAAAGGACAAGCTGTTTACCTATTTGGGGATCGTGACTCTCGCCGAGCGGTATTTGGCGAGGGATTACACCGGCAGCCTGTATGAACTGCCCCAGGAGCGGTTTATGGTCATCGCCATGCACCTCATGCTGCAGGAACCCCGCGAAAAAAGACTCGCGCTGGTAAAGGAAGCCTACTGGGCGCTCAGCCATCAGTACATGACCGTGGCAACGCCCACCATGGCGAATGCCGGCAAAGCACGGGGCGGACAGCTCTCCAGCTGCTTTGTCGACACGGTCGACGACTCTCTGCAGGGCATCTACGATTCCAACACCGACGTCGCCCGGCTGTCCAAGATGGGCGGCGGCATCGGCGTGTACATGGGAAAAGTGCGGGCGCGCGGCTCTTCCATCCGCGGCTATGAAAACAAATCCAGCGGGGTCATCCCGTGGATTCGCCAGCTGAACAATACGGCGGTCAGCGTCGACCAGCTCGGAACGCGCAACGGCAGCGTTGCCGTGTATCTCGACGTGTGGCACAAGGACATCCTGGCGTTTCTCGATTTGAAAATGAACAACGGGGACGAACGCCTGCGGGCGCATGACATCTTTACGGGTGTGTGCATCCCTGATCTGTTCATGGAAGCGGTGGAAAACCGGGCCGAGTTTCACTTGTTTGATCCGCATGAAGTGCGCACCGTCATGGGCTTTTCGCTGGAGGATTGCTACGATGAGGAGCCCGGGCGAGGCACGTTCCGCGAACGGTACGAGGCGTGCGTGCGGCATCCCCGCTTGAGCCGCGTGACGGTACCCGCCATCGAGATCATGAAGCGGATCATGATCTCCCAGCTGGAGACGGGCACGCCGTTCATGTTCTACCGGGATACCGTCAACCGCGCCAACCCCAACAAACATGCGGGCATGATTTACTCCAGCAATTTGTGCACGGAAATCCTGCAGAACATGTCGCCCACCACGGTGACAGAAGAAGTGCTGCAGGACGGAGAGATCGTGATTCGGAAAACGCCGGGCGATTTCGTCGTCTGCAATCTCTCCAGCATCAACCTGGGGCGCGCCGTGCCTGCCAACGTGCTGGAGCGGCTGATCCCCATCCAGGTGCGGATGCTGGACAACGTGATCGATGTGAACCGGATCGACGTCCTGCAGGCCCAGCAAACCAACAAAAAGTACCGGGGCATCGGGCTGGGAGCGTTTGGCCTGCATCATCTGCTGGCGCTCCAGGAAATCAGATGGGAAAGCGAAGAAGCGGTCGCCTTCAACGACCGGTTGTTTGAACGCATCCATTACTTGACGATTCGCGCCTCCCTGGAACTGGCGAAGGAAAAAGGCGCCTATCCGCTCTTTTCGGGCAGCGAATGGGAAAACGGCAGCTATTTTGCCCGCAGGGGCTACAATTCGCCCGAGTGGGAGGCGCTGGCCAAAGAAGTGGCCCGGCACGGCATTCGCAACGGGTATCTGATGGCGGTCGCTCCCACCGGCTCCACGTCGCTGATCGCCGGCTCCACCGCTTCCGTCGACCCGGTGTTTGAACCGGTCGCCTACGAGGAGAAGACGACGTACAAAATCGCCAATCCCGCTCCCGATCTGACTGCCCGCACGATGTGGTACTACAAGGGAGCCTATCACCTCGACCAGCATTGGTCGATCAGACAGGCGGCCGCCCGCCAGCGCCACCTCGATCAGGGGCAGAGCATCAATCTGTATGTCCGCCCCGACATCCACGCCAGAGAGCTGCTGCAGCTCCATCTGGAGGCATGGAAGCAGGGGCTGAAGACGACCTACTACGTCCGCAGCCGGGCCGTAGAGATTGATGAGTGCGAAGCCTGCACCTGATCGCGGAAAGGAGAACGGATATGCTGCAGAAGCAAAAGGTATTTGATACAAGCGCGCCCAACAGGTCAACCAAAATCATCAACGGCGAGTGTTCCGGGGTGTTGAACTGGGATGATATCCGCCACCCGGCGATGTACAAGCTGTACAAGGTGCTGATCGCCAACCACTGGATTCCGTCCGAGATTTCGATGAACAAGGACAAGCAGCAGTTTGCCGAACTGACGCCGATCGAACAGGACGCCTTCAAGAAGATTATCGGGCTGCTGGCTGTGCTCGACAGCATGCAGACCAACTTTGTGACCGATGTCGGCCAATACTTCACCGACTCGTCCCTGGTGGCCATTGCCGCCATTATCAACCAGCAGGAGGTGATTCACAACCAGTCCTACTCCTATGTGCTCTCCAGTCTGGTCGACTACCAGACGCAAAAGGACGTGTTTGAATACTGGAAACACGACCAGGTGCTTCTGGAGCGCAATCTGTTCATCGCCGACATGTACCAGCGCTTCCGGGACGACAAAACCCCCCAGACCTTCCTGGAGGCGCTTGTCGCCGACATGATTCTCGAAGGGGTCTTCTTCTACACCGGGTTTGCGTTCTTCTACAATCTGGCCCGTCATCAAAAGATGCTGGGAACCAGCCAGATGATCAGCTACATTCAGCGGGACGAGGCGCAGCACACCTACTTTTTCGGGGAAGTGTTCCAGCTCCTGCTGGCCGATTTTCCCGAACTGGATACGAAACAAAACCGCTTCTTTGTGTATGAAAAGATGAATCAGGCGGTTGCATTGGAGATGAAATGGGCCCGCCATGTGCTGACAGGCGTCGAGGGCATTGACTTTGACGAATTTGACCGCTACATCCGTTATATCGTCAACAAGCGGTTGGACATGATGGGTCTGGAAAAGGCGTATGAGGGCGTGGATAACTGCATGCCGTGGATTCGGCCGTTTTCCGACGAAGCCCTGAATCAAACCAAAACGGACTTCTTTGAAGGAAAATCCCGCACGTATGCCAAGGTGACAAAAGAAAACGGATTTGACGAGCTGTAATGGCGAAAAACAACTTTTGTGTCAACAAAAAAACCAGCGGGCAGCCAATATCCCGCTGGTTTTTCCGTTGCTTACCGGACATCTGTTTGTGCGGTGAAATGATGCTGGAACTGTTCCCGCAAGGCGCGTTTCATGAATTTCCCCACGGTCGTCTTGGGAATCTCGCTCACGAAGACGATGTCATCCGGCAGCCACCATTTGGGAAACTGCGGAGCCAGGTACGCGAGCAGCTCTTCTTTGGTCACCTTGCCTTCGCTGCCCGCCTTTGGCACCACGCAGGCTACGGGCCGCTCGTCCCACTTGGGATGGGGAACTCCGATGCAGGCAGCTTCCAACACTGCCTCGTGGGCCATGAGCGCGTTTTCGAGATCGACGGAAGAAATCCATTCGCCGCCGCTCTTGATCAAATCTTTCGTCCGGTCGACCAGCTTGATGGTCCCTTCTTCGTCAATCGTCGCCACGTCCCCTGTATGCAGCCATCCGTCGATAAACGCCTCCTGGGAGCGTTCATCCCGGTAATACTCATCAGCAATCCACGGTCCGCGGACGAGCAGTTCTCCCATTTCCTGTCCATCCCATTTCACTTCACCATGGGGGCCGACCACCTTGACTTCCAGCCCGGGTACCACCATCCCCTGCTTGGCGTACACATCCAGTTTGGCTTCCAACGGCAAATCCTGCTGATAGCTTTTCAGGCGGGAAACGGTAACGAGGGGGCTGGTTTCGGTCATGCCATACGCATGCAGGACAGGGATGTTGAACTTCTCCGCGTACGCCTTGATCATCCCTCTGGGCGCAGCGGAACCGCCGCAGACGATGTTGCGCAGGCTGCTGGTGTCGTAACGTCCTTTTTCCAGCTCCTGGTACAGGCCCAGCCAGATCGTCGGGACACCTGCAGCAACGGTTACCTTTTCGGATTCGATCAACTCGGCCAGCAGCTGCGGAGTGAATCTGGGGCCGGGCAGCACTTGGGTCGTCCCGAACCACGTAGCGGCAAACGGAAGTCCCCAGGCATTCACGTGAAACATGGGAACGACCGGCATGCAGACATCGGACTCGGACAGCGCGAGCGAATCGACCAGCCCAATGCCCATGCAGTGCAGGACAATGCCGCGGTGCGTGTACACTACTCCTTTCGGCTTCCCTGTCGTGGCTGACGTGTAGCACATGCCGGCAGGTTCATTCTCCTGGATATCGATGGGGTACTCAAAATGGGGATCGCCCTCCCGCAGCAATGCTTCGTACGAGTAAAGCGGTTGGAGGCTGGAGGCGGGCAGTTCCTCGTGATCCGTCATGAGGATGTACGCCTTCACTGAATGGAGGTGATCCTTGCAGCCCTCAATGAGCGGCAGCAGGTCTTCGTCGATCAGCAGCACCTGATCTTCTGCGTGGTTGATGATGTACGTGATGTGGTCGGGGGAAAGACGAATGTTGATCGTATGCAGCACAGCTCCCATCCCCGGGATGGCGAAATACGCCTCAAGGTGCCGATGGTGATTCCACGCCAGTGTCCCTACGCGATCGCCGCGCTTGACGCCCAATTTTTTCAGGGCACTCGCCAGCCGGCGCGTTCGTTCGCCGATCTCTCCATACGTCAACCGATGAATCCCGGTCGCCGTTCGGGAGATCACCTGTTTCCTGGAAAAGTATTGTTCCGCCCTCTCCATCATAGGCGCGATGGTCAACTGGACATTCATCATGCGCCAACCACCCCCTGTACAAGTACAATTATTATTTTGAAAATACATACTATTTTATACTATATTGCCGTCCGAAATCCTTCTGCAAACGAGAAACGAGCCCTGGGCTTTGCCTGCCTGCAAAACCCAGGGCTCACATTTGTTTCGGGGTACGTGCCTAAACGCCTGTCACATCTATGTCGCATAATCAGGAGCGAACAGTTTTTTCAGCACCAGCGTGACCGCGCCGATCGCCGTGGCGTGATCGCCCAGCCTGGAGAGTGTGATGGACGCGGCTTCTGCGGGCGTCTGCAGCGCCCGGTTGCGCACCGTCTCGTTGACCGCCTGCAGCAGAAAATCTCCCGCTTTGGCCACTCCTCCGCCGATGATCACCCGTGCCGGATTAAGGACGTTGATTACAGCGGCGATCCCGATGCCCAGGTAACGTCCCGCAGCCTGCAGCACCTCAATGGCCAGCGCATCCCCCTGCAGCGCGGCTGCATGGACGGTTTCGCCAGTGACCGCATCCAAGTCTCCGCCCGCCAGTTCGGCGATGATGCTTGTTCGGCCCCGCTGCAGCTCCGCCTTGGCCCTGCCGGCGATCGCCGGACCGGAGGCGAGGGCTTGCAGACAGCCGTAGTTTCCGCAACTGCACTGCGGCCCTGCGGGATCGACAGTGATGTGACCCAACTCGCCGGCCGTGTGGGTGGTTCCGTCAAACAGCTTTCGGTCGATGATGATCCCGGCCCCGACCCCCCGTCCTACATTGACGCAGACGAAGTGATCGATATTCTGGCCGCTGCCGAACCAGCTTTCGCCCAGCGCCATGGCCCGCACGTCATTTTCCACTTCCACCGGCAGTCCAAACGCAGTCTGCAGGCTCTCACGAATCGGAACGTTGCGCAGGTTCAGGTTGGGGGCGTAGATCGACACCCCTTCGGCCGGATTGACCAATCCGTGCATCCCTACGCCAATCCCGATCACGGACGCTTTGTTCAACCGATTCCGGTCCATGATGCTGCGGACAGCCTCTGTCAGCAGTGCCAGCAGCCGTTCGCCGGTCAGGCCGGCGGGCATGCTGACCCTAAGCGAGTCGAGCATCTCCGCATCCAAATTGGTCAGCACCAGTTTGATGTCTTGCGTTCCCACGTCGATGCCGATTACCTGAAATGCCTGAGCATGAATGCGCAGCAAAATGGGTTTGCGGCCGCCGCTGGAGACGCCCAGATCGCTTTCGATCACCAGACCGGATTCCAGCAGTTCGCCGACGATATTCGTAACCGTCGGAGCGGTCAACTGCGTCCGTTTTGCAATGTCGGCGCGGGAAATGGGCCCTTCGGTGCGGATGACGTTCAGGATCAGCGACTTGTTCAGCGATTTCATCAGCTGAAAGCTGCCTGCCATGCCTCGGACCATGCATATCCCTCCTTTCACGTCAGCGTGCCCGATGTGCACAATCCACACACCAGTGATACCACAAGCCGCTGTCCGGTGCCAGTCCGGTCATTTGTTCCGCTGTCTTTAGACCTAGCGGATCAGGATGTCCGGCCGCAGGTACGTCCGCCCTTCGCTTGCCGCCTCCATGTACACCCATTCGCCCGTGTGCGTGATGAATTCAATCTCTTCCTCGTGAACGAGGAAGGTATCTTCCATCTTGATGCCGCGAATCGACGGATTCCAGGCGTAGGCCTGCTGCGCCCGGACGACGCCTGTTTCGCCCGGACCGACGAGAAATTCGCGGGGGACGTATCCGCTTGGCCCTCCCTGATGCAGCAGCTGCCAGTCGTCAGGGTATCCCGCCCGTTTGTACGCTTCAATCCCCCGCTGCAGGATGTCCGCCAGCTTCGCCCCCGGTCGCGTCGCCGCAATCATCGCCACCTCGATCTCCGCCAGCTTCCGCTTGTTTTCTTCCAACTCGGGCGCAAGGTCCCCGAAATGGACGAAGCGGGTGGCGTTTGCCACCAGTCCCCCTTTTTCCGCACACAACACGAGCATGGCGTAGCGATCCAGCTGCTTCTCCGTCGGAATTGGATGGCGATAACGGAAAATCCGCTCGTCCGTGGCGACCAACAGCACCTGCGGGTTGATTCCTTCTCTCAGCAGCTTGGCCGCGAGATGGGCGGCGATTTCGTGCTCCGTCCACCCCCGCTGGAGCTCCCGGCAGGTGGCTTCGAGCGCCTTGGCCGCCGTTTGCCCCAGCTGGCGGTAGCGCTCCATCTCCTCGCCTGTCAGCGTGGACCTGATCTGCGCCAGTTCACTGGCCACATTGGGCAGGTGATGGAACCAGACGTCGGCACCCACAGCTTTTCCCGCGCACAACTGCAGGATCGCTTCATCGGTTCCTTCATACCATTCAGGCGTGACGAACTCGCAGCCAAAGCCGGCCAGTTCCTCGTCACGAATGCGGGCGGCTTCCATCCGCGTTGTAATGCAGTACATGCGGTCGGACAGGATCAGCAGGTCCGCCACGCCCAACTCCGTCGTGTTGACGATGTGGTTGTCCCCTCCTCCGGTCGCCCAGGCGAAATTGGACCGTGTGCGGAGCAGCACCCCGTCCAGATTTTGCGCGTTCAAAAACGCCCGTATTTTCGTTACTGCCTCAGTGGGCATGGCACAGGTCACTTCCTTTCGTCATTCCGATAAACTGCAAAACGTCCGTTTTCAAGCGGTTGAGCCGTTCGCTCGCATCAGCCGCATCCGTTCCCTTTACGCCAAAGTAAAACTTGATCTTCGGCTCCGTGCCGGAAGGACGGGCCGCAAACCACGAACCGTCCGCGAGCAGGACTTTGATTACGTCGGCCGGCGGCAGCCCATCAATTCCGGGCAGATAATCCTTGCGTGCGGTCACCGCAGCATCACCCACCCGTTCAGGCGGCTCTTTGCGCAGGCGCTCCATCAGCTGCTGGATTCGCTTGGCACCCTCCCGGCCAGTCCACGTGAACGATACCAGCGCTTCCTGATAAAACCCTACCTGTTCATACAGCGCCAGCAGCACCTGATGCAGGCTTTTCCCCTGCTTGGCGTAGTAGGCTGCCATCTCCGCCGTCAACATGCACGCCTGCACCCCGTCCTTGTCGCGGCAAAAATCGCCGATCAGATAGCCGCAGCTCTCCTCGTAGCCAAAGAGAAACGTCTTCTCTCCCGTCTTCTCCCACTGCCGGATGGCTTCCGCGATATGCTTGAAGCCGGTCAGCGTCTCCACTGTTTCCACGCCGTACCGGGCGGCAATCGCGGCGCCCATCTCCGATGTGACGATCGTCTTCACGATCGCCCCGTTGCCGGGCAGCGCTTGTCGTTTTGCACGCTGGGACAGGATGTAGTCGAGCAGCAGCGCTCCCAACTGGTTGCCGGTCAGGCGGACAAATGCGCCGCTGCCGTCCCGCACCGCGACGCCAACGCGGTCGGCATCGGGGTCGGTGGCCATGGCCAGGTCGGCTTCCGTCTTTTCGGCCGTCTCGATCGCCAAGGCGAACGCCGCCGGGTCTTCCGGATTGGGAGAGGCCACTGTCGGAAAATCGGCATCGGGCCGCTCCTGCTCCGGCACGACGGTCACATGCCGGAAGCCGATGTCGAGCAGCGCCCTCTGCACCGGCGCGCTGCCCGTTCCGTGCAGCGGCGTGTAGACGACGCGGTAGTCTGCGTTGTTCTCCCGGGATTGGAATGCCAACGTGCGCAGCCGGGCGGCATAGGCCTCGTCCATCGCTGCGCCTATCTCTTCCAGCAGCCCCTGTGCCGCAGCATCCTCCGCGTCCGCCAGCGGCACCGCCAGTTCGTCCACGTCCGCCAATTCCGCTGCGATTGCCTCCGCCGCGTCCGCGGTAAGCTGGGCACCGTCGGCTCCGTACAGCTTGCAGCCGTTGTATTCGGGCGGATTGTGACTCGCCGTGATCATGATCCCGGCGGCCGCCCCCAGATGGCGAACGGCAAAGGAGAGTTCCGGCGTGGGACGCACACCTTCAAACAAATACGCCTTTACCTGGTTGGCCGCCAGGACCAGCGCCGCCTCCCGGGCAAATGCGGAAGACTGTCGCCGGGAGTCGTACGCGATGACCACACCCCGCCGCATCGCAGCGTCCCCCTGCCGGACGAGGAAACGAGCCAGGGACTGCGTCACCTTGCGGACCGTGTAGCGGTTCATCCGGTTGGTGCCGGCTCCCAGAACGCCGCGCAGTCCGCCGGTGCCAAACGTCAGCGACTGGTAAAACCGATCTTCGATTTCACGCTCGTCTCCTTCGATTTGGAACAGTTCCCGTCTCAGGTCCGGGTCCAGCTCCTCATGCCGAAGCCATCGTTCGTATTCTGCCTGCGCGTTCATTTCACATCTGCCCCTCCTCTCTCTTTACCGGTCCACACTGGCGTAGCCGTGCGGGTGGCGGCGGTGCCAGTTCCACGCGCTCGCGATGATCGTCTCCAGCTCAGGGCAGCGCGGCTGCCAGTTGAGCAGCCGTTTCGCCTTATCGGCGGAAGCGACCAGCACGGCCGGGTCGCCCGCCCGCCGGGGGCTAACTTTGGCGGGAATCGGATGGCCCGTCACCTTCCGCGCGGTGTCGATCACCTGTTTCACGGAAAAGCCCGTGCCGTTGCCCAGGTTGAACACATCGCTCCGGTTGTGCGTGCGGAGGTAGTTCAGGGCGAGCCGGTGTGCGTTCGCCAGGTCCATGACGTGCACGTAATCGCGAATGCAGGTCCCGTCTTCGGTCGGGTAATCGTCGCCAAACATCTCGATCTGCTCCCGCCGCCCCAGCGCTACCTGCAGGACGAGCGGAATCAGGTGGCTCTCCGGCTCGTGGTCTTCCCCGATCAGCGCATCCGGGTGGGCGCCGGCCGCGTTGAAGTAGCGCAGTGAGATCGACTTCAGTCCGTACGCCTGGTCGCACCAGCGAAACATCTTTTCCATGGCCAGCTTGGTCTCGCCGTACGGATTGGTGGGCACCGTCGGGTCTTCTTCCCGGATCGGGATGCGCTCAGGTTCGCCGTAGACGGCCGCTGTCGATGAAAAGACCACCTTGCGGACGCCGTGCTCCAGCATCGCCGACACCAGGGTATGAGTGCCGATCACGTTGTTGTCGTAATAGCCAAGCGGATCGCGGACGCTCTCCCCGACGAGCGATTTGGCCGCGAAGTGAATCACCGCTTCGATCTCATGGGCGCGGAACACCTCGTCCAGAAACCGCCGGTCCCGGATGTCTCCGCGGTACAGCGTGCCGCCAAGCACGGCCCGCTCGTGTCCTGTGCGGAGGTTATCCACCACGACGACCTCTTCGCCGTGGGCGAGCAGCTCCGCCACGGTGTGACTGCCGATATACCCTGTTCCACCTGTCACCAGAATCGCCATTATGCGCCGCCTCCCTCGGGCAATCGCCCATCTTTTTGCAAAAACCGCCGATACGCTTCCCGCAGCCGGGGCGCCGTCTCTTCCACGGACTGCGGATTGGTCGCCGCCCACGCTCCCATCTCCGAAGAGGCGTAGAACTTGATTTTGTCCCGATCCCGCAGCGGCGTGTAAAACTCGATGTGGAAATGGTAATAGTCCTCCACGTCGTCGCCGTTGACGGGGCGTTGGTGCATGACCATCATGTACGGGAACAGCCTATCGAACAGTTGATCCATCGCTCCGGTGGTGTCGCGAAGGATCGCGGCCAGGCTGCGTTTTTCCTCCGCAGTAAAATCGGTGATCGCCGTTTTGTGCTGTTTGCTGACGATAAACACGCCGTACGGGTAATCCGTAAAAAAGGGCAGGTAGGCGAGAAAGTGGTCGTTCTCGATGATGACCCGCTGTTGGAAGTTCTTCTCCTCGTCATTCATCTGGCACAGCAGGCACTTGCCCGTCTCTTGATAGTGCAGCTTGCAGCTTTCCAGCTCCTGCCTGATTTTCAGCGGCATTTTGGAGTAGGCGTAAATCTGTCCGTGCGGATGGGGCATGGTGACCCCACATTCTTCGCCCCGGTTTTCAAAAATCAGCACGTACTGGTGGCGAGGGTCTTTTTCCAGTTCAGCAAAACGCTCCGCCCACAGGTCGACCAGCTTGACGATATGATCAACAGAAAGTTCCGGCAATGTTTTCGTGTGATCGGGCGAGTACAAAATCACCTCGCACTTCCCGTACGACTTCGCCGTTCGGTACAGGGAGGTCTGCACCGGGTCCGGTTCCGGCGGATCGGGCGTCAGCACGGGAAAATCGTTGTCGTACTTGTACACGTCGTAGTGGTCCGGCACCTTGCCCGAGCCCGGGCAAAACGGGCAGTAATCCTTGGGCATGTGCGGACGGTGCTGCCTGTTGGACGCCACCATCGTCCAGTCGCGCAGCAGGGGATTGTAGCGCAGTTCAGCCATTGGCCAGATTCCTCCTTGCTCTCGTTCGTTTCGTTTTCAGGATGCTTGCAGAGGTTACGCGGAAGGAGGCAGGACGATTTCGCCCGCTCCGTCTCCGAGCTCGCACACGTAAAAGTCGGGTACCAGCCCTGTGGCTTGCGTGTAACGTCCGGCAACCTGACGCTTGAACGCGTCCACGGCGTCCGCCTGCACCAGACTGACCGTGCAGCCGCCGAACCCTGCCCCCGTCATGCGGGTGCCGATGCAGCCGTCAGCCTGTGCCGCCGCTTCAAACAGCGCATCCAGTTCGCCCCCGGTCACTTCGTACAGGTCGCGCAGCGATTCATGCGAAGCTTTCATCAGGCGGCCGAACGCGTGCAGATCACCGGCTGCCAGGCATTGCGCCGCCTGGATGACCCGCTCGTTTTCGGCGACTACATGCTCCACCCGCCTGCGAATCACCTCGTTGGAGAGGGACGTGCTGACCTGCCGCCACTCGTTGCCGGAAAGATCGCCCAGCGAGCGGAGATGCGGCAGACGCTTCTGCAGTTCGCTTAATCCTTCCTCGCACTCCCGGCGGCGTTCGTTGTACGTGGAGTCGGTCAAGGACCGCCGCTTGTTGGAGTTGGTAATCACCAGCTTGTATCCGTCGATGCGAAACGGCACGTATTCGTAAGTCAGCGTGTCGCATTTCAGCATGATTGCATGCTCCTTTTTCCCCATCCCGACCGCGAATTGATCCATGATCCCGCAGCGCACCCCGACAAAGCGGTTTTCCGCCCGCTGCGCCAGTTTGACCAGTTCCATCATCGGCATATCGATCCCCGCCAGGGCGGTCACGGCCACAGCGGCCGCCAATTCCACGGAAGCCGAAGACGACAGGCCCGCCCCGTTGGGAATGTTTCCGAAAAACAGCAAATCGGCCCCCTTCAGCAGCGGAGCGCATTCCGGCAGCGCCGTCAGTTCATGTACAACGCCCTTGGGATAATTGGCCCATCCGTCTTCTGCCCGGTAGACGATGCGGGACGCTTCACACGAGGTTTTCCCGGGAAAATTGACGGAAGCAAACCGGTACACCCCGTCCTGCCGGGGAGCGGCCAGCGCCCAGGTACCGTACGTGAGGGCGGCGGGAAACACATAACCCCCGTTGTAATCGGTATGCTCCCCGATCAGATTGACCCGCCCCGGCGCAAAGAAGACGCGGACGTCTTCCCGTATGCCAAACTCCTCGCGAAATCTCGCGTGCAGCTGTGCGTAGATCTCCACAGACATCACCCTTTCCTTTCTCCTCTCGCCGGCATGATGTCGGCGGCAGCCCTTTCGATTCCAGGTGCTTGCCAACGTCAACCCCTGCTTTTCCGGCTGCCAACCGGCAGGGCCGTGGAGAGTGGGAAACATACTTTATTAAATTAATTAAATAATACAATGTTCGAAATTGATTCTCAATCATTGATTTTTTAGTTAAGGACGCCCTTCTCAGTACCTTTTGTCTTTCGTGTAGATAAACTGCGGACTCATGAACGACGTAATCATTACTTTTGATTTGTCATTCTTCACTTCATATATGCGTTCGCCATGTTGTGTTTGCCCGATCAGTTTGCCAAACGTAAAGGCTGCCGGATCAGCAGAAATATCCCAGTAGTAAACATCACCATTGATCGTTACCTTACTGATGGAATATTCAGTGCCATTAAAAACCACCACTTGTACGTTGCGTTCTAACGAATATGTGGGGACGTTGAGCAGCTTGTAAATATTAAGGCTTACGAGCAATAGGATGATAAAAAATGCACAAATGATAAAGATTTTTCCCTTCATATATCCTCATCAGCTCCTTGGCAGCAATTAACGTTTTACTTGCGGGCAACTCCGGCGGATGGAGTCGTACCCTCTCTTTTCGTGGCCCAATCATTACGCATCCGCCGCTGCCGTCATTTTGCTCCCGGCTCAATGGCCGGGCCGTTCCAACATCAGCGTATGTAGCGCCGCTTTTACCGCCGCCACCTTCGCCTCGTCCACGGGCTTTTGCGCCTGGCCGTCTTCGCGGACGCCGGTGCCGAAATGGACTTCCGTCGCGCCGGTAGAGCGGATCACATCAGCCATCGTCGTCAGCGTCAGTCCGCTGCCGGCCATGATGGACAGATGCGTCCCCGCGGTCAACCGCACCAGGTCGGCGATCCGCTCCGCTCCGTCCAGCGCGCTTTTTTGTCCCCCGGATGTGAGAATCCGCCGCACCTGCGGATAGTGAAGCAGCACGCTTGCCGCTCCCAATTGGTCGGCGGCTTCGTCAAAGGCGCGGTGGAACGTGACGTCCAGCCCTTCCGCTTCGGCCAAAAGCTCTTCCAGCGCTGCCGTATCCACCTCACCCTGCGGCGTCAGGGCGCCGAGGACGATGCCCGCCGCACCGCTCTCGCGGATGACGCGGATGTCTTCGCGCATTACCCGCAGATCGTCGGCCGTGTAGCAAAACGACTGGCTGTGCGGCCGTACCATGACGTTGACCGGGATGGAGACGGCTTTGACCACCGCGTCGATCAAACCGCAGCTGGGCGTCACGCCCCCTTCCAGGATGCCGCTGATCAGCTCAATCCGATCCGCCCCTCCCCGCTCTGCCCGTTTGGCGTCCTCCACTGTCGTCGCTATCACTTCCAATACCATCGCACTTCCTCCGTTCTCGTGTCTTGCATAGGTAACTGGCCGCAGCCGATCGGACTGATGTAGCAAGCCAAATAACGGCAGTCCGCGCTGACGGCAAAAATAGTGTATAATCAGAATAGCCATGCCCATACCGACTGACAACTGCATACTGGAAAATCCATGCGCACGCATGGGAGAGGTTCGCGAACTCCCTCTATAAAAAACTAAGGTGAAAAACAGTACCCTTGGTATTGTTTTGTTTTTTTTGCAGGATTCAGTTCAAGAACTCTCTTTCTTCCACCACAACGCAAAGGAGATGGAGAGCATGAAACAGGAAAAAGCCGTCGTCGTCTTCAGCGGCGGCCAGGACAGCACGACCTGCCTGTACTGGGCGCGCAAGCAGTTTGGCGACGTGGCCGCGATTACGTTTGACTATCAGCAACGGCACAATCTGGAGATCGAATGCGCCCGGCAAATCGCCGAGGAATTGGGTGTAGAACACACGGTATTGGACATGAGCTTGCTTAATCAGCTGGCACCCAACGCGCTGACCCGAACCGACATTCCGATCGCCCAGGAAGACGGCCAGCTTCCCTCCACATTCGTGGACGGCCGCAATCTGCTGTTCTTGTCGTTTGCCGCCGTCTTTGCGAAACAGCGGGGGGCCCGCCATCTGGTCACCGGCGTGTGCGAAACGGACTTCAGCGGGTATCCCGACTGCCGCGACGCGTTTATCAAGTCGCTGAACGTCACGCTCAACCTGGCGATGGATTATCCGTTCGTCATCCACACGCCGCTCATGTGGCTGAACAAGGCGGAGACCTGGAAACTGGCCGACGAATTGGGCGCGTTTGACTATATCCGCGAAAAAACACTCACTTGCTACAACGGCATCAAGGGAGACGGCTGCGGCGAATGCCCCGCCTGCAAGTTGCGGAAAGCCGGCCTGGAGGCCTACCTGCGGGAACGCGGGGAGGTGAAGGCCTGATGAGCGGCTTTTTTGACTTCCGCATTGTCGACCGGCTGCAAACGCTGGGCAAAGAGATTCAAAAAGAACAGCTTCGCTATCACCGCAAGCGGGTGCTGGTCAGCAAGGAGTTTACCTTTGACGCCGCTCACCACCTGCACGCCTACGAAGGAAAGTGCAAAAACCTGCACGGCCACACCTACAAGGTGGTCTTCGGCATCAGCGGCTATCCGAATGAGATCGGCATCGTCATTGATTTCGGCGACATCAAGGAGATCTGGAAGCGGCACATCGAAGTGTACCTGGACCACCGCTACCTGAACGAGATGCTTCCGCCGATGAACACCACGGCGGAAAACATGGTGGTCTGGCTGTTCGAGCAGATGGAGGCGCAGCTGAGCTCGGAAGCGTACCGCGACCGATATGACGGTGCCCGCGTGGAATTTGTCCGCCTGTACGAGACGCCGACCAGCTACGCCGAAGTGAGACGGGAGTGGATGTACGAGTGAACACCATTCCGGTGCTGGAAATCTTCGGCCCCACCATTCAGGGAGAAGGCATGGTGATCGGCCAGAAAACGATGTTTGTGCGCACCGCCGGCTGCGACTACCGCTGCCGCTGGTGCGACTCCGCCTTTACCTGGGACGGCTCGGCCGCAGGCGAAATCCGGCAGATGACGCCCGAGGAAATCTGGGGAGAGCTGCGCCGCATCGGGCAGGACCGCTTTGGCCACGTCACCATCTCGGGCGGCAATCCGGCGCTGATTGCCAACGTCGGGCAGCTCGTCCGGCTGCTGCGGGAGCAAAACATCCGGACGGCGGTCGAGACGCAGGGCAGCCGGTGGCAGGATTGGCTGCTGCAGGTTGACGACGTGACGATCTCGCCCAAACCGCCCAGTTCCGGGATGACCACCGACTTCACCGCGCTGGATGCGATGGTGCACGCGCTGTCCGGCCGAGCCGGCGATGTGCGCACCAGTCTGAAGGTGGTCGTGTTTGACGAAGCCGATTTTGACTACGCCCGCCAGGTGCATCTGCGGTATCCGCGCGTTCCCTTTTATCTGCAGGCAGGGAACGACGACGAGGCGCAGGCCGATCTCGCCGGTCTGCGGGAGCGCTTGCTGGCGGCCTACGAATGGCTGATCGAGCGGACGATGACCGCAGCCGACATGAACGACGTCAAAGTGCTGCCCCAGCTTCACGCGCTGGTGTGGGGCAACAAGCGGGGCGTCTGACAAATGGCGCGTTTTTCAAACGAAACGGGGGAATATTGCATGGATAACCATCAGGAACGAGATCTTTCTTCGCTCACGCTGCTGGGCAACAAGCAGACGAAATACAGCTACACCTACGATCCCGATGTGCTGGAGACGTTTGACAACAAGCATCCGTACCGCGACTACTTTGTCAAATTCAACTGTCCGGAGTTCACCAGCCTGTGTCCGATTACCGGACAGCCCGACTTTGCCACCATCTACATCAGCTACATCCCGGACAAGAAAATGGTGGAGAGCAAGTCGCTGAAGCTGTACCTGTTCAGTTTCCGCAACCACGGCGACTTCCACGAGGATTGTGTCAACATCATCATGAACGACCTGATCAAGCTGATGGACCCGAAATACATCGAGGTGTGGGGCAAGTTCACCCCGCGTGGCGGGATCTCCATCGATCCGTACTGCAACTACGGCAGACCGGGCACCAAGTACGAGAAGATGGCGGAGTACCGCCTGATGAACCACGACATGTACCCGGAGAAGGTGGACAACCGCTGACAGAACGGACAGGTGAAGCCGCGGCGCATACACCGCCACCGGCCCACCTCAAAAAAATGCCAGACGAGCCGATCGTCTGGCATTTTGCCTGTAAAAAACGTCCTGAAAAGAATGGGCGTGTTGCCATCCGGAGACACAATGAGACGCGGGCCGCCGCTTCGTCTCCCGCTAGCGTGCCGCCTGGGCCGCTTTCAGCAGCAGCGGCGCCTGTTTATTGTACTGGCGGACAAGCTGTTCGAGGTGCCGTTTTACCTCAGCCTGCGGAAGCGGAAGCGGCAGTTGGTCATACTCCCGGCCGTTCACCACGATGAGGGATCGCAGCATTTGTTGCTGCGCTTCGCTGAGCGTGGCGAAGGACAGCGGTTTCGGCTTGACGGCCGCCGCCTGTGTCCGCAGCAGCTCCTGAAAAAAGGACTGCAGGTATTCGGTGTAGTAGCTGTCTATCGACTGCTCAACACCTTTTATCCATCTCTCCCGCACCAGCCCCCGTTTTTCCGCCCAGTCCCGCAACTGCTGCTGGGTCAGAGACTGGCTCGTCTTTCCATTCACGACGTAATACATCAGCGCGAAGAAGTCGTCATCCGACAGGACAGCGCGGCGGGGATCGTCCTTGATGATCCCTTTGGCGATCAGCGCTTGCAGGACTTCGCGCTTCCCGGAATTGACCGGCAAGTTAAAGTAGAGCGCCAGGTTGGCGAAAAACACGCGCTCGCTGTTGTCCGCCTCCGGCCATCGGTACGGTTTGCCGAAGTCCGCCAGCTCAAGCGGATTGTTTCGCAACAGCTCCCTGTAGGCTGCAAACGCCTGCGGCGTCAGCGGACGATACGAGACCGCAGGCTTTTTCGTGAATAGCGCCGTGCGGAACACCTCCTGTCCGCTGCTGTTCAGGTAGCCAAAATGGCCCCCTGCGGTAAATACGAACGGCGGTGCCTGGTCGGGTGACAGGCCGAACTGGCTGAATACCTTGTCTGCCGGCTTTACGCTTTCGTATTTCGGCGGTGTCAACACGCGGAGGTCTGTCCCCAACAGGCCGTACAAACCGGTGCGCTGGTCCTGGTAGGCGACGAACCGCTGCCCGCCGACGGTTTTGATCACTTCCAGCGAGCGGTATCCGCCGTTTGTCAGCCGGTTTCCGTCTGCCGCGTAGACATCCCAACCGCCATTACCCTGAACGAAGACTAGTCCGCTATTGCTATCGACACGATAGCCGCTGATCCCCTCCAACCTGCGGGCGGCCCCGTCTCCCCCTGCGAACCACAGATCGCGTCTGCCGTCCTTCTGTACAAACACGAACAGCGCGCGCTCGTTTACCTGCCAGGCGGTAAAGCTGTGATAGCGAAAGTCGCTTTCCACCTGCAGGGAGTCGTTTGCGATCTTTACCAGCGCCAGTTCGCCCGTGTCGTTTTTTGTCCCGGCCGTGTAGATGGCTTCGCCAATGTCGATCAACATGATCGGCCGCTCGATGCTTTTATACCGAGCCGCGATCTTCACGTCTGTCGTCAGCATATTGCCATCGGGCGTGTACAGGTCTGCGGCATCACCGTCAACAGCGACCACGAGCTCGTGATCAGTGTACACGGACTGGTATGGCTTGCTGATTGGCTGCCTGGTCTCCTTTTCGATAATGACCACGTCCCCTTCCTTGTTGACAGACGCGGACAACGTGTCCGTAAGTGGGTAGATGGTCGGCTCGTTCGCATCCTGGGATGAGCCGTCCGATCGATAGATCCGCTGCTTGCCGTCTGGTCCGGTGACGGTGGCCGTTCCCGCGTACGAATCGTAGCTGATCAGCGTGTGTTCCGCAGGCGGCACGAGCAGACCCGCCTTCTGCGAATACAGCCCCACCTTTGTCCCGTCCTGCACGCTCACCATATTGTAATCGCCGATCGTGGTCACGGCGTCAAACCAGGCGTCCGGCTCCTGTACGGGCCTGCCCCACTCGCCCCGCAGGATGCCTTTCTTGCCGTCGGAGCGGACCAAAAGCCGTATCCCCGACACCCGTTCCACGCGCGGGTAGACAAACGGCACAACCGTTTCACCCCGGACGTTTTTGACGCCGTACAACCCGGTGGACGGGTCCTGTCCCAACACATAACCGCCGTGCAGGTACTCCGACTGCTTGAGCGCAAAGGAGGTTCCCCCGGCCGTCGAATGGTACGTGATGCCTCCCCCAGACACGGTGTAATAGGCGTCCGGCACATCACGCAGGACACCGACATCAGTAAAGCTGGGGGGAGCCAGCATGCCGTCTTTCCACAGGCCGACGCCCTCCTCAGCTTCCACGCGGAAGAAGCCGTTTTCCAGTGGAACCAGCGCCTTGTACTTGGGCTCCAGGAGGTATCGCCCGTTCAGGTCGACCAATCCCTGCTTGCCGCCGGATGCGATCCGGATGTACGCCGGTTTCAACCCGTTGTTCGGAACCAGCGAGGCGCGGGGCAGAGAAAACAAGGGCTTGAGGGTAACCGGATCGTACACGGTCAGTTTTTGGGCAGTGGTCGCCACCAGATAACGGACGCTTTCGTCTTCATCATCCGTTCCCCGTACCGCCACGTCCACCATTTCGATTTTCCCCTGGAACGGCGGCAGCAGCACCTTGCCGGACGGGTCCAGCAGCATGGAGGTGCTGCCGCCCATCGCAATCACCGTGGGGTATGTCCGGGACAGAAAATATGTGTGGGCGCCGGCAAATTTGCTTGGGGAAAGGGCCCGTTTCGGCAGATCAATGTAATGAAACCAGCCGCCTTTGCGGACGACGGCGATGTTTTTCCCGTCGGGGATGTCGGCATCATCCCAGACAGACGGCGTAATCTCCTTGCCGGTGCGACCGTCGAGAATCCCTTTTTTGCCGCCTTTGGTCACGACATAATAATCTCCCCGCTTGGCAGCATCGTCGAAAACCGCGTTGGTGACCAGCGAGCTGCCGTCGGTGAAGCCGATTTTGTAATCGGTTATATACGGATGAACAGTGCCCTGGCCGGCAGCCTGCCCGGTCGGCATCATCGCGCTCCATACCAGCGCGACGGACGTGACCAGGGCTGCGATTCGTTTGTTCACGTTGGGTCTCCCTTCTGTTTTGGCTGTCAATTGTAAGACGTTTCCGGACCAAAATGGTTGCGTTTCCGGTTTTCCGTATTCGCTCTGCTGCGCTCCGCTTATGACGACGGCAGGCAGTTTCGGCACATCGGTCTGCCTTCACATGCTGATAAGCAGCGACACGAGAATGGGGGTGCCAAAAGCGATACAGGACCGCGCCCGCCGGGGACTGCTCCCGGGACGGACCGGTCCTGCTTTTTGTGCCGATACATCACGTCGGCTCTCGCCTTGTCACACGGATGACGCGAACTGCTTGTCAAACCATTTGATCAGCGCCTGGGTGCCGCTGTCTTCCTCACCCTGCGCGGCCAGTTCCTCGTACAGCGATTTGGAGAGCTCCAACCCGGGGGTCATCAGCCCCATCTCCTTGGCCGCTTCCAGCGCGATGGTCATGTCTTTGATGAAATGCTTCACGTAAAAGCCGGGCGCGAAGTTGCCGGCGATCATCCGCGGCGCCAGGTTGCTGAGCGACCAGCTTCCCGCCGCTCCCGCCTCGATGCTCTGCAGCACGCGGGTGGGGTCCAGTCCGGCTCGTTTCGCGTACGCGATCGCTTCGCAGACGCCGATCATGTTGGTGGCGATGGCGATCTGGTTGCACATCTTGGTGTGCTGGCCGGCGCCGGGGCCGCCCTGCCGAATCACGTTGGTGCCCATCACCCGCAGGATCGGCTCCACCGCCGCATAGGCGTCCTCATCGCCACCCACCATGATCGTCAGACGCGCTTCCCGAGCTCCCACGTCACCGCCGGAGACCGGTGCGTCCAAGGCAAAGAGCCCGCGCTTTTTCGCCTCTTCGTAAATCGTTCGGGCGAGCGACGGCTTGGACGTGGTCATGTCAATCAGGTAGGCGCCAGGCTTGGCATGATGCACGATACCATCCGCCTCCAGATAAATCTCTTCCACGTCTTTCGGATAGCCGACCATGGTGATGATCACCTGCGCCGCTTTAGCCAGGTCGGACACCCGGTCCATCCACGTCGCTCCCTGGGCGATCAACTCCTCCGCCTTTGCTTTGGTCCGGTTGTACACGAGTACGCGGTACCCCGCCTTTATCAAATGGGACGCCATGCTTTTCCCCATCACGCCGGTGCCGACAAATCCGATCACCACATCTTTGTTCTGTACTGTCATCGTTTCCGCTCCCTTCCGCTGATGGCTTGTTTCACACAGAGGGAACTTCTCCTGCCGCCGTCCAAAATCCTGCACGCCAGCGCCAACAGCGTGGCAATGCCATAATTGCCGGAATCAGCGCGTGGTTGACTATGGATTATACTGAATATTTCGAATACACATGCGCCGGGTCGCACGGCTGCCTCGCTTCCTGCCTGATTTTCGGCACTACGGCCGGCCTCCACAATGCTGTCACATCCGCAAGTGTCCTTTGTCCGCTTCCGGGCCCAGCCGGATGCCGTAGCTTTTGATCTTCCGGTACAGCGTGTTGCGGCCGATGTGCAGCAGCCGGGCAGCCTGGGAGATGTTACCCCCGGTCGCCAGCAGCGCCTCCTCGATCGCTTTTTGTTCGTGACAGCGCAGCGAAGTCGGCGCATCATCCCGCATGGCGGGCTCGTCTATGATCACGTGCTCCGGCCTGATGACTGCTCCCTCCGCCAGAAACGACGCTTGCTGAAGCACGGCCAACAGCTCCCGGATATTGCCGGGCCAGGAGTGCCTGCACAGCTTGTCCAGCGCTTCCGGGGACAGCTCTGCCGGCGTGTCTGCATGCTTGCGCAGAAGGTGTCCGGCCAATTGTCGAAGATCACTGCGCTCTCGCAGCGCGGGCAAATGCAGAATAATGCCTTTTAGCCGGTAGTACAGATCAGCCCGAAAACGGCCCGCCTGCACCTCAGCCGGCAGGTTCCGGTGCGTGGCGGCGATGACGCGGACGTCCACCCGTCTGGCCACGGCACTGCCCACGGGCGTGACCGTTTTTTCCTGCAGCACCCGGAGCAGCGCAGCCTGTGCACGGAGGGACATGTCTCCGATCTCGTCGAGAAAGATCGTTCCCCCGTTGGCCGCGACAAACTTGCCCGGACTCCCTTCTTTTTGCGCGCCGGTAAACGCTCCTTTCTCGTATCCGAACAGTTCGCTCTCGATCAGGGTGTCAGGAATGGCACTGCAGTTGACCGCCACAAACGGCCCCCGTCCGCTGGCCGCATGGATCGCCTGGGCGAACAGCTCCTTCCCGGTCCCGCTCTCCCCGGTGATCAGGACGGCCAGCGAGCTCCCTGCCGCTTTTCGGGCCAGCTCCTTGGCCCGGAGGATGGCCGGACACTCTCCGTAGATGTCGGCAAAGGTATACGGGCCCCGCTCCTGCCGGGATGCCTTTTCCCTGGAATGGCTTGTCCCGATCGCAACAGAGCGGTAGACTCGCTGTGTCTCGTCCTTGATCGGGATCACCTGGAAGTGGGATTTGGGCGAAAAGGTTTGACCGAGGCAATCTTCTCCCAGGAGGCGGAGGGCAGCCCGGTTGGCGCCGGTCACGCGCCGGTCGGCGTCCAGCGTCAGCAGCGGCAGCGGATGGTGGTCAGACACTGCTTCCAGCTGCCGCAGCGTAATCAGCTGCTCCTTTTCCATCTCTTCGATCATGAAGCGGTTTTGCAGCAGTTCGGCGGCAAGCGGCGCAAAAGTCGCAATCACCGGGTGGAACCGGTCGTGCAGACCGCTGATGTTGATGACCCCGAGAAAGTCCCCGTTTTTGCCGTACAAGGGGGCCGAAGCGCAGGTGAGGAAGCGGTTTTCCACAAAATAATGCTCGCTTCCCCTTACGAACGCCGGCTTTTTCTCCTCGATCGCCACTCCGATGGCGTTCGTTCCTTTTCTCGATTCGTGCCAGTTGGCGCCCACCTGAAGCTGCACCTGAGCGGCGCGGTTGGCAAATTCAGCATCGCCGCTGGCATACAGGATCGTCCCCTCCCGGTCGGTCAAAAAGACCACGCAGCCAAACTGCCGGATGACCGGATACAGCTTGGAAAAGACCGTTTCGGCATGGCTGACCAGAGAGCGGTGCCGGTCGATCAGTTCCTTGATCAGCGTGCCGGTAATAATCTGGTCATCCGCCTTGTCATCCGGTTTGAGCCCGCGTTCATGAGAGCGCTTCCACGACAAGGCAACATCAGGCGGGAAGTCTGACAGAGACACCTGATCGAACATCAATAGGCCTCCTTTCCGATCATTACGTACTTCTATGGTACCATAATCGTCCGAATTTTATAAATGTTCCGTTTTGGAGCACCGCTGTTCCATTATGGCACAGGCAGCCGGAGCAATGTTCCACATTTCGCCTGAAAACGACGCAGATTACGGAGTTGGCATCTTCCTTGCACATGGATAGAGGCAGCTGCCATCAACAAATTCATCAACATTTTTCATGAGGAGGGGTATTCCATGATCTATGCGCAACCCGGACAGGACGGCGCGAAGGTGACGTTCAAGAAACGCTACGAAAACTACATTGGCGGTCAGTGGGTCCCGCCTGTAAAAGGGGAGTATTTTGAAAACGTTTCCCCCGTCAACGGCGCGGTCTTTTGCGAAGTGCCCCGCTCCACCGCCGAAGACATCGAACTGGCGCTGGATGCCGCCCATGCCGCCAAAGCCGCGTGGGGCCGGACGTCTACAGCGGAGCGCGCCCGCGTGCTCAACCAAATCGCCGACCGGATGGAAGCCAACCTGGAGATGCTGGCGGTGGCGGAGACCTGGGACAACGGCAAGCCCATCCGCGAGACCCTGGCTGCCGACTTGCCGCTGGCGATCGACCATTTCCGCTACTTCGCCGGCTGCATCCGCGCCCAGGAGGGAACGCTGGCGGAGATCGACGCCAATACCGTCGCCTACCATTTCCACGAGCCGCTCGGCGTCGTCGGCCAGATCATTCCGTGGAACTTCCCGCTGCTGATGGCCGCCTGGAAGCTGGCTCCGGCGCTGGCCGCAGGCAACTGCGTCGTCATCAAGCCCGCTGAACAGACGCCCGCCTCCATCCTGGTCCTTCTGGAGTTGATCGGCGATCTGTTGCCCCCGGGCGTGCTGAACGTCGTCAACGGCTTCGGACTGGAAGCCGGGAAGCCGCTCGCATCCAGCAGCCGCATCGCCAAGATCGCCTTCACCGGAGAGACGACGACGGGCCGCCTGATCATGCAGTACGCATCCCAGAACATCATCCCCGTCACGCTGGAGCTGGGTGGCAAGTCGCCCAACATCTTCTTCCCCGACGTGTTTGCCAAGGACGACGCGTTTTTGAACAAGGCGATCGAAGGATTCGTGCTGTTTGCGCTCAACCAGGGGGAAGTGTGCACATGCCCGTCCCGCGCCCTGATCCACGAATCGATCTACGAGCCGTTCATGGAAAGAGCGCTGGCCCGTGTCAAGGCGATCAAGCAGGGCAATCCGCTGGACACGGAGACGATGATCGGCGCGCAGGCCTCTACCGAACAGATGGAAAAAATCCTCTCCTACATCGACATCGGCAAGCAGGAAGGCGCGGAACTGCTGACCGGCGGTGAACGGCAGTTGCTCGGCGGCGGTCTGGAAAACGGCTACTACATCCAGCCGACCGTCTTCAAGGGGCACAACAAGATGCGCATTTTCCAAGAGGAAATCTTCGGTCCGGTGGTGGCTGTGACCACGTTTGCCAGCGAAGAAGAGGCGCTGTCCATCGCCAATGACACGCTGTACGGCCTCGGTGCCGGTGTCTGGACGCGGGACATCAGCACAGCCTTCCGCATGGGCCGGGGCATTCAGGCCGGTCGCGTCTGGACCAACTGCTACCACGCTTACCCCGCCCACGCCGCGTTCGGCGGGTACAAGCAGTCCGGCATCGGACGGGAAACGCACAAGATGATGCTGGAGCACTACCAGCAGACGAAAAACCTGTTGGTCAGCTACAGCCCCGACGCACTGGGCTTCTTTTGAGAAGACCATGGCCAACGTGCAGAAGGTGCTGGCTACCGACGCCGCGCTGGCGCTGATCGAACGGCTAAAAGCCAAGTACGGCCCGCTGATGTTTCATCAATCGGGCGGCTGCTGCGACGGCAGTTCGCCGATGTGCTACCCGGCAGGAGAGTTTCTCATTGGCGACAGTGACGTGCTGTTGGGTGAAATCGGCGGATGTCCCTTCTACATGAGCCGGGCCCAGTACGAATACTGGAAGCACACACGGCTCGTGATCGACGTCGTCGAAGGCCGCGGCGGCATGTTTTCCCTGGAAGGGCCGGAAGGAGTGCGCTTTCTCACCCGCTCCAGCCTGTTTACCCCGGAAGAGTATCAACAGCTTCAAGACGAATGGAACCGCTGAATACGCAGCCCGGATCGCCGTGATCCGGGCTGTTCGCCATCCTCCGGGAGCAGGAGCGCCCCCGGGCAGAAAAAAAGCCGATGTTCCAAATGAACATCGGCTTGCTTTCCTCACTACTCGATCTTGCCCAGGAAGGTCGTCTTGTCCTTCTCGTATTTGTAAATGAACACATCGGCAAATACGTTGTCCCCTTTGTCGTCAAACGAGACCTTGACGAACTGCCCCTGAAAATCCTTTGTGTTGTGGACCGCCTCCAGCACCTGCTCGCGGGTCGGCTTTTTCCCGCCGTTGGCCTTGATCGCCTGCTTGATGCCGTTGAGGATCACATTCATGGAGTCAAAGGCGTATACGGAGTAGGTTTCCGGCTTTTTCCCCATCGCCTTTTCGTACTCCTCCGCCCATTTTCGCCCCTCTTCCGTCTGCTTCACGTCCCCTGCCAGCGAGGTGAACACCACGCCTTCAGCCGCCTCCGGTCCCGCGATCTTGATCAGATCGGGGGAGTCGATGCCGTCGCCGCCCATAAAGATCCCCTTGAAGCCTTTTTCCCGCGCCTGCTTGACGAGGATTCCGGCCTCCGGATAAATGCCGCCAAAATAGATCATGTCAGGGTTTTTCGCCACCACCTGGTTAATCACAAAGTTGTAGTCCTTCTCCCCCTGATTGACACCTTCATAGCCCAACACCTGCACGCCGTCCTTTTCAAACTGGGCCTTCACCTGGTCGACGAGCCCCTGCCCGTACGCCGTTTTGTCGTGCAGCAGGAAGACGGATTTGACGCCGAGCGTTTCCTTGGCGTATTTGGCGCCTTTGGGCCCCTGCGCGTCGTCGCGGGCACAGATCCGGTGTACGGTCTTTTTGCCTTCCTCCGTCAGCTGCACGCCGCTGTTGGCGGGTGAGACCATCACCAGGCTGCCCGTCTCGTACTTCACGGAGGCGGGGATGGCTACACCGGTGTTGAAATGGCCGACCACGCCGAGCACATCCGGGTTGGAGACCAGCATCTCCGCATTGGTCACGCCAATTTTCGGATCGGCCTGGTCGTCCTGCGGATACAACTGCAGGTCAAATCCCATCTGCTTGAACTCGTCCTGCTGCAAGCGCAGGGCGTACTCCGCCCCTGTCTTGATCGAGTCGCCGACTGCTGACTGAGAGCCGGACAGGGGGCTTTGCGTCGCAATCAAAATCCTGTTGGCGGACGACCCGCTCCCCGCGCCAGCCGCTTCCCCGGCTTGTCCAGTTTGACCGGCTTGTCCGGACGGTGAGCTTTGCGGGCTGCAGCCGGCGATGGAAACGGCAGCGAGAAGCAGCGGGATGAGGATGGACGCGCGCTTTTTACGTCTCATGATGTGTACCCCCTCGGTTAATATGTCTAATAATTCTATGAATTTAAATATATGAGAAAATATAGACTTTATGTTCTGACAACCTGTCCAATCATTTGTGCAAAAAATCTGACAAAACATCTCTTGAAATGAACATTCGTATTGGGGTACATGCGCATCTGGCGGTCAGCGCCTGGTCCGCTCGTTTCCCGTCGGGTTGGGCAAAATCGCCACCGCCACGCCGCGCGGCGACTTTACCATCATCAACAAAGTCCCGTACCCAAACTCCTACCCGGGCGGCCCGCTCAGCGTGTTCGGCACCTACTGGCTGGGGCTGAGCAAGCCTCATTACGGCATCCACGGCACCAACAACCCGGCCTCGATCGGCAAGTACGTCTCCCGCGGCTGCATCCGCATGCACAACCGGGACGTGGAGTACCTGGCCAAACGGGTGCCGATCGGAACGCCGGTGAAAATCCGCCCGTAGCCGGACGCCGGACAGACAAAAGGCACAGCTTCCTGTTTGGATGCTGTGCCTCAGCGTGTAGACAAAGTCCGTCGCGCATGGGTCATCGGGCCCGCTCGCTCTCTTGACGACCAGCAAAGAAGGTGGCAGTGTCCGCTTCAAAACGCGCGGGCAGGGAAATCTGGCCGTTTCAATGGAGGTCATCGATAAAAATCTTCACCTGTTCCGAGCGGCTCTCATACAATTGTTCCTTGTAATCTTTCAATGCTGTTTGATAGGACTCAGGGTCTCCAGAGGCATTTGGCAGTACCCCGTCTTGGACGAGTTTATTCAGCAAATGTTCGATGCTGAGCTGGCTTTTGTACGCTTCCGGAGCATGCTTCTCCCAGTATTCATCTTCACGCAGACCGGTCAGGGCTATGACCTGCTGCTGAAACGCTTTTGCTTTTTCATCGGCTGTACTTTCCAGAATGTGTCTCATCTCGTCAGAATACGCTCTGGCCTGCTCCAGACTGACCGCTACCCCTTGCTTTTCAGCCTCCAGCAGCAGCAACTTTTCGATGATCAAATCTTTTAACAACTCACTGTCGGACAATTCATCTTTACGGTTATTGAGTTGTTGATTGGCCCGCATGTACGCCTTGTAGGTCTGAAACTCCCCGCTCGTGATGCCGATATGTTCAACCTGGGCAATGTATCTGTCTTTTGTGGCTTGGATCTCCTTCAGCTCTGCGCTGAGTGAACGAAATATGTCAGATTTCTCTTCCGTTGCGAAAGAATAAAACACCCATGCAGAGCATGCCAGAACCACTGCGGACAGAGAAATCACCAGCTTTTTCATCGGCTTTTCCCCCCCCCACTAATTACTCCCATATATTGTAACGCCTTTGTGTTAGAAAATGTTTCCTAATCTTCGAGGTTTTCTTGCAGCAAAGGCAATATCGCCGCAATCCCATAAAAAAAGCAGATCACCTTGAAGCCTGGCAGCTTGGTGATCTGCTCATTTTTGCAGTTGCGCCTCCCCCTAGCAGGAACGGAAACGTCTGTTGTACAGGGCCAAAAGCGCGGCAACGCTTTGGGCGAATCCGGCTGTTCGCACCGGACCGCGTCCGATCCGCACCGGATCATGCTCAGATGGAGTAGGCATGCGCTTGATTGTTGGCGAAAAACGGCTCCTCTACCCGCGCACCCAGGATTCTGTCCAGAATCACCCGCTCATAGTGGGCAAAACCGTTGTCCTTCACCCGGGGCCGGGCCAGGTTGATCTTGATGTCCATCGCCACCTTTCCCTCTTCCAGGAGAACCACACGGTCGGCCAGGGCGACTGCTTCGCTCACGTCGTGCGTCACCAAAATGGCGGAGAATCCCTGTTCCAGCCACAGCTTTTCGATCAACCGCTGCATCTCGATCCGGGTCAGCGCATCCAGCGCGCCCAACGGCTCATCCAACAGAAGCAGCCGGGGCTCTCCCGCCAAGGCGCGGGCCAGTGCGACGCGCTGCCGCTGCCCGCCGGACAGGACGCGGGGCCATTCGCCGGCGCGTTCGGACAGACCGACAAGACGCAGCGCTTCTTCCGCTGTCCGCTTCGCTCCCGCCCTGATCCCGAGCGCCACGTTGTCGATGACCTTTTTCCAGGGGAGCAGTCTGGAGTCCTGAAACATGATGCGCACCTCCGGGTACAGGCCGTAGAGGGGCTGGCGATCCACGTAAATCTGTCCTTCCGTCGGCTGGTCCAGGCCGGCAATCATCCGCAGCAACGTGCTTTTTCCGCATCCGCTCCGCCCGACGACGGCGACGAATTCGCCGGGCTGCATCGCAAGCCGCACCTGCCGCAGCACCCGGGTGGCGCCAAAAGCCTTGCCCACATCCTGCACATCGAGTGACATGCCGTAATTCGCATTCATACCATCACCCCCACGCCGGATCACCGCTTGCTGTAGCTCGGATGCCACTGCAGCCACCTTCCTTCGATCGCCTTTGCGATGCTGTCGGACAGTTTGCCCAACAGCGCGTACAAGAGTATGCTCAGCACGACGACATCCATCTGCATGAACTCACGGGCATTGGTGGCCATGTAGCCGATGCCGGAATCGGAGGCGATCGTTTCCGCCACGATCAGCGACATCCACATGACTCCGAGTGCGTAGCGGACCCCTACCAGGATGGAGGGAAGCGCCCCCGGCAGGATGACGTTCCAGAACAGAGCGAATCCGCTCAGCCCGTATACCCTGCCCATTTCCAGCAGACCGTGATCTACTGTGCGGATGCCGTGAAAGGTGTTGACGTAAATGGGAAACAAGACGCCCAGCGCGACGAGAAACAGTTTTGCTTCCTCTCCGATCCCGAACCACAGGATCACCAGCGGGATCAAGGCCAGATGAGGAATCGTGCGCACCATCTGCACCGATGTGTCCAGCAGCTTTTCGGCAGGGGGAAACACCCCGTTGAGCAACCCCAGGAAAAAGCCGAGGCCGCCGCCGATCAAAAAGCCGATCAGAGCCCGCTTGGCACTGGCTGCTATATAGTCAAACAGTTCCCCGTCCTGAACCAATTGCACCGCCGCCTCCACTACATGGACGGGCGTCGGCAGAACGCGCGTAGAGATGATCCCCCAGTCGCCGAGCACCTGCCACACGAGAATGACCAGAAGCGGAATGCTCCAGGGAATTACGTGCGCCAGGCCGCGTGTTTTCAACGTCAAACGCATGGCGAATCTCCTCCCGGGCCCAAGATGATGTCAGCCATGGGCGACCACGCTCCGGGACGAGACTTTTTTCTCGGGAAAACGGTCATTGCCGATGATTTCACCAGCCGGAGCTTCCGGCGTTCGATTCGCCAGCGGCAGATGCGGAAACAGCAGTTCCGCTACTCGATACGCCTCTTCCAGGTGGGGATAGCCGGAAAAGATAAACGTCTCGATGCCAAGCTCGGCGTACTCCAACATGCGGGCGGCGACAGTCTGCGGGTCGCCCACGAGCGCGGTCCCCGCCCCGCCTCTGACCAGACCGATGCCGGCCCACAGGTTGGGGCTGATCTCCAGATCGCTGCGGTTGCCGTTGTGCAGCCGAATCATCCGCTTTTGACCTTCGGAGTCGTAGTTGGCGAGCGCTTGCTGCGCCGTGCGGATCGTTTCTTCATCCAGGTGCTTGATCAGCTGTTCGGCGGCGTCCCACGCTTCCCGTTCCGTTTCCCGGACGATCACGTGCAGGCGGATGCCAAATCGGACGGTACGCCCGTTTGCTTCCGCCAGCGCGCGCACCTTCCTGATTTTTTCCGCCACCTGCTGCGGCGGCTCTCCCCATGTGAGATACACATCCACGTGTTCGGCCGCCACTTTGAGCGCCGCCTCGGACGAACCGCCAAAGTACAGCGGCGGATACGGTTTTTGGAACGGGGGAAACAGCAGACGCCCATTTTTCACATGCAGATACTCACCTTGAAAATTGACCTGTTCTCCTCTTAACAACGAGCGCCAAATGGTGAGAAATTCATCCGTCAATGCGTAACGGTCATCATGGGACAGATGGAGACCGTCCCCGGCCAGCTCGACCGGGTCGCCGCCCGTCACCACGTTGATTAACAGACGGCCGTCGGAAAAGCGGTCGAGGGTGGCCGCCATGCGGGCTGCCGCCGCAGGAGAAACAATCCCGGGCCGAACTGCCACGAGAAACTTCATCTGCCGGGTGGCCGCGATCAGGGAAGATGCCACCACCCACGCGTCCTCGCATGACCGTCCCGTAGGCAGCAGGGCACCGCTGAACCCCAGCTCATCCGCCGCCTGGGCGATCTGACGCAAATAGTTGAACGTGACGGGACGCCCCCCTACGGATGTTCCCAGATAACGGCCATCCCCGTGAGTCGGTATAAACCAAAAGACTTCCATGAGCCCACTCCCTTTCTCTTACCGTGCTGGTCGATAAATTGCTTCCTGGACGGAAATGTTTTGCGGAATCAGCTTCAGGGCGAAATACGTATCAGCTATTTCCTGCTGCCCTTTTACAATGACGTCGTCAATCGGCTGAAGCCCGTACTCTCTGCGTTTCGCCGCCTTCTCCAGCGCGGCTGCGTCGATTTTCAACAGCGGCGCCAGCAGCTGGGCCACTTCCTTGGGATGTTCGTTGGCCCACGCGCTCACGTGCTCCACTTCTTCGAGCAATACGTGGATTATGTCGCCATGCTCCTCGGCAAAGCGTTTGGAGGCGAGGTAGAAATCGCGGTCCTCCGCCAGGCCTACGCCGTTGGCCAGCACCCGAACCTTGCCGGTGATCTCGATGTCGGCGTAATAGGGGTCCCACACTACCCACGCGTCGATTTTTCCCTGCTCAAACGCAATGCGTGCATCGGCCGGGGACAAAAACGACAGGGTCACGTCGCTGTACTGGAGGTTGGCCTTTTCCAGCGCCTTCACCAGCAGGTAATGAGCGCTGGACCCCTTGGCCAGGCCGATGTTCTTCCCTTTCAAGTCGGCCAGCGTGCGTATGCTGGACTCATGTTTGACGAGGATCGCAGAGCCTTCGGACTTTGCCTTGCCCGCAGCCACGTACACCAGGGGAGAGCCTGCCGCCTGGGCAAACACGGGAGGAGAATCGCCTGTTCGCCCGACGTCAAGATTGCCCGAGCTCAGCGCTTCCAGCAGCGGAGGACCGGCCGGAAACACGTGCCAGGTCACGTCGTATCCCCGTTCCTTCAATTGTTTTTCCAGGGTGCCGCGCTCTTTAACGATGTTCAGCGGATCCCCTTTCTGGTAGCCAATGCGCAGGACCTTCGCCGTTTCTTCCGATTGGGCAGCGGCCTGCCCCGCGCTTTCGCGGCTGTCCCCGGAGCAGCCGGTCAGAAAGGCGGCCGCCAGAAACAGTCCTGCGAGAAAAGCGGCAGCAGCACGGGTCCGCGGGTTTTTCCGTGAATCTGTGAGTGTCAGCACGGGTTTCCTCCTCTCATCAAATGTGGAGTATCAACAAAAAGGCTCCCACATGCTTGCATCAGAGCAAACAGGCAGGAGCCTTCAGTTGACTGATCGGCTGCGGATGTTTTATTTTTTGAACCTGGTGTCGTTGCTTACGATACAGTCTATTCCAACTATTCATACCTGTCAAGTATGTTTTTGGCACGAGCAAAGGGAGTGAGGGATATGGCTGTTGCCGTAACAGCTCATTCCCTGCACTCCGGCATGGCGCTGGCCACCCGGGATGGGACCGGCCCCGCAGCACGGGGACGAAACTGCCATGTGGCCCATCATCATTTTCGCATATTGCGCTTTTCAGCCAGCTCGACGTAATACCCGGTTTCCTTCGCCACATCCTGCGTAAACTGGGCCGAGTCGGCATAGTCCGGCTCCACCTGTATGCCGTGCAGCTTTTTCACAAATGCGGGGTCGTTCACCATTTTCGCCACGGCTTCTTCCCACTTGTTGATCACGTAGTCGGGTGTCCCCTTGGGAAAAGAGACCCCGGTCCACCAGAACACGGTCAGCCCCTTTACTCCCTGCTCTTCGGCGGTGGGAACGTCGGGGAGAAACGGGCTGCGCTCGCTGCCGGACACCGCGAGAATCCTCACTTTCTTTGCCTGGAGCATGGGATTGATCTCGCCGACAGTATGGACAGCGAGGATCGCGTGTCCGCCCGCCACTTTGGGCAGTGAATCGGACGCGCCCTTCGTCACAATCATCCGGGTCTTGGTAAAATCAGCCCCGATCGCGTCCATCCATTCCGCCACACCGAATGCGGAAAATCCGGCAGGTCCGACGGAGGTCCAGGTCAACTGTTCCGGGTGCTGTTTCACCCATTGGGAGAATTCGGCGAAGTCCTTCCACGGCGCATCTGCCTTGACCGCGAACGCCAGCGTCCCTTTTCCGATCCGGGCGGCGTACACCTGGTCCTCATTGGTGATCAGGGGCTGTTTCATCCCCGCCGACAGCATGGACGTGTTGGAAACGTTGACGGCCAGCGCCGTGTAGCCGTCGTTTTTCGCCTGTTTCAGAGCGTACTGCGCCCCGACCGTGCCGCCGCCCCCCGGTTTGTTGACGACGACGACCGGCTGCCCCCACTCTTTGCTCAAATAATCTGCCGCAGCCCGGGCAACCAGATCTACCCCGCCCCCGGCGGAATAGGGAACCACGTACTCAATCTGTCTGTCGGGATAGACGGGAGCCGCCTGACCGGCAATGGCCTGCGTCTCAGAACCGACATCGGGTTGGGCAACGTCCGCCCCGCAGGCCGTCACCGCCACGGCTGCCAGGCAGGAGACGATCCCGCCGATCCATTTCCCATATGCTTTCAAACAACACTCCTCCTGTACAACAAGCTGCTCTCAATGATGCTAGGCCACGTCCGCGCCGTGTTGATGCTCTTCCCGCACCCGCTTTTGCGTCCGCCTGTTGAGCGCGAGGGAGATCAGCATCAGAGCGGCTGCCGCCAACAGGATGACCAGCGAGATGGGGCGCTCCAGCACGATTGCCACATCGCCGGACGACATGACCATCGTCTGGATAAACGACTCCTCCAGCAGCGGTCCGAGAATAAAGCACAACACCAGCGGCACGACCGGCCAGCGGTAGGTGTGAAACAGGTAGCCCAGCCCGCCGAACGCAAAGGCCACCGCCACGTCAAACAGGCTGTTTCGCACGCTGTACGCCCCGATGGTGCACAGCATCAGAATGACGGGCGCCATGATGCCGTACGGAACCTTCGTCAGTTTGACCCACCCCCAGACCAGCGGCAGATTGAGTACCAGCAGCATCGCATTGCCGACGAACATGGACGCGATGACCGTCCAGACAAAGAGCGGGTGCTGCTCAAACAGCACGGGACCGGGCGTCAAACCGTAGATCATGAATCCGGCCAGCAGGATGGCCAGCGGCGGGGAAGAGGGAATGCCCAGGGAAAACAGGGGAATAAACCCGGCGCTGCTGGTGGCGTTGTTGGCCGCTTCCGGTGCAGCCACGCCCTCGATTGCACCCTTACCAAACTGCTCCGGATGCTTCGACACTTTTTTCTCCAGATCGTAGGCGAGAAACGAGGTGATCGCGGCGGAACAGCCCGGCAGCAGCCCGAGGAAAAACCCAACCAACCCTCCTCTGATCGTGGGCGCGGCGCACTTTTTCACATCATTTTTTGACGGGTAAACGCTGCCGCGCGCGCCGATGACGGTGGCAATCCGCTTTTCCCCGATTCCCTTCAGCACTTCGGCAATCGCAAACAGGCCGATAATAATGCTGATCATGTCAAACCCGCCGCTCAGCAGAGGGATGCCGTAGTCAAACCGGGGCATCCCGGAAGACGGCCCCAGTCCCACCAGCGACAGCGTATATCCGAAGGCCCCCATCAAAAACCCCTTGATCAAGGAGCCTCCCGACAAGCTGACCATCAGCGTCAGGGCCAGGATCATCAGGGCAAAGTATTCGGGAGGACCAAACTTCAATGCCTGGTCTGCCAGGACGGGCGCAAAACAGACCAATCCGACGACGCCCATGATCCCGGCCGCAAAGGAGGCGATGGCCGAAATGCCGAGGGCCGCCCCCCCTTTTCCCTTCTTCGCCAGCGGATAGCCGTCCAAACAGGTGGGGACCGACGAAATCTCTCCGGGGATGTTGAGGAGAATCGCCGTGGTCGATCCGCCGTACATGGCGCCGTAGTAAATGCCGGCCAGCATGATGATCCCCTGCGTCGGTTCCATTACGGCGGTGACGGGCAGCAGGATGGAGATGGCGGACGTGGGCCCCAATCCTGGCAGCACCCCCACAAACGTGCCAACCAGTGCGCCAAGTGCGGCCACAAGCAGGTTTTCCGGCGTAATCGCCTGTGCGAATCCAGCCAACAACAGGTGTAAGGTGTCCATGTTACCGCGTCCCTTTCACAGAAAAAATCCAGCAGGAAACGACATCTGCAGCCACATGATGAAAACCACGTACAGGCATCCAGTCAGGACCGCAGCCGAGGCGATGGCCGTCCCCCATCCGTACCTGCCGACGACGCGGAATAGAATCGCCGACACGATCATCGTCGCTGTCAGGTAGCCGACGATGTCAATCAAAAGGCAGTACGCTCCCAATAGAGCCAGGCAGCGGAATATGCTCGTTCGGTGGGGCGACGGCGGTTCTTTGTCCCGCTCCTGATCCCGGAACGAGCGAACCAGCAGGACCGCACCCAACAGCAGAAATCCGAGCCCCAGAATGGCCGGCAGCGTATGATCGCCCACATATGGGGACAGGGCGTAGGCCCGCAGCCGATACGCCTCCAGAATGACCACAACGCCCGCAATGATAGACAACACGGCCCCCAGAAAGTCAGGTACGTTGTACGGAAGTCTCACGTCATCACCTCGCCATGCGGTAGCCCTTCTTGCTGCACGTCCCTGACTTTCAGCGACGGCCGCAAGTCATACCACAGCCTATGGCACAGGCGCCCAATGTGTGCCGGCACAACAAAAATCCGAGGCGCTCGTACACCTCGGATTTCTTCTATTCCCCTGATGCAAAATCAGCCCGCGTCCTTGACCCGGGAGGGCAGCATGACGGTAAAGCTGGAACCTGCGCCCTCCTCGCTTTCCACGCGAATCCGGCCGCCGTGGGCATCCACGATCCACTTCGCGATGGACAGGCCCAAGCCGGTGCCTTCCATCTTTCGGGAACGCATTTTGTCCCCGCGGTAAAACCGGTCGAAGATGAAGGGAAGATCCTCCTTGGCAATGCCGATGCCGGTATCGGCCACGACCATCGTGACCCAATGGTTGTCCCGTCTGCACGTGACCTTGATCGTTCCTTTTTCTTTCGTGTATTTCAAAGCGTTGTCCAGGAGAATCACCAGCAGTTGGTACAGCCGTTCCCCATCTCCGCACATGTCCAGCGGCTGCTCGATGTTTGCCTGCACGTCAATCTCCTTCAGCTCGGCAAGCTGCTGAAAGGACTGCACCGCTTTCCACGCCAGCTCGTCCAGTCGGACGTGCTGCTTCATAATCTGCAGTTCGTTGGAATCAGAGCGGGCCAGGGTGAGCAAATCGGATACCAGCTTGTTCAACCGCTTCGTCTCTTGTATGCTGACCCAAATATTTTCGCTTTCCTGTTCAATCGTATGGTCGGGATTGCGGAACAGCCGTTCGAGATGAACGAGAATGACCGACAGCGGCGTGCGCAGTTCGTGGGAGGCGTCCGCGATAAAACGCTGCTGCTTCTCCCACGACAGTTGAATGGGAATCAGTGCCCTCTTGGCAAGGAACAGCCCCGCGAAGACAGCGATCACGATGCTGACCACACCGCCGATTCCCAACACGTACAGGAGGGTGTTCAGCATTTTTTCTTCCGGTTCCAGGTTGACCACCATCTGGATCCGTTTCACCTTCCACACCCGTCCCTCCGCAAACACCCGCTTGTCGATGGACAAGGTGTAGACGCGGTAGGTCTGCCCGTCCACCGTCAAGGTTTCAATGCCATCCGCCACTCCGTCCGGCCGGAACTTCAGCAGTTCTGCCGGGTCGATGGAGTCGCCGTATTCCTTGCGAATCAGCTCTCCCCGATCGTCCCAGAGCAGGAAGACCATCCGCCTGTCCACGTCGAGCATCCGCCTTTTCTCTGCCCGAAAAAACGGAAACGGATCAAACAGCAGACGTTTTCCGATCTGCTTCAATTCTGCGTCCACCTGAGCATACAGCCGATACTGCATGGAGGCGTACAGCGCGCCCCCCAGACCGTTCAACAGCAGGACGAACACGATCACATTCAGCGTGACCAGGCGGATTCGCGTCTTTCTAAACATGCTCATTGTTTCCCTTCAGGATGTAGCCGACGTTCCGAATCGTGCGGATATAGTGGTCGCACCCGTGATCGGCCAGTTTTTTGCGCAGATAATGGACATACAGGTCCACAATGCCGTAGTTCGCCTCGGATTCGATGCCCCAGACCCGGTCGAAAATCTGGTCGCGCGATAAAATCTGTTCCCGGTTGTAGAGAAAATACTTGAGCAGATCGTACTCCTTGCTGGTCAACCGCAGCGGATGGGGTCCCACATACCCGTCGTGCTCGTACTCCTTCAGGCAAATCGGGCCATAGCTCAGCTCGCCTTCCTTGGCAAACTTCCCGTTGCGCCGCAGCAGCGCTCTCGTTCGCGCCAGCAGTTCTTCCACCGCAAACGGTTTGACCAGGTAATCGTCGGCTCCGGCGTCCAAGCCTTCGACCCGGGCTTCCACGCTGTCTTTGGCGGTAAGAAACAAAACCGGTGTCAAATTGCCTTTTGACCGCAACGTTCTTATCATCGACAAGCCGTCCAAACCAGGCATCATGATATCCAGCACCAGCAGATCGTAAATGCCTCGTTCCGCCAGCAGCAGGCCTTCATCTCCCCGGTCGGCACAGTCTACCTGATATCCTTCTTCCTTAAACACGGCGCTAATCGCCTGAAGCAAATGACGTTCATCCTCTACTACGAGAATTCGCATACCCACCCCTCTTTCCTGCTCCTGTCCCCTGCCTTCTGCGTTGCGGGCGACGGCAGGGAAGAGCGCATTTCTATGTTTATATACTACACCAATTGTGCCTGTGGCCGTACGCTCCCAATCTATTAGTAAACCATCCGTTTTTTTGAAACAGATTTGAAAAAGGCAGGTGATTGCTCACCTGCCTCAGTTTCGCTGTTTCAACAATTACTGTTCTACCACGGTCTTTTCAGCGTGACCGGCGGGAAAGGTCCGCTCGATCAGCTTCTTCACCACGTTCTCGATCTCTGCTTTTCGCTTGTCCGCCTGCTCCTGTGTCAGCTTGCCTTCCTTCACTGCTGCTGCCAGGCGTTCTTCCTCCTGCTTGGTCAAGAGGCTGACCAGCTCATCCGTGGACACGCCCTGCTCCTTGGCCACGTCGGCCAGTGATTTGCCGTCTTTCAGCTCGCTTTGCAGTTGTTCCTTATCCAGCTTCAGCAGATCCAGCAGCTCTTCATTGTCGCCGAATCCCGGGAACAGTGCCCGGAACTTCACGAAGCCTTTTCCCGGATGAGTGTTTTCCACGAAGTGCTGCACTCGCTCGGCAATGTTCTCCTTCAGTTTATCCGCCTGCTCCTCTGTCAGCTTGCCTTCCTTCACCGCTGCTGCCAGGCGTTCTTCCTCCTGCTTGGTCAAGAGGCTGACCAGCTCATCCGTGGACACGCCCTGCTCCTTGGCCACGTCGGCCAGCGATTTGCCGTCTTTCAGCTTGCTTTGCAGTTGTTCCTTATCCAGCTTCAGCAGATCCAGCAGCTCATCGTTATCCCAGAGGGACGGCCCTTTTACGAATACTTTACCTTTTCCGAGTTTCTCCGCGTTGAACCAGCCCTTATGTTCGAACTTGACGCCTTTATCCACAGGCTGCTGATTGTCGGCAGCGGCGTAGACGCTTCCGATGCTGCCAATGCTCAACGCCGTAGCCATTGCTCCCAACAGCATTCCGATTTTTGCTTTGCTGAACATGATCTCCATCATCCTTTCCAATATTTTAAACTTGTACCCAGGTACAGCTTTAGTGTAGGGTTTCAATCTTTGATTCGCCTTAGAGAACTGTGGAAAACTCTAGGAATGATCGTGGAAGAGTTGTGTGTCGGGTGAACGCATGAAAAAAGGAACCCGCTGTTTTCAGCGAGTTCCCTGTCGCAAGTGTCCCCCGATGTTTCCCCCGGGGATTCATTCAGATTTCTTTTCCGTCCAATTCAATGTCGCCGCTGTCGGCATCACCGTAGAAGTCGTGCAGTTCATCGTCGTCGGCGATGTCAATGATGACCCCGTCGATATCGGCATCCTCGAATTCATCCCAGATATCGTTGCAGATATTTTCCACCAGTCTCTCGATGTCTCTGGTAGAAAGATCGTCGTATTCATCCTGATACTCGTCAAGGTCGACTTCAATCTCCACCTCAATCTCATCCTCGTCGCCGCTCAAGAAAATCGACCATTCCAGATCCTCATAATCTCCATAGTCGTAGTTCAGGTCATCTTCCAGCTCTTCGATCCGGTCATCGACGTCATCGTCTTCGGCTTTTGCCAGCTTGTCCTCCGCATCCTTCAATTTCTTCTCCAGCTCGGCAATCCGGGCATCTTTTAGCGCAATTTCCGCCTGCAGGGTGGCAATGCGGGGGTCTTCCTTGTCCGTGACGCTCACGGTATACGTGTTCCCGTCCCACGCCACATTCTTGTTAAACACACCGGCCATCATCCGCAGAGGAATGTAGGTCGTGCCGTTGATCAAAAACGGTTCGATGTCGGTGGGAACAAGCTGGCCGTTGTACGTCACTTTCACATTGTTGTATTTAACCTGCACGTTTTTGGTCGCGACCGCGGCATCGGAACTGGACGCCAGAACGCCTGCCAGCAGTACGGAAGAAAGGACAACGGCCGACGACTTTTTCCACATGCCCGCTCTCTTCCCCTTGGTATTTTTCAACACCATGTCTCACCCCTTCAGCCAATTCCTGATTCTGGTACCCTTCCCGGTACAAGCACAGTGTATCGTTTCTTTTTTTGAATTCTCTTTGAAATCGGACATTTTTTGCACAAATCCTCACCCGCTCAACTGGCGCATGTTTCGCGTCATGCCCTCCACGGTGTACATGATCCGGGACAGTCCCCACGACAGGAACACAGTGCCCGCGTAGATCACCAGCAGGTAGAGCAGTGTCAACCCAATGTTGGCGAAAATCCACGACAGATCCCCCGTCAGCTTGATCAGCGCGAGGTTGCAGCAGATCATGACGGCCGAATGGGTCAAATAGATAAACAGCGTGAGCCCTTTTCGGAACCGGATCGGAATGGAATCTGCCCAGCGCTCCAGCACCATGATCAGCACGATCAGGGAGACAAACGCAGCCAGCACGAATCGCAGGTGAACCGCCACATAAATGGTGTCAGACAGAATAAACAGGACCGCGCTAACGACGGACAGCAGCGCACAGGCGAGCAGCAGCCCCCGATGCGTTCGCAGGAAGTGCATCATCTCATGCCGGTACCAATACAGCAGATGGCCCAGGTAAAAGGTGAAGATCCAGGCGGGAAAGAAATGGCGCGTCGTCAACCCCAGCCATCCGTGATGCAGGTAGTGAATGTACACGTATTGAAGTCCCATGAACAGCCAGATCAGGACCGTGATGTTTTGCTTGGTGATCATGTTTCGAAACAGGTAGGCAAAGACGTAATACTGGCACAGCATAAACAGAAAGTAGAGCTGATCGCCCGTCTTGCCCAAGAGAATCGAGACAAACGCTGCTTTCGTATGCGGCCATTCGTCGTAGAGCAAATAATGATACACCACTCCGGCGCACAGGAACGGCACAACTACATACAGCAGCTTTCCGGAAAAGAACTGCCGCGCCGTTGGCCGTTTGACATCAAAGGTGTGGGCCGTAAAAAACCCGCTGATCATCGCCAGCAGAACAGTGCCGTACCGGCTCAGCTGATTCAGGGCAGTGGCCCAGAAAGCACTGTCGTACTGAAGCACCAAGGCCGTGTAATGACCCGAAAATACAAGAAAGGATGACAACAACTGCATAAGAAAAAGCGTTTTAAACAACCGCGACTCTTTACCCATTTCAACGCTCCTTTGTATAGGGATTGCCGGTCCCAAGCTGCCCGATCCTCTTTTGGGTAATGTTTTTAATATAAAATAACAATTTTTGATTCAGATTTGAAACGGCGATGGCTACACGGTCTGCTCTCTGGACCTGGCAGCCACAGCCTTTTTCGCCAAATGAAAAGACCCGCGCCAGTCATTGACGCGGGTGGAGATGTGTGCCGCCAGCCAGCAGTTGGCTTACGCGGTTTTCTTCAGTTTTTTGGCTGCCCAGTTGCCGAGCGATTGGATTGCCTGCACCAGGCAGATCAGAATGATCACCGTCATGATCATCACTTCAATGTCCCACTGCTGATAGCCGTAGCGCAACGCCAAATCGCCCAGGCCGCCCGCGCCGACCGCTCCCGCCATCGCCGTCGCCCCGATCAGGCCGATGGTCGCGATGGTCAGGCACAAGACGATGCCCGGTCGGGCTTCGCGAATCATGATGCGAAAAATGATTTGCGAGCGGGACGCGCCCATCGCCTGATACGCCTCGATTACGCCCCGGTCCACTTCGAGCAGTGCAGTTTCCATCAGGCGGGCGATATACGGCGTGGTGTACACGATAAGCGGCACGATCGCGCCCTCGACACCGATGGAGGTGCCGACGACAAACTCTGTGAATGGAATGATCGCCACCATCAAAATGATGAAGGGAAGCGAACGAATCACGTTGATGATGACGTTGAGACTGTGGTAGACCCATTTGTTGGGGGCAAGGTGATCCGGACGGGTAATGACCAGCAGCACGCCCAGCGGGATGCCCAAGAGCGTGGCGATGAACAGGGAGACCCCGACCATGATCACCGTTTCTTCAAACGATTGGGAAAACAACGGCAGCAGTTCCACCAGTCGATCCATTATACCCCCACCTCCGCTTGTGATACGACATCCACCCGGTACACGGACTGGCGCAGATACGCAATTCCCTCCTGCACCGCCTTGTCTTCACCGGAAATATGCAGCAGCAGAATGCCGAGCGCGGTACCTTTTATCGAGCTGATCGATCCGTACAGCAGGTTTGTTTTGACCGGATAGCGGGAGGCAAGCGTTCCCAACACAGGATCGAGCGCCGCATCGCCGCGGAACGCGACGCGCAGGATGTACGCACTGGGACCGGCGTTCTTGATTTTGGCCAGCATCTCTTTCGGGACCTTGTCATCAAAAACCGTCTTGATAAAGTTGCGCGTCGTCGGCTGCTGCGGATTGCTGAAGACATCCAGTACCGTTCCCTGCTCGATGATGACCCCGTTTTCCATAATCGCGACGCGGTCGCAGATTTTTTTAATGACCTGCATCTCGTGGGTGATCAGCACAATCGTCAGGCCAAACTTTTGGTTGATGTCCAACAGCAGGTCAAGAATCGACTCTGTGGTTTGCGGGTCAAGCGCCGAGGTCGCCTCGTCGCATAGCAGGATTTCCGGGTCCATGGCCAGCGCCCGGGCGATCCCCACCCGCTGTTTCTGCCCGCCCGACAATTGGGAGGGGTAGGCGTTTGCCTTGTCTTCCAAACCTACCAGGCGCAGCAGTTCCTCCACTTTTTTACGAATCTGCTCTTTCTGCACCCGATTCATCCTGAGAATTTCGGCGACGTTGTCAAACACGTTGTACGACGACAGCAGGTTAAAATGCTGAAAAATGACGCCAATCTTCTTGCGGGCCTGGCGCAGTTCCTTTTCGGACAGCTTCAGCATGTCCTGCCCGTTGACCACGACCGATCCGCTTGTCGGCTTTTCCAGCAGGTTGATCGTTCGCAGCAGGGTGCTCTTCCCTGCTCCGCTGAATCCGATCACGCCAAATATTTCTCCTTTGTTGACGTGGAGCGTTACGCCCTTTAATGCGTCTACCTGTTTGCTGCCAACCTTGTATGTCTTGTGAATATTCGTCAGCTGTATCATCTGCCCATGCTCCTCCCTGTTGGGACGCTCCCCTCCTTACCAAGAAGGGAGCACCGATCCGGAAAACTCTTCTTCGATGAACTTCTTGACTTCTTCCGACCGATAGAGCGTGACCAGTTTTTGATAGAGCGGGTTGTCCTTGTCCTTTGCGTTGACTGCGAGAATGTTGACGTACGGGGAGTCCGCACCTTCGGCAAAAATCGCGTCTTTTTTCGGGTTGTACCCCGCTTCCATGGCAAAGTTGGTGTTGATGCTTGCCGCATCCAGGCTCTTCAGCGTCCGGGCGAGCAGGGCTGCCTCCAGTTCTTTAAAGACCAGTTTTTTCGGATTTTCGATGATGTCCTGCGGCGTTGCTTTGTCGCCGACGCCGTCTTTCAGCTTGATCAATCCCGCCGCCTGATAAAGCAGCAAAGCACGCGCCCGGTTGGTCGGGTCGTTTTGGATGCCGACCGTGCCGCCTTCCGGGATGTCTTCCACCTTCTTGTACTTGGTGGAGTAAATCCCCATCGGGAAGGTAACGGTTTTGCCAATCTCGACGATCTGTGTTTTGTGATCTTCATTAAATTTCTCTAAAAACGGAATGGTTTGAAAGCTGTTTACGTCAATGTTTCCTTTATCCAACGCCTGATTGGGAAGAACGTAGTCGTTGAACACGACGACTTCGATGTCCAATCCTTCTTTCGCGGCCACTTCTTTTACCTTGTTCATGATTTCTTCGTGCGGGCCGGCCGTCACACCCACCTTGATCGACGTTTTCTCCCCAGCAGATGCGGCCGAATCGTCCGACGAGTTACCTCCGCAAGCGGAAAGCAGCGTGCCGATCACGAGCAGCATGATCATCAACAAACGTGTTTTTTTCATGTTGTGTTTCTCTCCTTTTCTCCGATCACACGATGATTTTTGCATAAGTGAACATCATATCTTTGTGTTTATAATTCCGATATGATTAGTTGGATTATAGCGTGTCTCCCAATGTCTGTCAATGACCACCAATAATCAGAGAATTGCGAACATATCAAGCACGAATGTCAACGATGCAGATGATTTGTCAAATACGTGCCGAAGGGAGTGGAACCTGAATGTGCGAAGAAATGATGTGCAGGATCGTGAATGCGGACAAAAACCGGGAGAGATTTGAGGATCATGCTGGGGGACAGCAAATCGGGGGTCAGCTGGAGCAAATATGTTTGGCTGACTCAACAGCGGTGAATTGAGATACTCGCTATGACGGTGTATAATTAGAGATTGTCACATTGCCTTATCGTTCATCGAAAACAAATGATCTACGTCTTCTGCCATGCTTCCGGAGCTTGAAATCGTCCATGCCGTTCCATGCACGAAGCGGACGAACCTGGAGCAGGCGGTTGTTTGATAAAAAGCTCCGACCATCTAGTCTTTAGATGATCGGAGAAGTAGTACGTGAACGATGTCATTATAATTGATCAATATAATAATTTCCTTATATAAATCATGGTAGCTAAGTGAAGTATCTCCTCATTTGGTGCTTTTGCGAAAAAAAGGAGGCAGTCTCCTGCACAATTTGACTGCCTCAAATTTATTCCCAAGAACATTTGTCGAGGAATTGCCTCTTCACCATGTTTATCGGATGGCCAAGCGGACAAATTCATGCATAAATTATGGTAATTGGTCTGACCACCTACCGCCACATGGCGAAGTGATCGTAACTAAAAGATTGGGACTCTTACAGGAACAGATGTATAATCAGGGTTGTTTTTTCCAGTTCCCAACCCACCGTATAAATTAGACCCCCACGCCCAAAGCGTACCGTCATTTTTAATTCCAAGGGCAAAGCTGTTACCGGGAGCGAGAGAAATAAATTCAGACAAATTTTCGATCTTGATTGGCTCTAAATATGTTTCTGAAGTATTAGTGCCATCCGCAAGAATATTAGCCACATCACGTCCCCAAGCCCAAACGGTACCCTCAGAATCAATAGCAAAGGAACCGAATCGGCTGGCTTCAATGTCTTTGATGCTGCTCAATGTTGGAATCTGCACCGGAGACAGTTGCCTTGTGTGATTACCGATCCCAAGCTGTCCATCACTATTGGAACCCCAAACCCAGACAGTTCCATCACTTTTTAGAGCCATTGCATAATCAAGGCCAGCTGATATTTCTACAATGTCAGTCAAATTCTCGACCTGAACCGGAACATTGGACTGCGATCCGTTCCCGCCATTTCCTAATTCTCCTTTGGTGTTTAACCCCCATGCCCATACCGTGCCGTCATTTTTCAGGGCATATCCTGTAAACACACCCGCTCCAATTTGCTTGACATTCTCAAGGCCAGAAACCTGGACAGGCACTATTGACTTTACTACAGTTGAACCATTCCCAAGAGCTCCACCTGCATTTGACCCCCAAGCCCATACCGTACCATCATTTTTCAGGGCTACGCCAAAGTTCCCCCCTGCTTCTACGTCAACAACATCAGTAAGTCCATTGACTTGGGTAGGTGTTGTAACCGGATCTGAAGTTGTCAGCCCGATTTGTCCCCCATAGTTACTACCCCATGCCCAGACAGTCCCATCATTTTTTAGTGCTACTGAAAAATAATTTTTAGAAGCGCTAATATCTTTAGCATCATCCAGCACTTTGACAGGTTCATACCTATGGGTTTTCGTACCGTCGCCAACATTTCCCTGTGCATTATCCCCCCAAGCCCAAACGCTTCCATCCATTCCAAGAACAAGAGCATGATTCCACGCACTAATTTGTACTGGGGTTGGATGTGATTCGCATGCGCCAACAGTCTGAACTCCTACGGGAGAAAAAGTTGCCGTCAGAAGCAGTGAAAGAGCGGCCGACCAGAAGAGACTTTTTTTCTTTCTGTTCATACTATACCCTCCGTAAAATTGTTATATATTTTTAAAATCGGATAAAAATGTTTTTTATTTTAGCATTTTTTAAATTTTGTTAGATACCAATGGAAAAATTATTGAACGTGTCTTAGCTTGCGTAACGTCTTTGGGAATAAAAAAATCCCGCAGCCGCGAGGAATTTGTTGAAGGAGGTATGCCTTTTATTACGAACGCCAATTTGTTTGTTAGTGCATGAACGATTACTGGTTCTTACTTGAAGCGGATCAATAAGTTAGTTGGCCGAATGCACATTCTCAACATGATACTTTCTTCTAAATAACATGATACTTTCTTCTAAATAACATGATACTTTCTTCTAAATAACATGATACTTTCTTCTAAATAAATAGAGGCGGATTTTCCGCCTCTTTTTCACATTAATCCCACGCAAACCGCTGCTCTTTCCACGGGTCTCCGTACATGTGATAGCCGTTCTTCTCCCAGAATCCCTGCTTGTCTTTCTCCAAAAACTCGACGCCGCGCACCCATTTGGCGCTTTTCCAGAAGTACAGGTGCGGGATGACGAAGCGGAGCGGCCAGCCGTGTTCCGGGGTGAGGTCCTGTCCGTTGTGCTTGTAGGCAAACAGGTTGCCCGGCCTGAGGAAATCGTCCAGCGGCATGTTGGCCGTCCAGCCAAATTCGGCGTGCAGCATCACGTATTTGGCCTCCGGCTTCACCTTGACCAGCTTCACAATTTCTTCCACGGGAATGCCTTCCCAGACGTTGTCCAGCTTGCTCCAGCCGGTGACGCAGTGAATGTCGTTGGTCACCTGGGTTTTGGGCAGGGCCATGATCTGCTCATAGGTAAGCGTCACTTCCTGCTCGACCAGGCCGAAAATGCGAAAGCTCCACTGGGTTGCCAAATCGGTGTACTCCGGTACATCGCCGTAGTGCAGGACGGGAAAGCCGGTCGTCACTTTCTGATTGGGGGGCACGCGGTCATGCCTGCTTTCCAGGGGCTTGTTGGTAACCATGGGGCTTCACTCCTTTGTTCCGACAGGCGTGATCGATTCCCGGGCACAATGCCGTCCCGTGTAGTATATGCGGAGAGCGGCCGGCCATACGGAACCGACTCATTGAGGTATACCACCTTCTTACCATATCCTGCAGATCACTGCAAGAAAAACACCCCCGCCAATGTGCAGGGGGCGTCCTTCGCAATGCGGGACAAATCCGCCTGCCGTCCGCTGACGGACGGCGGCGTCCGCCGGTTTACTTTTTCCCCACGCGCAGGAGGGCGTGATCCACCTTGATGCACAGGTCCATGATGACCTCGATGCCGTGCTGTTTCGCCAGCGCGGCCGCCTCTTCATTGACGATCCCCTGCTGCAGCCAGAGGGCTTTGGGTTTCAGTTTGACCGCTTCTTCTGCGACCGGCGGCACGTCTTCACTGCGGCGAAATACGTTGACGATGTCCACGGGCTCGTCGATCTCGCTCAGGGAAGCGACCGCTTTTTCCCCCAGGACTGTCTCGCCGGCAATCGTCGGGTTTACCGGAATGATGCGATAACCGGCGTTTTGCATGGCAGCGGCGACCATGTGGCTGGTGCGCTCAGGCTTGTTGGAAAGGCCGACCACCGCGATGGTTTTCGCTTCCTCCAGCAATTGGCGGCGGCGTTCGTCACTCGGATTTTGAAACATGGTTTACCAACTCCTTTACGCATTGGATTGATTGCGATTCATCACAAACTGGGCAAGCGTACGGACCATGACGCCCGTACCGCCCGCCGGCTGCATGTCTTTCGCGCTGCTGGTGTACGCCGTGCCGGCAATGTCCAGGTGGACCCACGGGGTATCCTCCGCGAATTCCCGCAAGAAGGCGCCGCCGATGATGCAGTGGCCGTAACGGCCGCCCGAGTTTTTCAGGTCGGCATAGCGGCTTTTGTTCAATTCGCAATACTCCTCAAACAGCGGCAGCTGCCAGAGGCGTTCCCCGGCCTGTGCGGCTGCGGACAGGAGTTCGCTGACGAGCGCCTCGTCGTTGGTCAGTGCGGCAGAGCAGTAGTGGCCCAGAGCGACGACGACTCCGCCGGTCAGGGTGGCGGCATCCACCAGGCACGAGACACCCTGCTTTCTGGCGTAGGTGATGCAATCGGCCAGGACCATCCGTCCCTCGGCGTCGGTCGTGATGATTTCCACGGTCTTGCCGCTCATCGTGGTAATCACGTCGCCCGGCTTGAAGGCTGTTCCCGATGGCATGTTTTCCACGCAGCCGATGACCGCGAGCACGTTCGCCCGGGGTTTGATCTGTCCCAGCGCTTCCAACGCCCCGATCACCGCTGCCGCGCCGCCCATGTCGGACTTCATGGCTTCCATACCGGCAACCGGCTTGATGGAAATACCGCCCGTATCAAACGTGACGCCTTTGCCGATCAGGCCGATCACGTCTTCCCAGGTCTCTGTTCCCTGGTATTTCACCACGACGACATACGGCTCCTCGACGCTGCCCTTGGCAACGGCAAGCAGGCCGCCCATGCCCATTTCCTCCAGCTTATCTTTTGTCAGCACCTCGTACGCCATACCGTAGCGTTTGGCCACAGCCACCGCTGCGTCTTTCAGGGCGCGCGGCGTCAGGTAATTGCCCGGTTCGTTGACCAGTGTCCGCGCCAGGTTGGTCCCCTGCGCCAGCGCTTCACCGCGCATCACGCCCAGCATGGCGCTGGCCGCTTCCTCGTCGCTGCCGACGAGCAGCTTCACCGTCCCGAGCGGCTCCGCCTCCCGCTTCGGCTTTTGCCGATAGCCTTCGTAGTGATACGACGCCAGGCAAAACGCCTCTGTCACCGCCTGTGCGAAGCGGCTGGTCGACAACTCCCGTCCGCCGCGCAGATCCACGGCCACGGTTTTGCCGCTGCCTTTGCCGCCGACCGTCTTGGCAGCACGCCCCCAGGCAGCACGGATCGAGACGAAGTCGGCCTTCTCCCGGTCACCCATGCCGATGACAATCAACTTTTTGGCCTGAAGCCGGCCCATCGTGTGAACGACAGCCACCGACTTGGCCTCTCCGCTGATTTCCTTGTCCTGCTGCAGCGCGGCCAACCCGCCTGCAAACCGTTGATCCAATTCCGGATACACCTGCGCCAGTTCTTCCTCTTTCCACAGCGGGAGCACCAGCTCATCGCACGCAACGGTCCACCATGCGCTCCGTTTTTCCACAGTGACGTTCATATACCTTTCCTTCTTTCTCTGTGATAGGATAAAGCTACGGGCACATGAATGCCTTAGGGCCTATCCAGACTCAGATGGAGGGAAGGAAACGGAATGGCTTTCGCTTCCGTATACGGAATGACGTCCGCCTGCGGCAGTGCGTCCATGCAGTCGTCGAGAAACCGGAGAATTGCGTCGACATCGAGATCCCAGTGGCGCGGACCATACCTGGCCAGATATTTGCGGGCATTGGCCAGCATCAGTCGCGCACCCTTGACGTTGCCGCTGGAAAAGTGGTACAGTCCGACCGCCATTTGCAGCAAACCCTGGAGAAACTTGTTCGCTTTGTCTTCCATCCAGATTTCCTCAAGCAGGTCGTGGCATTCGTAGTACTCGCCGGCGTTGAACTTCTCGATAAACCGTATGTACTGCTCGGGGTATCGCATGGTCAACCGCCACCGTCCTTCCGCTTTCCATCGTAACACAGTTTGCCCGGTCTCGAAATCCTGACGAAAACTTTACGGATGCCCGAAACGCTGTTCTGTTACAATATACATACGCAGACGCATCAGATCAGAAAGGAATGGATCTTTCTATGGCAGCAATACTTGACAACTTTCCGTTATGGGCGGCTCTGATTGCCATAGGAATTGCCCAATTGATCAAAATCCCGCTTCACTACATCGCCACCCGGACCTGGCAGTGGTCGCTGATGTTCAGCACGGGCGGCATGCCCAGTTCTCATTCGTCCGCAGTAACTGCCCTTTCGACGGCCGTGGGCATCCGGGAAGGGTTCAGCAGCAGCATGTTCGCCATCTCCGCGATTATCGGGGTCATCGTCATGTTTGACGCGGCCGGCGTCCGCCGCCATGCCGGCATGCAGGCTGTCGTGCTGAACAAGCTGGTAGACGAATTCAACCATCTGCTGGAGGGGATGAAGACCTTTAAGGTGCGTCCCAAGCAGGAAAAGGCCCAAAAGCTGAAAGAACTGCTCGGCCACCAGCCGATCGAGGTATTCGTCGGCGGATGGCTGGGTGTCATGGTCGCGCTGATTACGCATCGGCTGCTGTAGACGAAAAGAGACGGACAGAGTTGTCCCGCACCGGAAACGGAGCCGGACAGCGACGTTTCGGGGAGGGAGAGCATGCGCATCGTTTCCATTTGTCCGAGCAATACGGAAATCCTCTATTACCTGGGACTGGGCGATCAGGTGGTCGGTCTGGACGACCACTCCGACTGGCCAGATGAATGGCAGCACCTGCCGCGCGTCGGCCCCGACTTGTCAATTGACATGCAGAAAGTGGAGGCGCTGCAGCCCGATCTGGTTGTCGCCTCGCTCAGCGTTCCCGGTATGGAAAAAAACGTGGAGGAACTGGCGGCTCGTCGGATTCCCCACATCGTGCTGAATCCGTCGCGGATCGCCGACATTCCCCGCGACATCCTGCTGGTGGGCGAAGCCACCGGTACGATACAAGCCGCCGAACGGCTGGCGCAGCAATTTGCCGAAAGAGTGGAAATAATCCGTCAGACGGCAGCGAAGCAGAGCACCCGGCCGAAGCTGTATTGGGAATGGTGGCCCAATCCAATCTACACCCCAGGACGGGACAACTGGCTGACCGATGTAAGCGAAATTGTCGGGGGCGTCAATGTGTTCGCCGACTTTCCCTGTGCCAATGTCAAAGCAACCCCTGACATGGTGCGGGAGCGGAATCCTGATCACGTCTGCGTCGTCTGGTGCGGCATCGAGCTGCGCCGAATCAAACCGGCAATGATCACCGATCGGCCCGGGTGGGGAGAGATGGACGCCATCCGCCATGGGCACGTCCATCTGCTGGAAGAAGGACTCTATTGCCGCCCGTCCCCCCGTATTCTCGACGGATTGGAACACCTGGTCAAACTGCTGTACCCGGACGATCGCACCTGACCGTATGATTTCTCCTGTACACAAGCAAAGGATTTGCCGCCGGCTCACTCCGGGGCAAATCCTTTTTGTGTTTCCAACCCGCTGCAGTCAGTTGATGGGGTCGGCCATTGCCGCGATTCCTTTTTCGTTGAGTTGGGTCATCATCGCTTCCGTCACCTTGCCGTCGCCGCGGCGGATGACGTACACGTCCAGGGCTTTTTTGCCCCACTGCTTGTACACATCCTGTTTTGTCTCAAAATAGAGGTCGATCTTGTGGCCGCGAATGGCCCCGCCTTTGTCCGCAACTACGCCGTAACCGTAACCGGGTATGTAGAGGACCGTTCCCAGCGGAAACACGCGCAGGTCGGCGGCAATGGTGGAGTATTCATCCCGGCGAACCCTTACGCCCGAGTACGTAATCCCGTAAGACGGATGGGACGGGTGTTTGCCAGTCGACTCATACCCGGCGTAATACCCGGTCGCCACGACGCGCACCTTGGGATACTGCTCCAGCATCAGTTCGTTCTTGTCGGTCATCGGGGTGAAGGAGCTGGTGGAAACCGTCCGTTTCTTGACGACCTGCCGGCCATCTCTCATCTCCGAGACGCCGAACACTGTCTTAACAGAATGGTCTGCCATCACATTGTACCCCAATCCGTCGGTCGCGAATCCGGTCAGTACGGTAACGCCCAGGACGATCATACTCACCAATCGCTTACCAATCATTCTGATATAAACCTCCTCTCGGTACTAGTCTTGTCCCGAAGAGAAGGAAACTATACACAAAATGACCTGATTACAAAAATATTCTGCATCTTGCGGCACAATCAGCCGGCCTGTTCAGGAGACGCATTAAAAAAGGCAGGCCCGCAACAGGCCCGCCAAACCAACGGTTAAAACATACGATATCCTTTTTTGCGCAGCGTTTGAATCGTCCAACCGCTGAGCACGGTTCCCGCCATGCCGCATCCCAGAATGATCGCGTCCCAGGGGCCGGGAACGATTTTTTTGTACACCAACGCCCCGACCACTACGCCGCCGACGAGCACCACAGGCAGCCAGGTCGTCCGCAATATCATGTTTATGATAAAGCCGATGCCAAAGCCGAGCACGGCAAACAGCACAATTGACACCATAAATTGCAGCAAATCCATTGACCGTTCAATCCTCCAGCCTTCTGACGTATCGGGATTTCATCTCAAACACGTCCGTTTCCGTTTTTTAGTGTAGCCCAATCGCAGGATGAGGTCAATTGGAAAAGCGGCGGAACCACTATGGTTGGCTCTAACGCTCGCGTTCGGCGCGGCCCGTGCTCGCCCAGCAGGGAAGCACAAACTGCACGCTCCGCATCGATTGCGGGGATCGCCAAAGCCGCATCGCTACGCAGCCCATTTAGAGGTGGCGCTCCTTTTCTATGCTGGGCGTCAAGCGAGCGAGCGGGCCCGATCTCCCATGCACCTCGGACTTTGTCTGCATGCTGAGAGCCGACTTTGGTCGGCTCAGCTATGCCTTGACGGCAGAAGCGGTCGGCATCGGTGCAGATAGAGTCCCGGTGCCGTCACAGCCCGGACAGTTCTCAGTGCCGCCCAGCAGCAGTTGGAAATACCCCTGTCCCTTGCAGTACGGGCATTGTTCTTGTTCGCTTCTCATGGTGATCTCTCCTTTCCCATCCATTCGGGAAATAAATTGTATTTTCTGATTTTTTTGATGTGTCTTACTATAGCAGAGAATTCGCAGCCTCGACAACGGGAAAATCACTCGGAAAACAGAAAAAAACCGGGATGTAAGCGGCTGCATCCCGGTTTTTCTTGCTCATTCTCACAAATGCGTGAAGATGGATAGCGCGGGCGTGGCAGCGTGCACGTCTGCCCCGCATTTTACACTGCCCGCGTTTCTTCGCTCTTGTTTTCGCGCTACTCGTCGTCTGCGTCGAGCAGTCCGTTGTCGATCATGTAGCGGAGGTTTTCCCTGTCCCGCTCCCGCCCTTTTTCTTTCAGACGCTCAATCGCGGGCAGGATCAGGATGTCGACTTCGCGCTGCACGTGCTTGGACAGATCGTAGCGGCCCTGTTCCTCCAGATAGGCGCCTACTTCCATCAGCGCGTTGTAGCGCTCCAGTTCATCCCTCGTCAGCAGTCCTCTGACCTGAACACTGGCGTGACGCATGGCTGCCTCTTACAACCGCACTTTTTTCATGGCCAGGCCAACTCCGCCGATCTTCCACAGGTAGCGGAGGTCGCTCGCCTTCTTCATCAGGGCGGCGGTGCTGCCGAACAGCTTTTTCGAACCGACCATGCCGATGCCTTCGCCTTTGCCGAGCGATGCGAGGGTACCCTGCAGCGCAGGAACGAACGGCTGCATCACTTCACCGCGAATCAGGGCCGCCAGGTTGTCGCCCAAGCATTCACCTTCCTGGACAGCGATCTGGGCGGTCGGCGGATACGGACGACCCTCAGCGTTAAAGATCAGCGCGCAGTCGCCGACGACAAACACGTTTTCGTAACCCGGCGCGCGCAGGTACTCGTCAACCTTCACGCGGCCGCGCATAACTTCAAAGCCGGATTTCTCCACGATGCTGTTGCCGCGCACACCCGCCGCCCAGACGACGGTTTTCGACTTGATCTCTTCGCCGTTCGCCAGCAGGACGCCATTTTCGGTGCATTCCTTGATCGGCGTGCCGATCTTGAATTCGATGCCTTTGCGGCTCAGGACGTCCATCGCGTAGTTGACCAATTCCGGATCAAAGCCAGGCAGGGCGGTCGGTGCCGCTTCGATGCAGTAGATTTTGACCAGTTCCGGATCGACGTCAAACTCTTGGCACAACTCCGGAACGCGGTCGGCCAGCTCGCCGCAGAACTCGATGCCGGTGAAGCCTGCGCCGCCCACCACAAAGGTGAGGTAATCGGTGCGCTCCGGCTCATTTTTGTACTTGGCGAACATGTACTCGATGTGCTCGCGGATCTGGCGCACAGCGTTGATGCTGCGGATGCTGAACGCGTGTTCTTTCAAGCCCTGGATGCCGAACGTTTCCGGTTCGCTGCCCAGACCAATCACCAGGTAGTCGTAGCTGAGCACTTCACCGCTTTCCAGGGTGACAGTTTGTTCTTCCGGCTGGATGGACTGAACGGTGCCTTTTACAAAGTTCACCTTGTTCATGTCGATGATCTGATCCAGGTTGACGCGGGCGTGGTCAGCAGAGGCGGTGCCAGCAGCCGGCTCGTGCAGCCAGGTGGTGATGTAGTGGTAATTGTGCTTGTTGACCAGCGTGATTTCCGCTTCGTTGTAATTCAGCTTTTTCTGCAGCTTCAGCGTGGTCAGCAGGCCTCCGTACCCGGCGCCGAGGATGAGAATTTTGGGTGTGCTCATGGTATCCCTTCCATTCGTGTGGTGATAGTCATTTCCTGGAAGTTTGTGCGAAATTTCACGTGATTGGATACTCTTAAGATGCCCTATGCGGCTGCTCCAGTATGAACGGAATAATTGCCCTGTCAGATCTGCTGCCCCAATCTGTGAAAAAATGCACAATCCAGGAAACAAAAAATTTTGTCAAATTCGTTACATTCACACTCATATTAAAAGGAGTCGACAAGATTTTCAAGTGATTTCTGACCTATCCCACTTTTTTCCCTTCTTTTTTTCGTTTACAGGTATGGTTATAATAGGAAAAGATGCTTTCAGAATATTTCGGAGGTGCTTGAGATTGAATCTTCTGCAAAAGGACGAGCAGGTGTATGACATTACCATTATCGGCGGCGGACCTGCCGGTTTGTTTACCGCATTTTACGGCGGGATGCGACAAGTTAGCGTGAAGATCATCGAAAGCATGCCGCAGCTTGGCGGACAGCTTTCTGCTCTGTACCCGGAGAAATACATATACGATGTGGCCGGGTTTCCGAAAGTGCTTGCCCAAGACCTGATCAACAATCTGAAAGAACAACTCTCCCGGTTTCAACCGACTGTCTGCCTGGAGGAAAAGGTGGAAAACGTCGAGAAGAAACCGAATGACATTTTTGAAATTACCACCGACAAAGGCATTCACTACTCGCGGGCGGTCATCATTACCGCCGGCGTGGGCGCGTTTGAGCCCCGCAAACTGGAACATCCTGACGCAGCCAAGTACGAAAATGCCAACCTGCACTATTTCGTCACCGATCTGAACTCCTTCAAGGGACAGCGCGTCGCAGTCGTCGGCGGCGGAGACTCCGCCGTGGACTGGGCGCTGATGCTCGAACCGATTGCCAAGGAAGTCACCCTCATCCACCGCCGCGACAAGTTCCGCGCTCACGAACACAGTGTCGAAATGCTGATGTCCTCCAGCGTAAAAGTCACCACGCCGTATGAAATCGCCGCCCTGCACGGCGACGAACGCATTGAACGGCTCACGATCGTCAACAACGTCACCAAGGAAGAACGCGAGCTGGAAGTGGACGCCGTCATCGTCAACTTCGGCTTCATCTCTTCGTTGGGACCGATCAAGAACTGGGGACTGGAACTGGAAAAGGGAGCCATCCTCGTCAACTCCCGCATGGAGACCAACATCCCGGGAATCTACGCGGCCGGCGACATCGCCACCTATCCGGGTAAGGTCAAACTGATCGCCGTCGGCTTCGGCGAAGCGCCTACCGCTGTAAACAACGCGGTCGCCTACATTAATCCGGATGCGAAACTGCAGCCCGGCCACTCCTCCAGCATGGACAATTTCAAATCGTAATCCATGGCCAAAAGCGCCCTGTCAGCCGTCATCTTCGGCTGGACAGGGCTTTTTTGTCATCCATCTGCGCGGGACTGCCTGTGCTGCAGCTCCAGCCGGTCTGCATAGGGGATGCGGCCCCGGCGCACAGTAGGGAAAGAACCACACCACAAGAGAAGGAGGGATACAACAGGCCATGGACCACCTCTGCCCTATCTGCAATGGCCTCGTGCCCTACCAGGAGACGTGCCCCCGCTGCGGCCGCCCGTTGGACGATGCCGGACGGCTGTATGACTACTACGGCGATTACAGCCCGTACCGGGAGATCGACGACGCCAAGCTGAGCAACGGCTTTCCCGATCGGCTCCACCACCACTGTCTGCATGTGGGCTGGTGTCCCGCCTGCCGGCAGGAGCATCTGTCGGTCATCGAGGAGTGGAGCGCTCAAGCGCTGCATGACCAGTCCCCCTAGACCTTTTTTAAGCGGTGCAGGTGAATCTCCTGGCGGTAAAGCAGACGCCACCATCCGTGTTGACCAACACGAACACGCAGACCCGTTCCACGAAAAAAGGACGCGCACCGGGACACGTCCTTTTTTTGGTTCCAATTGAACCGGAAAACGAACCGGAAAATCAGCCCGCTAGTTTTTCGTTTCTTCCAGCTTTTTGGCGAGGTGCTGGTTAACCGTTTTTACCTCGTCCAACAGCTTCGGCAGCACTTCCTTGATCTTCGCGGCGTCACCGGATTGGATCGCGGCGTCAAACGCCTCGTGGGTCTGTTTAAACTGCTCTCTCACGGTGCGCATGGCTTCCGCGTCTTTTGCATCGTGCTCGCCAAAGTTCTTGACGCGCCATTCCTTCAACTGCTGCTTCATCTGCTCGCGGGTGATTTGGCCATTTTTCACCTGCTCGTGCAGTTTTTCTTTCAGCGCTTTCCATTCTGCCCGCAACGTTTGTTTGTCTGCGTCCTTGCCGTTTTGCTCCCGCGATGCCTTCAGCCGTGTCATCAGGCGTTCCCGTTCGGCAAAAGCGGCTTTCCACTCGTCCACGCGGTCCGGTGTGTACTTCTCGGCCAGCAGGGTCAGGTACATCTGACGGTGCGCATTCAGGTGCAACCCGCAGCGCCATTTATGCTTGTAGTGTTCAAAGTGATGCTCGTGATGCTTGTGATCCCCGCCGACCTCTCCGCCGGGGATGAGCGTTGCCGCCGGCCGCGCCTGGATGTCGGCTGCGTACACGCCGGCCGGAATCGCCAGACCCGTCACGAGTGCTGTCGCCAACAAGTGTTTTTGCCAACGTTTCATCTTTCATCACTCCTTTTCGCGTACCGATCTGGTCGTAGTGCTTCCCGGCTGCGGGTGACAGCCTGCGCAATCAGCGATTGGCTAGCGACTGTGGACAAGCGGCGCGAAATCATGGCTAAAGCGGCCGCAGCCCGTCCCTGTCCAACCCCAGTCTCTCCACCAATCCCATCTGTTGGAGATCGTTCCGGGTTTTCGGCGTACCCAGCCGGTAAATCATGCGGTAAATCTCGCGCAGGTTGTCGTCGTATTCATCGTTGTCCCGATCCGGCATGTCGCTCCACAAGGTATGACCGTGCATCCACATCATGAAGTCCCCGTGCGCGCAGTGATTGAACAGGTCGCGCAGCATCCCCGCTTCCACCTCGGTCGCCTCGATCTCAAAGTCGTAGGTGGAATCGCCCTTGACGTCGCGGATCTCGGCCACGGTCGTACCCGACTGCAGCGTGATGTAATACCGTTTTCTTTCCAGGGCCATCAACTCCTTTGCATCAAACTCGGCCCTGCCGTAAGCGGAGCCTGTGGAGATTGCATGCACGCATTCCCTTTCTATCATGCGCGGGGCAGAGGGAAAATATGTATCTCGCAATCTAAAAAAATTGTAATTCTGCAAGCATTTTTTGCCTTGACGCCGCACATGAAGACATCTTATACTGACCTCGTTGGTGATAATGATAATCGTTATCATACATGCATTATTCCGATTTTTTAAGGAGGCTCATCCATCATGAAGTTTCATTTGCTCAAACCACTCACCAGCACGACCTTGATTGCCGCGCTTCTCACAAGTGCAACACCCGTCCTCGCCGCTCCTGCCGATACGGGTGCAGCCGAAACTGCTGCTGCTGCTCCGTCAGAAATTTCCGACCTCACACTTGAGCAGGCGATCGATAAGGCTATTTCCAGCAGCATGGACCTGAATCTGCTCAAGCTTGACAGTGAATCCGCTTATTACACGACACTCCAGGCCCTTATGGGTACGAGAAACACAAAAGTCGAATCCGTCAGAACCTTGAGCAGTGCCAAATCAAAATTTGAGACGGAAGCCGACGCCATCAGGGATTACAAGGTCGCAGAATCCAACTGGAGGATAAAGGAAAACGATGCCCGCCTCAATGTACACAAGGCGTATTATGAGGTACTGGCAGCGAAAGAGAAGGCCGACCTGCAAAAGAAATACGCCGACGCGAAGTACGGTGACAACAGCGACGCTCAGAAAACACTCCGCGAACTGGAAGAAACGTATCGCGAGGCGCTTGCCAAACTGAACCAACTGATGAACGAAAAAAGCGACCAGGCGTGGAATCTGGCAGCCGTGGATTATTCCACCTTCCAACTGCTCCCGATCGAGGAATACAAAAAAATCGCCCATCAAAAGCGGCCCGATCTGGTGAAGGCGTCTGCTGAAGTCGCTTTTTACCAAGCCAAGGTAAACTACATCCGCGAGTACGCCGCCCTTAGCACATACCCGGGGCGCATTGCGCAAATTGAGCTGAAAAAGTACGAGCTGCTGCTGCAATCGGCCCAACGGAAAGCAGACGCGGAAATCACAGCCAACTACGAGAAAGTGGTTCAGGCGAAACAAGCCTTGGAGGAAAGCATCGCAAGCCAAAAAGCGGCAGAAGAACGCTACCGTCAAACCTACATGGACTACCTGAACAAAACAGCATCCGCATCTGAACTGGCCAATCGGAAAGAAAAATGGCTGGACAGCATTGCCGAACGCATCGATACCACACACCAATACAACGTTGCGGTAGCCACTTTGCAGCATTCCATCGGATTTTAAGTCAAACAAAAGCGTGGCGGTCAAGAACGTGTACACACGTTCCGTTCGCCACGCTTTTTCGTGCTGCTGCACTTCTATAGGTTTGTTTTCCGTATCGTTTATTTTACCACAAGTGTGGCCAGCATTTTGCCGTGATCGGGACCGCAGAGGACGTTGCAGAAGATTTTGTACTCGCCCGGCTTGTCGACGGTCAGCGTCTTGCTGCCCTCGTTCTGGATGTCCACGTCCAGCCCTTCAATGCCGATGCCATGGAACCCTTCGGTCGACTTGAAGTTAATCGTAAACGGTTCACCCGCTTTTACTTCAAATGTATCCTGATTGAACTTCCAGTTGCTCGCCTCAATGTTGATCGCCGTGCTGGCCTCCGCTGCCGCAGGTTGGCTGTTTCCTTGAGACGCTTCCTGTTTGTCGCCGCCGCAGCCTGCCAACATGACGGACAGGACTGCTGCCGAGATCATGAAACCCCACATTTTTTTCATAAGACACCCTTCTTTCATGCAATGTCTTTACGTTCTACAATTTCATTGTAACGAACGAAGCCAGTCCAGAATCTGCCAACCTGTGAACGAATCTTGACGAACCGGCGAACGATTGGTGAACGCCGACCAGCGGACGATGCCCTACCCGCGCTTCTGATCGCTGCCGTACTTCTCGCTGTCCCTGCGGGTGCTCCACCAGCTCAACGCTCGCTGTTGCAGTTCCTTGACAAACGCGTCTTTGCCGGCGACATACGCAGCAACATCGGCGGAACACCGCTCCGCCAAACGCAGTTTCAGGCCACGGTAGGCCGCCGCTTCCGCCGGATGGGCCGTCAGATACTCGCGAAACGCCAGAAGGCGGATCACCTCGCCGCTGCCCTGTTGAAAGACATGGACATGATGAGTCCGCTTGTCGCCACCTTTGCAGAAGTAACGCCGCCCAGGGATGCCGTTTTCGCCGCGCGCTTCGTAGCCCAATGACTCCATGCGGCTGCTGCGGGCATCCACGTTCTCGATTCGGTCCACCTCCACCAGGATGTCGATAATCGGTTTGGCCGCCATGCCTGGCACCGACGTACTGCCGATGTGATGAATATCCCGTACGGCACCGCCCAGGGCCTCCCTGATCTTCGCCGCTTCCTCCCGAAACAGCTCCGGCCAGCGGTCGTCGTACGCCACAACCTCCACGGTTCGCATCAAATCGCCTCCCGCTTCTCTTTCCTCTTCCCCTGCCCAAACTCCTTTTAGCGGGTAAACAGGGCACGATCCGCTATGTATCTCAACGGACAGCAAGGTCAAGATTCCCCGGCAAAAAGAGAAACCCTCGCGGCATCGCATGACCGTCATGCAATGCCCACGAGGGTAGCGTCCTCTCGTCTGGCGTCTTACTCGTCACACTTCTCCGGCTTGCCCTCGGCCAGCGCCGTTCGGAACGACGCGCCGCAGCCGCAGGAGGCGACCGCATTGGGGTTGTCGATGGAGAACCCGCCGCCCATCAGCGATTCCTTGTAGTCGATTCGCGTACCTTCAATGTATAGATAGCTGTCCTTGTCGACAACAATCTTGATGCCATCCTGTTCGAAGGTGTGGTCACCTTCCTTCATTTCCTGATCCCAGCCCATTCCATAGGTAAAGCCGCTGCAACCGCCCGGACGGACGCCTACGCGCAGGAACAGGTTGGGATTGTTTTCCGCAGCCAGCATCTCCTTTACCTTCCGACTGGCTTGTTCCGTCAATGTAATCATCTCGTTACCCTCCTTTACCGGCGGTTTCCATTCCATGCTTGCACCACGCAAACGCCGTGTTCCTGATAACAGGGTGCCGCTTTCTGCTTTCAGTATACAAAAGGAAGCCGCGTTTTCTCAAGGCTGCCCTGCACTTCGGGCGCCTGCCCCTTCCCCCTGCAACACGCAGCGAAACAAAAAAAGAGGGATGCCCCCCTTTATGCAAAATGCGCTTTGTTTTCCAACAAGAAAACGCGATACGGTTTTGACTTCTTCACTACCTTAGACAGACTATGATCCAATTGGTTTAGTTCGTTGTGAAGTTGATCAATCTGCTTACTGTATGCCAGAACATCAGGATGATCCAACCCAAACTCTAACCCCATTTTCACCATATCCTGTCGAAGGAGTTCGATTTTTTCTAGTACCATATCTCGCATTGCTGAAGCTCCTCCTCAAGATGGATAAGGCGTACAAGCCTTCGTTCCACTTCCATTTTACAGGAACCACAGCCATAAGGCAATCAAAATTTCCTTATTAACCAAGAATATGCAGGGTTTTTGGTGAAATTTGCAAAAATTTTACAGTACGTGCGTTGCTAAACTTCTGATATTGTTCCACCTTCCCAAGAGGTTTATAATATAGATGCTTTTGTGAACGATTGACGGATCTGCCCTGATCATTCGCATCAGGGCAACGGACCGGACGAAATCTGAGAAGGGAAGTGTTCGGATGGCGCTTGATACGTTAACCATCCAAGACCCAGCGCTGGCCGGTGTGTCGGAAAAAGTCATTCGCGGCGAGCGGCTTACACTGGAAGACGGCCTGACGCTGTTCAACTCAAACGATCTGCTGACCATCGGCCAACTGGCCAACCTGGTCAATCAGCGAAAAAACGGGAATAACGTCTATTTTATTCAAAACATGTACATCAACCCGACCAACGTTTGTGAGGCGCACTGCAGGTTCTGCGGTTTCCGTCGAGATCTCGGGGAAGACGGCGCATACACGATGAGCATGGACGAACTGCTCCACTACGTCGGCACGCGGTATCGCGAAGGCATCCGCGAGTTCCACATCGTCGGCGGCCACAATCCGCATGTGCCGTTTGACTATTACGTAGACACGATCCGCACCCTGAAAAAGGCGTACCCGCACGTGACGATCAAAGCGTATACCGGCGCAGAGATTGAATTCTTTTCCCGCCTCTCCGGCCTGTCCATCAAGGAAGTGCTGCAGGAACTGATGAAAGCGGGCCTGGAAACCCTGACCGGGGGCGGCGCGGAAATCCTGACGGAGCGGTACCGCATGAAGATGAGCCCGGAAAAGGCCAGCACGGACATGTACCTTGAAGTGCACCGCACGGCTCATCAGCTTGGCCTGAAGACCCACACCACGATGCTGTACGGCTCCATCGAGACGCTGGAGGAGCGCCTGATCCACATGATCCGCCTGCGCGAACTGCAGGACGAGACCAACGGCTTTTTGGTGTTCATCCCGCTGGCGGTGCAGCCGATCAAGGCAACGGCCGGCATCAAGCGGCGCAACTCGGCGATTGACGACCTGAAGACGATGGCCATCAGCCGCCTGATGATGGACAACTTCCAGCATATCAAGGCGTACTTTATCAACATCGGCACGCAGTTGACGCAGGTGTCCCTGACCATGGGCATGTCCGACGTGCACGGCACGCTGATCGAAGAGCGCATCAGCCACTCCGCCGGCGCGCTGACCCAACAAGCCCTCACCGTCGACGAACTGGTCTGGCTGATCAAGGGAGCCGGCAAACGCGCACTGGAACGGGACACGTTCTACAACGTCATCAAGGAACACTAAAAACCAGCCGCGCGGCACGACATGCCGTCATCCCTCACTGCAAGCTGACGCCTCTCTTACGGGCGTCAGCTTGTTTTGTATTGCCCCGCTTCGGATGGTCGTTCCGGAAGGTTCGCCAATCACGTTCAGGTTCGTCTGCATTCGAATTCAACAAAAAAGGGCACGCCGATCATTCAGCCGTGCCCTCTTCATCTCCCTGTCGCTAAAACGGGAATCCGTCATCCTCTTTGTCTTCCTGCAGCTTTTTTTTGATGGCCGCCAGCAGCTCCTCTGCGGTAGCCGCCTGGACCAGCTCGCCGTTCACCAGCGCAAACGGCTGCATGTAGCATTCGCCGCAATAGCCGAGGCAGCCGTACTCCAGCACGTCCACATCCAGCTCGGGATCGTGTTCCAGCGCCTCCATCACGTGCTTTGTATAGGAAGAGACGTTGCTCGCGCAAAATTCAACTAATGGCTTCATCTACTTTTTCACCTGCCGTCAACATGGACTGTTCTCGCCATCGAGGCCGTAAGACCCTTCCCCTATCATAGCAAACCAAGTCCTGTTGGCAACTGGTTTTCCCCTTGGCAGGTGCAGTTATCCGCGAATGGACGGGGAAAAAGATTCTGCTTGCAATTTGCGCAAAAGAGACTAACAATAGAATGGGTGCTGTAAAATAACGGACTGAAGAAAGGACTAGACCTTCTATGAAACGACTTGTGATCCTTGGCGGAGGGTACGGGGGTCTGCGGATTATCGAGCGGGTCCTGTCCCCGGATTTACCTGACAATGTCTTTGTGACACTTGTGGACCGGATGCCGTTTCACGGCTTGAAAACGGAGTATTATGCCCTCGCGGCGGGAACGGAACCGGAAAAAGCCGTGCGCGTCCCGTTTCCAAGCGATCCTCGTTTGACGATCAAATTCGGGGAGGTAACCGGCGTAAACATGGACGAGCGGATCGTCACATTCGCAAACGGCGACACCCTCGCCTACGACTGGCTGGTTATCGCGCTCGGATGTGAAGACCGTTATCATGATATCCCGGGAGCGGAACAATATACCCACTCGATTCAAACCATGAACGCGACCCGCAACACGTACACAGCCATCAACAACCTGGGCCCGTACGGTACAGTGACGATCATCGGCGGAGGGTTGAGCGGCGTAGAGCTGGCCTCCGAACTGCGGGAAAGCCGCCCGGACCTGAACATTCGCATTGTGGACCGCGGTCCGAGCATTCTCAGCCCGTTCCCGAAAAAACTGCAGCAGTACGCCTCCCAGTGGTTTATTGAACACGATGTGCAGTTGGTCTCCATGGCCAGCGTGACCCGCGTCGAGCCGGGGGTGGTCTACAACCACAACGAGCCGGTGGAAACCGACGTCACCGTCTGGACGGCCGGAATCCAGGCCAGCCGCATCGTGCGCGCTCTGCCGATCGAGAAGGACAACATCGGCCGTGCCAAGCTGAACCAGTATCACCAAATCCCCGAATATCCCAACGTGTACGTGGTGGGCGACTGTGCCAGCCTGCCCATCGCCCCGAGTGCCCAATCGGCGGAACTGCAGGGTGAACAAATCGCCATGATGCTGAAAAAGGACATCAAGGGCGAAGAATATCCCGCTTCCCTGCCGGACATCAAGCACAAGGGATTTCTCGGCTCGCTGGGCAAAAAGGAAGGCTTTGGCGTGATGGGCAAAGTCTCCCTGGTCGGCCAAATGCCCCGCGTGATGAAGAGCGGCGTGCTGTGGATGTACAAAAAGCATCTCGGATAATGCGCAGCAAGATGAACAAAAAGCCTTTCGGTATCTCGCCGAAAGGCTTTTCCCTTAAATGCCGTTATCGCTTTTGCACGCGCAGGACAGGAATCTTCTTTAACTCGTAAGTTCCCTCCAGGATGCCGTCGTGAATCACGTTCAGCTTGAGCAGACTGGCGATTTTTCCGGCGTCCGCCCGGGACATCAGCCGCCACAGCGATGGATCAGGCAGGGCGTTGTAAACCCGTTCATCGTGATACTCCCGCCGCTCCTGATAGTGGATGGTCAGCTTGTACGCCCCTGCTTCGGCACCTCCGCTATCCGCATATTCCGCCAACAGTTTCTGCCTCAGGTCGTTCAGCTCTTCCTCGATTTTCTTTTGTGCCTCTTTCAGCTCGTAATAGCGAGCCAACTGCTGTTCCATGCAGGGCCCCTCCTCGATTACGGTTTTTCCTCTGGATGTATATGAATCGGGTGGGACAGGTAGAACTCTCGTCCTGAGAGGTAGTAGCATAATTTTAGAAAATTATGAAAACAATTTTGTTCATTTGCAATGAAGCCGACACCTGCAATAGGTGGCGACAAGGATTATGCCAGTATCTTGCTTCTTCCGTGCGACACCCCGCATACAAACGAAAACGAGCGGGATTGCTCCCGCCCGTTCTTACTTTGCCTCGTCGAGCGGGGGTACCCCCAGCTCTTCCAACTTGGCGTATATATCTTTCAGTTTCGGATTTCCCTCACCGACAATTTCCCCGGAAATTACGACAAGCGGATACCACAAATCTTCTTCCACAATCCGTTTGGCCCAGCTTTTGTCATCTTCTGTCTCGGGTTGTTGAAAGTCCTTGTAGACGATTCGGACGCTGTCGTTTCCGTATTTGCGTGAGATAGCCGCCTGCAGCCATTCGGCCGTCTCCTTGGCCGACGGCAGGTTGACACAGCTCGCACACAACTGCTCGGTACCGTAGACCTTGATTTCCACGCTCATCTGCCATGCCCCCCTGCTGATCTTTCCTGTGTCTTTAGGAAAGAGCTTGTTCCAGGTCGTCAATCAAATCCTGTACGTCTTCAATCCCTACTGAAATGCGGATCAAACCGTCCGTGATGCCCAATTGCGCCCGCCGCTCGGCCGGAATGGAGGCGTGGGTCATGCGGGCCGGGACGCTGATCAGGCTTTCCACCGCCCCCAGCGATTCCGCCAGCGTAAAGTATTTCACCTTGGCGAGCACTTCGTCTGCTCGTTCGGCGCTTCCGACGTCAAAGGAGATCATGCCGCCGAAGCCGCGCGCCTGCTTTTTCGCCAGCTCGTGGTTGGGGTGGCTGGGCAGGCCGGGGTAGATGACGCGTTTGATGTCGTTCCGCTCGGCCAGCCAGTTGGCCAGTGTCCGCGCGTTTTGCTCGTGCTCTTCCATGCGTACGCCCAGCGTCTTCATCCCGCGCAGCAGCAGCCAGGAATCCTGCGGCCCGAGGATGCCGCCGATCGCGTTTTGCAGGAAGTGCAGCTCTTCGCCCACCTTGGCGTCTTTGGCCACGACCAGGCCGGCCACCACGTCACTGTGTCCGCCCAGGTACTTGGTGGCGCTGTGGTAGACGATGTCGGCGCCCAGTTCAAGCGGATTTTGCCAGTACGGGGTCATGAACGTGTTGTCCACCAGCAGCAGGATGTTGTTCGCTTTGGCGATCGCCGACAGAGCGGCAATGTCGCTTACTTTTAACAGCGGGTTGGTCGGTGTTTCCATGATGATCGCCTTGGTTTCCGGGCGAATGGCCGCTTCCACTGCAGCCGTATTGCTCGTTTCCACGTAGGTGGCATCCAGTCCCAGGCGGGAAAAGACGCGGGTAATCACCCGGTACGTGCCGCCGTATACGTCGTCGCCCACCACCAGATGATCTCCTTTGGAGAACAGGGAGAGTACCGTGGACAGAGCGGCCATGCCGGAGCCAAATGCCAGGCCGCGCGCCCCGCCTTCCAGCTCCGCGATGTAGGTTTCCAGCGCGTGGCGAGTCGGGTTGCCCGTGCGGGAGTACTCATAGCCCTTGTGCTTGCCGACTGCTTCCTGCTTGTATGTGCTGACTTGATAAATCGGAACGGAAACGGCTCCCGTATGGGGATCTCCCTCAATTCCTCCGTGGATCAGGCGTGTTTTGATCCGCATCTTATACTCCTCCTTGGTAGATTTTTTTGCTCAGATAACGCTCGCTGCCGTCGGCAAACAAGGTGACGATGTTGGTTCCCGGCTTGGCTTCCCGCGCTTCCCGCAGTGCAGCCGCCATCGCCGCACCCGCCGAACTGCCCACCAGCAGTCCCTCTTTGGCGGCCAACTGTTTGACCATCTCAAAAGCGTCCACATCCAGGATGGTGTGGATGGCGTCAAAGTAGCTCGTGTCCATAAACGGCGGCAAAAACTCCATCCCGATTCCTTCCGTCTTGTGCGGACCGGGTTCGCCGCCGTTCAAAATGGAGCCTTCCGGTTCGACAATGACGGTTTTGATGGACGGCTTTTGTTCTTTCAGGTAGCGGGCTACCCCCATGAAGGTGCCGCCAGAGCCGGCCCCCGCCACAAACACGTCCACTTTCCCATCCATTTGTTTCCAGATTTCCGGTCCCGTCGTTTTGTAATGAGCTGCCGGGTTGGCCGGATTGGCAAACTGTTGGGGTACGAATGCGCCGGGAATGGATGCCGCCAGTTCCTGTGCTTTGGCGATCGCTCCTTTCATGCCCAGTTCGGTCGGCGTATTCACCACTTCCGCACCCAGTGCGCGCATCAGTTCCTGCTTTTCTTCGGAAAACTTGGCCGGCACGCAGAAGATTACGCGATAGCCGGTACCGATCGCTGCCAGCGCCAGCCCGATTCCCGTGTTGCCGGCCGTCGGCTCGATAATCGTACCGCCCGGCTTCAGCTGCCCACTCTCTTCGGCGGCGCGGATCAGTTCCAGTCCCAAGCGGTCCTTGACGCTGCCGCCCGGGTTGAAATACTCCAGTTTCGCAAACAGTCGAACGCCTTCCGGCAGATCAAACTGTGTCAGTTCGACAATCGGCGTGTTGCCGATCAGTTCCTTCACGTTACGGTATACGTTCACGACACCGACCCCTTATCTTCTTGTTCCTTTTCGCTCCTCTATTATAACATGAGGCCAAGCGAAAAAGTCCATGCGGCACGCCGCCCGGGTTCACGATCCGCGGCAAAGTGCCGCTTCGGGCGCATCGGTCATGGATTTATCGGCTCCAGGGGAGTATAATAGAGGGAGGTTGGAAAGGAGTGAAATTCCCATGGACATGTTCGATCAAGTACAGGAAGTCCTTGACAAACTGCGTCCGTACCTGCAGCGCGACGGCGGCGACGTACAGCTCGTCGACGTAGAGGACGGCGTTGTGAAACTGCGCCTGATGGGTGCATGCGGAAGCTGCCCTTCTTCCACGATCACGCTGAAGGCAGGGATCGAGCGCGCACTGCTGGAAGAAGTGCCGGGAATCAAAGAAGTACAACAAGTATTCTAATCGAGCAAAAGCCCTTACCGGTTTTACGGCCGGCAAGGGCTTTTTACTTTTTCAGCAGCAGCGCCTTGCGGAAAAAAGCGGTCACTCGCTTTATGTACTCGTCCGGCATCATGGCGAAGCTGCGCACATGGCCCGCCTGCGGCACCAGCCAAAGCGCGGAATCCGGGTGAGCGGCGAGCTTCCGAAGCTGTTTGCTATTGCTGCACGGCACGGTTTCATCGCCGGTGCCGTGAATGAACAGGATCGGCTTGTTGGCCCGCTTCACTGCCATGTACGGCCTGACCTCCGACGGATTGGCCCGGAGCATGATTGGACTGAGCGTCAGAATCAACCAGTTGAACGGTACCCGTGGCAACCCTGTCCAGTGCGGCAGGTTTTCCTGCAAATACTCGCGCAGCGAATAAAACGGCGAGTCGGCCACCACGGCCTGCACACGCTCGTCTGTGCAGCCGACCAGAAGCGAAGTGGCTGCCCCCATGGAAAACCCGATCAGACCGATCTTTTGCCCGGGACGCCTTTGTTCCACGTAATCGATCGCCCCCCGCAGGTCCTGCTGCTCGCGAAGACCGATCGTCGTCAGGGCAGGAGTTGACTCTCCCGCATTGCGAAAGTCAAACATCAGCACGTCGTATCCGGCAGCCAGCAGCCGGGCGGCCAAAGCCAGGGCAGGCAGATGCGGTTCCAGCCGGTTTTGCCCGTAACCGTGGGCAAAGACGAGCGTGCAGCCGTTGCTGTCGTGTCCATTGGCTTCCGCCGCGATGTACCAGCCGCTCAACGTGATGCCGTCCTCCCGGCTGGGAAAGGTGACAGATTCCACATGGCCGATGCCGAAGCGGGACGGCTCCATGTCCACCGGCTTGCGGGGCGGGTGCGTCAATTTCCAGGCTACGTACAGCGACACGGCGGCCGTGCATGCCGCTGCCAGCACCAGACCGGTCACCGTCGCAATCATCCAGTTCATACGGGGGTTACAGGCTCCTCTCCGCTCAGCACGGCGGCGATGTTGGCCGCAGCCAGCCGAGCCATTTCCAGCCGCGTCTGATATGTTGCGCTGCCAATATGCGGCAGGGCCACGACGTTGGGCAGCGACAAAAGCGGGTTGTCCAGCGGCACGGGCTCCTGCTGGAACACGTCCAGACCGGCCGCCCAGATTTGTTTGTCGACGAGAGCCCGGTAGAGTGCCGCCTCGTCCACCGTGCCGCCACGCGACACGTTGACAAACACTGCGGTCGGTTTCATCAGGGAGAACTCCCGCTCGCCCATCAGATTCCGCGTCTCCTCCGTCAGCGGCGTCAGCAGCACGACGTAGTCCGATTCCCGGAGCAGTTCGTCAAATGGCGCATACTGCGCACCTGTCGTTCGCTCCGCATCCGGACGGCGGCTGCGGTTGTGATAGAGAATCCGCATGCCAAAACCCGCCGCCCGCCGGGCTACTGCCTGTCCGATGCGGCCCATGCCGACGATGCCGAGCGTCGCTCCGTAGATGTTTTGCCCGACCATCAGGTACGGGTTCCAGGATGTCCACCCGCCGGCCAACAAAAAGCGGTTGGCCTCCACCAGCCGTCGGCCCGCCGCCATCAGCAGGGCAAAGGCCAAATCGGCGGTCGCCTCCGTCAACACGTCCGGCGTGTTGGTCACGATGACGCCATGTCGTTTGGCCGCCGCCACGTCGATATTGTCGTAGCCGACGGCCATGTTGGCGACGATCCGCAGCCGTTTTGCCCGCATCAGCAGTTCCTCGTCAATCCGTTCCGTCAGCATGGTCAAGAGAGCGCTGGCTTCTTCCGCCTTTTGCAGCAGCACGTCTCGGGGGATGGGACGATCCTCCGCCCACACTTCCACGTCCGCCACCGCCTCCAGCATGGCAATGGCTTCATTCGCCACTTGCCTCGTCACGTACACCATCGGTTTTGTCATCAGCAGGCCTCCACAACCAGTCAATGTGCGGAACCGGCGCCCCGTATCGCTGCGCAATCGTCTGCGGGTAGCGGCGAAGCGCCTCTTCCATGTTGATCAGTTCTTCCTCCAAAAGTTCTTTCCACGCCGCGGCGTCCACTTCCTGCCTATCTTCCCACGGCAATGACCGATACGTCTCCACCAGTTTGAGAAAACGCCCGGGGTACAGCATCAGGCCGTAGACCACGGCGTATTCGGATTCCAACAGCGGGCAGACGCTGTTGTACCCGTCCAGGAAATGAGTCACGACGTCTTCCTGCCAGCCGTTTCGCCGCACGGACGCCTTGATCCACTGGCCGATGTCGCGCGCCCGCATATCGAGCACCCAGTTCCATTCGCCGCAGACATAGCGAACGTAGTCTTCATTCCACAGGATATACCCCTCATCAAAATTTTGGTAGGCTACTTTGCCGCAGTGGGCTGTTTCCTTCACCACGCTGTCGTAACCGGCATGGTACAGGTACTGCACCGCCGTCTCCCCCAACTGATTCACATAGGTGTAACTGGTCAAAAGATACTCGTCAAACGGGAAGATCTCACCGTCCGCTTCCTCCATGTCCTCCCGGTACCCGTTGTACTCGCGCAGTTTTTTCCGCCACATGACGGGCCAACGCCCAAGCGTGGAGGATGACGAAAACAGCTTGTCGCTCTTGAACGAACGGGTCGCCTGATGAAACTGGGCAAGCGCCTGCCCTGCGGCAAACGCCGGATCGTCCGGAACCCCTTCCCGCACACCACGGTACAGGTAGAAAATCTGATCGTCGCTGATGACGTACGGGTATCCCTCTTTCGACTTGACCAGCGTAAGCATGTTCACTTCCTGCTGCTGCGCCAGTTGTTTTTTCACCCGCTCGATAAACCTGCTTTTGTATTTGAATCCCGCCGGCGCGGTATACAGGTAAAACAGCCCCTGATCCGTCTCCAGCACGGTTCCCGCCCCTGCTGATCGGCAGCCGTGCAGGGAAAATCCGTACGCTTCTTCCAGCAAGGCTTTGTACTCCATGAGAACAACCTCCCCACACACCTTCTCATGGAGCATGGTATGTAACGCAGGCGGGATAGGTGCCTATCTCGTTGCAGATACTACCGACGTGCACATGCCCTCACACCTGCCTGACCGGCACGCGCCGCAGGCAGATTCCCAAAAAGCGGTGGCGAGAGGAGGACAGCGGTGAACGGCAACAATCCGCTCAACAGCTACACGTGTTACGACGCCGTCGTCTCGCTGCTGGAACAGCGCGGCGTCCACATCGACCACATTGCCGAGATTGTCATGTTTCTGCAAAAAGACTACATTTCCAACCTCTCCATGGACACGTGCCGCGAAAGCGTGCAAGCCGTACTGAAAAAGCGGGAAGTACAGAACGCCCTTTTCACCGGCATTCAGCTCGACATGCTGGCCGAAGAAAAGAAACTAATCCCTCCGCTTCAGGAGATTATCGCCTCGGATGAACCGCTCTATGGCGTGGACGAGGTGCTGGCGTTTGCCGTCGTGAACCTGTACGGCAGCATCGGATTCACCAACTACGGGTACGTGGACAAGCTCAAGTACGGCAAGCTAAAGGATCTAAACGACAAACGCTTTGGCGTCCACACTTTTCTGGACGATCTGGTCGGAGCCATAGCTGCGGCGGCGTCCAGCCGCATCGCTCACCGCCAGAAACAAGCGGAGGAAAACTGCCTACCCCCCGATTCTTCCGAGCCAATCGGCTAGATCGGATGCGATGTGCGTGGGACGGCAGGGATGCGTCTCCACGTCCTCCCGCGTGGAATAACCGGTCAAGACCAGCAGGCTGTCCATGCCCGAGCAGTTACCCGCGGCAATGTCGGTATCCAGGTTGTCCCCGACGATCAGCGTCTCCCCGGCGCTCGTGCCCAACCGCGTCAGCGCGTAGTCAACGATGATGCGCTCCGGTTTGCCGACGACTACCGGCTTGACTCCGGACGCCGTGGAGACAGCTGCCACCAATGAACCATTGCCGGGAAACAAGCCTTGTTCGGTCGGCAGAGCGGCATCGGCGTTGGTGGCGATCAGGTTGGCTCCTTGCCGGATCGCCCGGGCAGCTGTCGTCAATTTGGCGTAATCAAACGAACGGTCAATCCCCACCACCACGTACCGGGGACGCTCCTCGCTGATTGTAAAGCCGCTGGCTTTCAGCTGCGCAATCAGTCCCTCTTCGCCGATCACATACACCGGCGTGCCTGCCGGGGCCAGCTCCTTGAGATAGTGGGCGGTCGCCATTGCAGAGGTATAGACCTCTTCCGGCTCCGCGTCGATGCCCAGCCCGGTCAAGCGCGCCGCCACCTGCTCCGGCGAAGCGGACGAATTGTTGGTCAGATACAGGTACGGAATCCCCTGTTTGCGCAAATGCTGGACAAACCGGGCAGCTCCCGGAATGGCCTCCCTGCCGCGATAAATGGTTCCGTCCAAATCCAGCAAATACCCCTTGTACTGCTTCATGCTGCCTCATCCTTTCCCCGTTCACAACAAAATCCACCCGGCGACGAGTGGATTTACGCACGTTGTCATTCTGTTAGGCTTGCTTCGCTTCCTTGATCTCAAACACGCATTTTTCTCCGCCCTTGGCCATGCAGGTAGTCTGTACCACGTCGGCTTTCAGCACACGGCGGAACAGGGAGAGCTCACAGTTGCACGCCTGGTTGAATTCGCGCGCCACTTGGGAGATGGGACAGTTGTACTCGCGGATGCGGTAGCAGCCGTTTTGTTCGTCCTTTTCCCACTCTACCATATAGCCCTTTTCGTTTTGCAGTTCGGCCAGCTTGGCGACACGCTCTTCCAGGGACTCCTGCTGGATCTGCTTGCGGTATGCTTCTTCCAGACGGTTTTCCCGGCGGCGGAACAGCATTTCCACCTTTCCGATTCCGTCCATTGCTTCCAAATCGCGCAAAAAGTCGAGCGTCAGATGAGAGTAGTTGCGCGGAAACAGCTCATCTGCCTCCTGCGACAGCGAATAGACATTGGTCGGGCGTCCCATCGCTTGGCGTACCAGCGTCGATTTGATCAGATTGTCCCGCTCCAGCGTATTCAGATGACGCCGCACAGCCATCTCCGTGATCCCCAGCTGGACTGCCATGTCGCTGACGGACAGCGAGCCTTTTACTTTGAGCATGTTGAGGATCTGGTCGCGGGTGGAAGTTCCTTCGTTAGCCATCGTAATCACCGCCCTTTCTCTCTATTGTATCGAATCGGGCCTCTTTAGTAAACAAAAGAAAGTGTTTTGTATAAAAAATCCGCGTTTCTCGCCTTAAAACAGTTCGTTTTGCAGATACGTACGCACAGCCGGCTCAAACTGGCGCAGCGTCGGCAGGCTGTCCTGCACCAGCGCCACCATTTCCGCCGCCGGCACGCTGGTATACTGGTTGACCAGATGACGGCGGAACTCCACCACGTCTGTCAGCACCCGCGCCTGCTCGTCGCTGATGACCCGCTCATCCCGCAAAATTTCCACAATGTCGGTATAGCTGCCGGGATCGCGCATGATAAAGCCGTCAATCAGTGCGTTGCCCACGTCGATCACCGCCTCAATGGACAGATGCAGCGCCCTCTCCATCGCCGCCTCGGCCACTTCGTCGGCGAGAACGTCATTCGCTCCCCGGGCCGCCAGCTTGTCCAGCAGGTCGAGCATCCGGGACATGTGTGTCAACACTTCGTCGATCTTTTTCGTATTTACGTCGTACATGGGAGATCTCCTTTATCACTTTCGCTTTTTCGCTGCCCATTTTGCATACAATACGGTAATGACAAACGTCAGCACCAATACCAGAAGAACCAATTCCCCTTGCCGCAGATAGGAATCGTTCATCACCTTCACCTCTTTTCATCATCAGTATACCAAAATTGTCTGCACTGTCACGAATCCCCCTCTCAATTGTGTTACAATGAGGGGTGAGTTTTTGGCGGGACAAAGGGAGGATACAACACAGTGGAACGCGAACTGGCACTGGAAGTGGTGCGTGTAACGGAAATGGCAGCGCTGGCCTCTTCCCACTGGTTGGGGCGCGGCAGGAAAAACGAGGCCGACGACGCGGCGACGAGCGCCATGCGCGCCATGTTTGAGACGATCAACATGCGCGGAACGGTTGTGATCGGCGAGGGCGAGCTGGACGAGGCGCCGATGCTTTACATCGGCGAAAAACTGGGGCATCCGGACGCGACCGGTCCGGAGGTGGACGTGGCCGTCGATCCGTTGGAAGGTACCACGATTGTCGCCAAAGGACACAACAACGCGATGTCGGTCGTGGCCATCGGCGACAAGGGGACGCTGCTGCACGCCCCTGACATGTACATGAGCAAAATGGCGGTGGGCAGGCGGGCCGCCGGCAAGATCAGCCTGGACGACCCGGTGGAAAAGATGATCGAAGTGGTGGCGGAAGCCAACAACAAGCGCGTTCAGGACGTCACCGTGATCATTCAGGAACGGGAGCGCCATCAGGCAATCATTGATGCTGTCCGGGAAAAAGGAGCGCGCGTCAAACTGTTCGGCGACGGCGACGTGGGCGCAGCCATCGCGGCCTGCATGCCGCATACGGGGATCGACTTGTTCCTCGGCACAGGCGGCGCACCGGAAGGCGTGATCAGCGCGGCGGCGATCAAATGCCTCGGCGGCGACATGCAGGCCAGGCTCCGGCCGCAAAACGAAGCGGAACGGCAGCGCTGCATCCGAATGGGGCTGGCTGATCCGGAGCAGCTGCTGACCCTGAACGATCTCGTCAAAGGAGACGACGCGATCTTTGCCGCTACCGGCGTTTCGGACGGAGAACTGCTGCAGGGCGTCCGCTACCTTGGGGACGACATGGTCGAGACCCACTCGATCGTGATGCGTGCCAAGACCAAAACGATCCGCTTTATCCGCGCGCTGCACAATCTCACCCACAAGCCCAATCTCGTGTGGAAGTAAGGGGGAAGAAAATGGCCAACGACCTGTTTTTCCTGTACGACGAGACCGAGGAGACCAAGACCCGGTTCGTCAGCTTTATGGGCGAAGCGACGCGCTTTGATCTGGCAATTACGACCACCAACCGCTTTTACGGCAAAAAACTGGTGATCAACATTCAGAACGGCCGCTCCGCCATCATCGGCGACGACGATCTGAAAGAGGAAGGCTACCTCGAGTACGCCTTCAACCTGAACGATAAGGAAGCGGAAGAACTGCGCTCGTTTTTGCACACCGTCATTCCCTGATCCGGGACATGACAGACAAGGGACGGCCTGACCAACAGGCGCGTCCCTTTTTCACTGCGTGCACCTTGTCCTTTAACCGATCCGGTACACCCGCCCATTTCCCTCTGGACAACGCGCCACCCGGGCAGACGTCTCGTATACTGCAACATCAAAACAGACAATATGAGAGGAGTGCCACATCGCGCGATGCAACCGTATCCTTCTGCTCAATCAGTCAATTTTCCGTACGAGTCACGCAGCCAAGTACACCACAGGGAAGATCTCGCCGCTCCGGTGTTCTGGCGGCGGCGGAGACGGCATCCCCATTTTGATGTCATCATTCCCTTTGTCTTCCCGTTCGGTGGCTTCTACCCGTATTATTATCCCTTCTACCCGCCGTATCCTTACCCATTCTACCCGTTTTATCCGTTTTAGGCTGCCGAACGGTACCTACAGCGTGACGGCATGCCACAGAGCCAAAGGCATCGATCCGCGCTCAACGGACGGTGCCTTGTTCCGTTTTTACGTGGCAGCTGTCGCCTGGCTGGCCGTCAAGAGAGCGAGCGGAAACCAATTCACAGGACACCACTGACTACATACTGACAGCCCGATCCATTGGATTCGGGCTGTTTTATCGATCAACTGTCAATGGTTTTTTACGATTCACGTTTTGGCGGGGTGGGACCTGCGGTGATCTTGTCCCGTTCGCGGTTGGCTCGCGGCGCATGTTGGCGGCGTTCTTTTCCGCTGTCGCGTCCGCCTTTTTCCCCCTTGGCCAACTTGCTCTTGTTGTCTCCCCGCTCATGGCGGCCGCTGCGCTCACCGGACGAGCCGCTCCGCTCGGTTCGCTCCTGTCTGCCGTGGCGCGGGTGAAAACGGCGGCGTTCCTTTCGTTCGATATACAGGGATGGTTCGTCCCTGTCCGATTCCTTGCGCTGTTCGGTATCCGTCCCCTCTGCTCCGTCTGCTGCTTCCTGCCCATGCTGGTCTGGCGAGGCCGGTTTTACCTTTTTCAGCACAAAATAGGGACAGCCAAAGTTGCAAAATTCGTGCAGGTACTCATCCAACGCGGCGATTCGCTGCTCGAACGGCACTTTGCGGTTGCTGTTGTCGTAAAACCCGCGCAGGCGCAACTGGCCGTAACCCCAATCCCCAACGATGTAATCGTACTTGTCGAGAATGTCACTGTAGCGTTCCTTGAACGCTTCCGGGTTCCACCCGTCGCGATTTTCCTCCATGACCTCGTACGTACCGGCTGGCGTGCGAATCAAGACCGCTTCCTCCTTACACTTTGCATACTACGTCCATCTTATCACATTTTTCGCAGAGGGAGTTAAATTTCCCACGAAAACTCCCCATCCGCGGGGGACACCCTAGCTGTAGGGGGTGGAACCATTGAAAAAAACATGGCTGTTTCCTGTTCTCGCAGGTCTTGCTTTGGTCGCGTCCGCTTGTACGCCAAATGCCGCTCCGAATGACCGTCATCCGGGCACAACGGTTCAACAAGCCGTTCCGCGCATGCATATGGACGGTATCGGCATGCGGAACAACGACGGCATAGGCGCCCGTCCTTTCGACGTTCTCGGTACGCGTCCCTTTGACGGCATGGGTATGCGCGACTACGATCTGGGCGTGAGAAACACACCGTACGGCACTGACTACATGAACAACAACTACAACGCGTACACCAGCGGCGCCCGCTCGTACAATGCCTTTACGGACGACGGACGGCGCCCGTTTGACGGTGTAGGCACTCCGTCGATTTATCGTGACCGCAGCCGCGTAGGCACGATGGCGACGACCATGCCGCGAATGGGCTTTGCCCAAATCGACCGGAAGCACGTCCGTACGGCCGGAGTGAATAATGTCTATGTCGACCGGGAGGCGCTGGCCCGCGCCGTGGGCAACGTGACTGCCAGCTGCCCGGGCGTGAACCGCTCCACCGTTCTCGTCACAGACGAGGAGATTTTCGTCGGCCTCAACACCCAGGGCGGGGACAACCGCGTGACCAAGGAACAGGCACGCATGGGCGCTCAGTCGATTGCACCTCGCTACTACAAGGTGTATGTGACCGACAACGCAAACGACATCGCCGAAATCGCCCGCATCGCCAGCCGCGCAAACAACGTCACGATGGGACGACACGCCGATGAACAGCGCAGCGTGGATGCCCTGATCAAGCGACTGGGCGGCAAGGTGGACGGCGAAGAAATGAAGACCAAAGGCTCCAAAATGACCACAACCACCCGCTAACGGCAACAAACCCCTATGACTGCCATAGGGGTTTGCTTTTTTGTCTACTTTGCCTGTGCGATCGATTCCTTGGCGGCGTTTGCCTGTTCGTGGGCGTGGTACGAGCTGCGCACCAGCGGACCTGCCTCCACGTGGCTGAAGCCGCGCTTCATGCCTTCTTCCCTGAGGCGGGCAAACTCGTCGGGGTGGTAGTACTTTTCTACGGGCAGGTGTTTTTTGGTCGGCTGCAGGTACTGGCCGATGGTCATGATGTTGACATCGACCGCACGCAGATCGTCCATGGTTTCCAAAATCTCCTCGAACGTTTCACCTACCCCGATCATCAGGCTGGACTTGGTCGGGATGTCCGGCTGGAATTCCTTGGACTTTTTCAGCAGTTCCAGCGTCCGGTCGTACTTGGCGCGGGCCCGCACCCGGTCGGAGAGGCGGCGCACCGCTTCGATGTTGTGGTTAAGCACGTCAGGACGGGCATCCATGACCACTTTGAGCGCATCCCAGTTGCCCATGAAGTCGGGGATCAGCACCTCCACGGAGGCGAGCGGCAGACGGCGGCGTATCGCCTTGATCGTCTCTGCGAAGATCAGCGCCCCGCCGTCCGCCAGGTCATCGCGGGCAACCGAGGTGACGACGACGTGTTTCAGCCCCATCTGTTCCGCCGCTTCCGCCACGCGTTCCGGCTCGGCTCGGTCCAGTTCAGTCGGCAGGCCGGTCTTCACGGCGCAAAAACGACAGGCCCGGGTACATATATCACCCAAAATCATGAAGGTGGCCGTACGATTGGCCCAGCACTCATGAATGTTGGGACACTTTGCTTCCTCGCATACGGTATGCAGCGTCTTGCTGCGCATGGTCTGCTTCAGTTCCTTGAAGTTGGCCAGTTCTTTTCCTGATACAAGGTTGATCTTGAGCCACTCCGGTTTGCGTAGCGTCATTGGGCTCACTCCTCATTGGACTTGGTCACCCTCCATTATAGAGGAATGCCTTTGGGGGGACAATATCCGCTCCCGTTTCGGGTGTATGTATGCCCGCCACACTCGCGACCTAGCGAAGCCCGCCGGGAAAATCCACATACCCAGTCGGTGAAATCCGCGGGACCTGTCCGTGAAATGGTCGCGTTACAGCCGGTGCACCTTGTGCCGGTCCGATCCCCGCAGGTACGGTTCCAACAGCGTGAGCTCCCGCTGCTGGCAGGTGAACAGGAACACCTGGTGCTCTTCGCTCAACTCCGCCACATAGGCCAGCGTCCGCTCCAGCCGCTCCTGATCGTAGTGGGCAAAATGGTCGTCGAGAAACAGCGGCAATGGCTCCGTCTGCCGACTGACCAGACGCAGCAGCGCCACCCGCTGTGCAAAGTGGAGCTGATCCTGCGTGCCCAGGGAACACTGTTCCTGCTCCACGACCCGCTGCCGGACGGGTTCCAGCAGCCGGACCGCAAACCGTTCGCGCGGGTCCAGCCGCACGTCCCGGTACTTGCCGCCCGTGATCCGGGCCATCACATCGGAAGCCAGTCCGTTCAACACAGGGGAGACGTCCCGATTCCATTCCGCCAAAGCCTCCCGCAGCGTGTCACGGGCCAACTGCAGCGCTTCCCTTCTCATCTGCAGGCTGCGCAGGGCGGCGATGGCGTCCTCGTATTCACTGCGTGCCCGCGCAACCGATACGGAATCATGGCTCCCCATCTCGCCCGATGCCCGGGCGATTTGCTCACGCAGTTCCTGCAGCCGCTCTTCCGTCTCCTTCAAGGACTGTACGAGGCCATCCCGTTCCCGGTCCCGTTCCGCTTTTTCCGCTTCCAATATGGAGCGCAGCTCATCCCCCCAGCGGGCGAGCAGCCGCGCTTCTTCCTCGCGCCGCTTCCACTCCTCCGTCTGCCTGTCCGCTTCCCGCTGCCGGCTCATGTTCAGCAGCGCTTCCCGAAGCTGGAGAAACGCGACCCAATCAGCCGCGTTCCATGCCTGATAAATCTCGCGAAGTGTTGCTTCCAGGCGGTCCGCCTCCTGCTGCAAGCGCCGCCACTCCTCGATGACGGCCGGCACGTGCTGGTTTCCGCGTGCACGTCTGCGCCTCAATGTACCGACCGCAGCCAAGAGGACTGCCAGTACGCCGGCAATCCAGCCATACGTTCCTTTCCCCGCCAGGAAAGCACCTGCCGCTGCCGCCAACAGCAGGCCGCTTCCCGCCCGCAACAACCGATCTGAAGAAAATTTTCCCGTCGCTTTTTGCCGCGGCCGCTCCGTTCCGACGATGGCGGATGCGGCCAGGCGGTTCACCTGTTCCCGGCAGGTTTCCCACGCCTTGCGCAATTCGAGGGCCCGCTGGTAGTCGGCTTCCAGCCGTTCCCGTTCCGTTTCCGATCCCGTATCGGCATCAGAGGCAAATCGGGCGGCCAGCGCAGCCAACAGCTCCCGCGTTTCCCGGTGCAGACGGCGCTCTTCCGCGGTGACGGCATTTTCTTCCCACGCTTCCCACTGTTCAGGAGAAGGAGCAATGTAGCTTTGGCGCCAGCGCGCCTGCCATTCCGCCTCTGCCTCCTGCACCCTGTGCAGGCGCTGCCGCAGCTTTTCCCGCGTCCGCTCCCGTTCTTGCCGCTCCGCTTCCCAATCCGCGATCTGCCGGGCCAGCCTGCTAGCAGCAGCCCACCCCGCTTCCGCTTCGGCCAGGGCACGCTCTTTTTGTGCGACGCGCGCACCTGCTTTTCCCAGGAGCGTATTGTCCGCCCGCTCCTTTTTCCCGATCGCCGCCAGTTCCCGCTCCAGTTCCGCCAGGACCCGATTGACCGCCGGGTCGGCTTCGTCCGTCCCCAGCGATGGCAGCAGGTGCTCAGCCGCCGCCATCTGTTCCCGCCTGATCCAGGTGACATCGGTAAACAGGCTGCGCGTCAACCCGAGGTGCAGCTCGAGAAAATTGCGCTCCTTTCGCCGGTCTTCCTGGTACAGGCTGGTTACCTCCGACCAGTCCGGATTGAGAAACAGCCGCGCCTGCTCCCGCTCCTTTTCCAACCAGCGGTGCAGCCGGTATGATTTGCCCGCCACTTCGTACTGGACGATGGTCTCGTACGTCCCGCCATCCCAGGGCAGGTACTTCTCGTACTCCGGCAGGTAGCGGGCCGTCCGGACGTAGTCTTTTTTCATCCCGTACAGCGCGGCAAACAGCCCCTCCAGCAGGGTGGATTTGCCCGCTTCGTTGGGGGCGCAAAACAGGTTGATCCCTGGAGCAAAGCGAAAGACCGCGTCACGCCACTTGCCAAATCCCCGCAGCTGCAGTTCGTCGATTTTCACCGCAAGATCCCCCCGATCCGCGCCAGCGCTTCCCGGCGAGCCATCCTGGCGATGTCACGCTGCCACTCGTCGGCACCTTCCGCCTCTGCTTCCGCCAGCTTGGACAGCCATCTGCCCCAGACACCGGATTGTGCTTGCAGCTGGTCAGCGTCCAGATCGGGCCAGGTGCGATCCGTGCACTGCACGTAAAAGAAGCGGGACAGCCGCTGCTCCACCACTTCCACCGGCGGGGTGAAATGGGCGGACCTCTCCCCTGTCAGGGTCAAATACAGCAGACAGTCGTCCTCCTCGTCGGCCAGCTCCCGCTCCAGCACATTGACGAGCTGTTCCGTCGTCTCCGCCCCCGCAACGTCCACCTCCCGCCTGGAGATGATGCGGCTTTGCACCGGCACGTGCTCCAGCCGGAGGCGTCCGTCTTTCTCCAACTCGCCGTACATGACAAAACGCTCCCCCGCTTCTTTGGCGGAGAGCCCTTCCGGCGAACCGGGATAGGCGGCAAACGGCGTCTGGCTGACCGGGTGGAGAAACACGGCCGGCTTGTGGATGTGGCCCAGCGCGATGTAGTCCATGCCTGCTGCAGCCATTTCTTCCAGCGTCATCGGCGCGTACGGATGGTGCCCGTCCGCCCCGCCGTTAACCACGCTGCCATGCAGCACCATCAGGTGGTGCCGATACCCGTGCAGCCGGCCGGGAAAGGCGGGCAGCGGCGATTCGTACACGTGCGGCTGGGGGAAACCCCATCCGTAGACGACGCATGATTTGTCCGGGAATTCGTACGCCCCCCATTCCGGTGTAAACCAGAAAACATTGCCCGGCCACTCCAGCGTCTGGTAATAGGAGTCGGGATGCCACGGATCGTGATTGCCCGGCGCGATGCAGACCGGCACCGGCGCCACGCTGGCAAACAAATCGCGCAAAAAAAGCGCGGTGGAGCGCCTCCCTCCGTGGTATTCCAGCAGGTCTCCGGCGATCAGCCAGAAATCGGCCTGCTTGTCCAGCACCAGGTCGCGGATGGTGCGCATCGTCCGGCGAAAGTCCTCCTGCCTGAGCTCGTACAGGGCGGACAATGTCTGAAGCGGCGCATCCAAATGGACGTCCGCGGTATGGATAAACCTCAGCATGTGAACCTCCCCGACATGACAGCGCCCCGCTGCCGTGTTACACTTTGGTCAACGGTTGTATCGTCACGCGAACATATTTTCTCTTTCATGATACAGGAAGCAACAACCGATTGAAAAGGAGCGATTGCGATGCGAATAGCGTACCTGGACTGTTTTTCCGGGCTCAGCGGCGACATGATGCTGGCCGCGCTGGTCGACGCGGGGGCAGACCGCGATCGAATCGAACAGGAATTGCGCAAACTGCCGCTGGGACCGTTTCGACTGGAGTGGAAAACCGTCGTCAAAAAAGGCGTCAGCGCACTAAAACTGGACGTTGTCGATGAGGAACAGGAACGCGCCCGCGGGCTGAAGACGCTGCCCGTCTTGGCCGGAAGCCATCACGCACAAGGTGAGCACAGTCATGAGCATCAGCACCACCACGGCCACGGTCACGGGCATCACCATCACGGCCACCACCATCACGATCACAGTCACGAGCATCGCGGCCACGATCACCATCACCACGACCACAACCACCATCACCGCCGCTACAAGGAGATCGCAGAGATAATTGAAGCAGCCGATTTGGCACCGCGGGTCGCCGCCCGGGCTCAGGCCGTGTTTGAAAAAATCGCGGTCGCCGAGGCAAAAATCCACAACGTCCCTGTGGAAACCGTCCACTTTCACGAAGTGGGGGCACTTGATTCGATCGTGGACATTGTCGGGATCGCCCTGGCCCTGGAAGACCTGGAGATCGACCGGTTGTACGCCGGTCCCGTCCCCACCGGAAACGGCTATGTCCGCTGCGACCACGGACTCTATCCGGTCCCCGCTCCGGCGACGATGGAACTGCTCAAAGGCATTCCCTTGCGCCAAACCGACATCCAAAAGGAGCTGACCACTCCCACAGGGGCAGGCGTCGCGGCAGCCCTGGTCCGCCAATTTGGGCCGCTGCCGGCGATGACCGTGGAAGCGATCGGCTACGGGGCGGGCACGCGCGATCTGCCCGACCAGCCCAACGTCCTGCGCGTCCTGATCGGCCATCCCTGCTGAGCAAAAAAACAGCCTTGCCCGCTTGTCAGCGGACAAGGCTGTCGCAGACTGAAGACAAACTGTTTGTTTATTGAGTGTCCACATGGAAACGATCTTCCATCTTTTCCAGGCCGAAAGGCCTGCACATTGATCAACCGAAGGTGGAGAAAAAGGACATGGCATGGAGTGATGGGCCAAGCGAGCTCCTTTGACGACCTGCTCAGCGGAAAAACGCTAGACGCGGGGTATACAGGGGGCACAAGTCTCACTTCATTGAAATACCCAGATGTTTGCCCCCTGCCCGCGTCGCGTTTTGAAGCGGA
>NZ_JAGTPT010000030.1:0-61962 GCF_018195675.1 Brevibacillus sp. NL20B1
TCCAGGAACCGTCGACGTAAAAGTGGTGAATCCGGATGGAAAAGAAGCGGTGTTGGCCAATGCTTACACCTACCAGGCACCGCCGGAGATGATACCAGCGATCACTGCGATTACGCCAACCAGCGGGAAACTGCAAGGAGGCGAAGTAATTTACATTGACGGAAAAGACTTTGTGCAAGGTTTGAAGGTATACATGGGAGGGAAGGAAGCCCAACTTCACACCTATTACGGTCCGAATCGATTAAAGGCGCTGGCGCCGCCGGGAGATGCTCCAGGAACCGTCGACGTAAAAGTGGTGAACCCGGACGGAAAAGAAGCAACTTTAACCGCTGCCTATACCTATTTGGCCGATCCCGCCCCACAGTTGAAAAGTGTGACACCATCCAGTGGATTGTTGACAGAGGAAAAAGAGGTATATGTACTGGGGGCATATCTGCAGCCGGATGTCAAGGTATTCTTTGGAGACACCCAGGCAGATATTCTGGCTTACTATACGGACGGTTACGTAAAAGTAAAAGCTCCTGTGGCAAATACAGAGGGTACGGTTGATATCACGGTTGTCAACCTGGATGGGCAATCCCACACACTGAAATCGGCATTTACGTATCGCAGTACGCCGGATCCAAATGACCGCGTGGACACACTTACAGATGTAGGCAAGGTTCAAATCACCAACGTCGTTTCTAAAAGCGGGGGAGGCCCGATCAACTATGGATACGGAAACAAGTGGCGTGTGGACAATTCTGTGCCGGTAACGTTTGAAGGCACTGTTACTGATCACAGCGGAAATCCGTTGCCCCATGAAAAGATGACCTTCCGTTTCCTTGGCCATCTCAATGTGGAAGGCGTCAAACAGATGGAATTCATCACAGACGACAACGGGCGCTTCGCCTTTCAAATGATCTTGCCGCCTGCGATAGGGGAGCACGTCTACTATTTGCCGCTGGCAACACATTATTACGACATTGTAAATATTGAATTCTATGAGGGCATATACGACGCTTCCCAACCATCGTTGGCCAGAAAAATAGAAAATGTAAGTGATCGTGACGTTTATCACTTCAGTCTTTCGATATATAACCCATGGTAATAAAACCCTTGAGTGAAGTGACTAACGCAATGGTAGATGGAAAAGGCTGCTGGCTGTCGATCAGCGGCCTTTTTTCCGTGTATACAAAAAACAAGCAGGCTGTCCGACAGCCTGCCATGTCCCGGGTTAAACCCGTACGTCAAGCACTTTTCCCAGCGACGGATGCGGAGCTTGTGCCGCCTGCTGGATGGTTTGCTGGGTTTTGGCAAAGTCCTCCAACATTGTAGACGCCAGCGCCTGGGCGGTGGACTGCACCTGTTTCGTCAGACTGATGGCTATGGCTTGCTTCAATTGGACCATGTTCACGATCGGTCACCTTCTTCCGTACAGGTTCATGGGACAAACATGGGGAACTATTTCAGGTATCGGCATTTTGCTTGCGTCGGATTAGAAAAAAAGCATCTCGCACGTACCCATCGCTTCACTATCATTCATCAACCACGGGCGATTAACCGATACACGTAACAGAACTACTTCAACGGGATGGTGACACCTCTTGTCGACAAAACATCGCTCGCTCCTGCTGGTGGGAGCAGTCTTGCTTATGTTTGTGCACGCGATCTACCTCAACGGCAGCGCAGCCGATCTGCTGAACATGACGGCGATTGAGCTGGTGGCGCTGGCCGTGCTGATCGCCTATGCGATCAAGCGCAGGCACCTGGAACTGCGCTCCTTGATCCGGCTTCTGATGCATGGCCGGGAGGGAAACGTGGAAGAGACGATCAAACGATTCTACTACTACGCCTTGGTGCAGAAGGAACGGGGGCACCTGGCGTTGGAAAAAGAACTGGAGAACGAGCAGGATGCGTTCGTCCGCCGCGGCAGCTTGCTGGCGATTGAAGGCGTGCCGGAGGATGAACTGCGCATGATACTGGAAAACGAGCTGAAAGGGGAACAGTATCGGTACCAGCAGGCGGCGGGCTTCTTCCGATTGATCAGTCTGCTGGCGCCGGGCATGGGACTGGTGGGAACGCTTGTGGGGATGACGGGGGTGCTGAAGACGCTTTCCGACTTTACCACGACCGGGTACAGTCTCAGCTCGGCGGTGGTGGCGACGCTGTACGGGGCGCTGCTGGCCAACCTGATTGCCTTGCCGTGCTACTACCGGCTGATGGACATCCATGACCAGGAGATGTTCGAAAAGCGGCTGTACATCGAAGGGTGTGTCGGGCTACAGCGGATGGAGACGCCGCGTCTGCTGTTTGAAAAACTGAATTCGTTCCTGCCCGGGGACCGCAAGCTGGTGCTGATCAAGCAGCCGGGCAGCGTCAGAGGAACGATCGAAAGGCAGGATCGCCATGCATGACGACCGGCTGTACGACGAAAAGGAACTGGAAAAGAGCTGGCTGATCAGCTACAGCGACTTGTTTACCCTGCTGTTTGTGATCGTCGTGATCATTGCGGCGGCCCACGCGGCCAAGATCAAGGTGCAGATGGACGAAGTGGAGCGGCAGCAGGCCAGCTTGAAACAGGTGCACGAAAGCCTCGACCTGCTGAATCTGCAAAAGCTGGAGCTGGAGCGGGAGATTCACCAACTGGAAGCCAGGCGGGAAGCGTTGGCAGCTGCAGTGGAGGGGAAGAGCGCGGAAGAGAGCCCTCCCCGCCCGGATGCGACGTCAGCGGCAGCCGATGCGGCCAAGCGTGACATGGAGCGCATCCGTACGCAGCTCGCCTCCGCGCTGCGGGGGAAGCAAGTCGATTTCACAGAGACCGGGGACGGGCTGCGAGTGCGCCTGCCGGAAACGAGCTTGTTCGGCCGCGGCTCCGCCGAGCTGAGGGACGAGGGAAGACAAATGGTGGACGTCGTGGCCCAAGTCTTGCGCCACTATTCGTACCGCGTCCGGATCGAAAGCTGCACGGACGATCTCCCTGTCGCCTCAAGCCCGTACCGCTCCGACTGGGAGTTGTCGTCGGCGCGGGCGCTTGCCGTGATGCGTGAATTGGTGGAGACCCACGATCTGCCGGCCTCCCGCTTTTCCGTGGCGGGGTGGGATGAACTCGCCGCGCAGGTGGACACGACCGACACAGGAAACGGCTCTCGCAACCGCGGCGTGGATTTGCTCATCCTGGCCGAAAAGGAATAACAGTTCAAATTTTTCTGTCAATAAAAATGCTTTTTTCGGAAGGATTCCCGTATAGTCAGAGAGAACTATCTCTGACAGGAATCCTTTTTTCATTTTTCGGATTTCTTAAAAAACGAACCTCGTTTTTCCTGTCCCAGGCACCGAGGGCAGCAGGGACGCGGGGCGGGGGGAGTTATTCCCAGCTTGTGCACAACCGTCTGTGGATAATGTGGACAACTTTGTGGAGAACGCGAAGTGACCGTTATCTCGGTGTGGACAGCGCTGGGGAAAAACAAGGCAGAGAGATACAGACGAGGGGGTTATTCAAACATGAGACGCGGAAGCAAATGGTTGTTGTCGTTGATGCTGACGGTTGGGGTCGGTCTCTTGGTAACTGCCTGTGGTGCGGGTGACAAGCAGGCTGCAAGCGGCAGCAGTTCCTCGGGGGGCGGCGGTGCGTCGGAAAAAGTGTATGTGGTCGGTACCGACGCAGCGTATCCGCCGTTTCAAATGATGGAGGCGGACAAGATTAGCGGTCACGACATTGACGTGATGAATGCCATCGCGGAAGCCGCCGGATTCAAGATCGAATGGAAAAACACAGGATGGGACCCGCTCTTTGACGGACTGGACAGGGGGACCGTGGACATCGGGATTTCGTCGATCACGATTCGCGAAGACCGCAAACAAAAGTACGATTTTTCTGAACCCTATTTTGAAGCCAACCAGCTGATTCTCGTGCCGGAGAACTCTCCGGTTACCAAGCTGGCCGACCTGAAAGGCAAGAAGATCGGCGTGCAGGCGGCGACGACGGGCGAATTTGTCGTGCAAAAGGCGTTCGGAAACACCTATGAAGGGCTGAAAGGCTACGACGACATGCCGTCCGCGATCGACGACTTTTACAACGGACGGGTCGACGCCGTGGTGGGCGACGACGGCATGATCAAGTACTACGTCAAGAAATTCAAGGACAAGAAGTTCAAGATGATCAAGGACGATTCCTTTGAAAAAGAGTATTACGGCATCATTGTGAAAAAGGGCAATACAGAGCTGTTGAACAAGATCAACGAGGGCCTGAAAAAGATTAAGGAAAACGGAAAATTGCAGGAAATCTACAACCAGTACTTCGGTAACGAGTAAACAGCGCAACCGGCCGGGTACGTCGTCTACTGGCGTACCCGTTGCTGTTTCCATCCGGCGGAACGCATCATGTGAAAGGAGGAATCCCTCTGGATTGGAGTGTCATCTACGAGTACCGGGAGCTGTTTCTGCGCGGGATCGTGAACACCATCCTGCTCACCACCGTCGCGACGGTGGTCGGGACCTTGCTGGGACTGTTTCTCTGTCTGGGGAAGCTGTCGAAAAACAGGCTGCTGCGCATTCCCAGTGCGGTTTACGTGGAGGTGTTTCGCGGCACACCGATGCTGGTGCAGATCCTGTTGATCCACTTTGCCGTCATTCCTTCAATCTGGGAAGCCTTTTTTCCGGGAGAAAGCAGCCCGGAAGCGATCTACTCCGGCTTTATCGCCCTGTCTCTGAACGCCGCCGCCTATATCGCGGAAATTTTCCGCGCGGGCATTCAGTCCATTGATCCGGGGCAGATGGAAGCGGCCCGTTCGCTCGGCATGACCAAGGGCATGGCGATGCGGCTGATCATCATTCCGCAGGCGTTTACCCGCATGCTGCCGGCGCTGGGCAACGAGTTTATCGCCCTGTTGAAGGATTCTTCGCTGACGGCGGTCATCGCCACCCCGGAGCTCAACTACGCGGCGATGAACGTGGCCAAAAACACTTTTGAGCGGTATCCCCCGTACCTGACGGAGGCGGCTGTGTACCTGGTGCTCACCCTGTTCCTGTCGCGGGTCGTCGTGAGGGGACTGGAGAAGAAATATTCCCCCAAATAAGGGGGAATTTGACTCTGGTCTCTCCGGGTGATATAGTCATTCACAAGGGATGGCCAATCCCAAGTTTTTACAACAGAAAGGGTTGTTTTATTCGATGCATGGCAAGGTAAAGTGGTTCAACGCAGAAAAGGGGTACGGATTTATTGAGCGGGAGGACGGCGGCGACGTATTCGTGCATTACACGGCGATCCAAGCTGACGGTTTCCGGACGCTGGAAGAAGGCGAGTCCGTCGAGTTTGACATCGTTGACGGCGACCGCGGCCCGCAGGCGGCTAACGTTGTGAAGCGCTAATCGCCAATTGCAAACGCTTACCTGACGGGAAAGCGAATCCCCCTGGTCCATGGAACAGACCGGGGGATTTTTTCTATTACGCGATAATGGACTGTATGTGCAGGGTGCGGTGCTGCCGCAGATCGAGATAGTCGTCGCCGCGGCGGACCAGCGGGCGCATCGGTTCGTCCTTCTTATTAGAAATTGTTGGAAGAAAACTTTGTCGGGGTTTGTCGTAATGTAAAAGATTTGTAAAGGTTTTTTGAAGCCGGCAGGGAGGATTTTATCGATGTGTACGGAATAAACATAGGTAAAGACGGAAGGAGGTTGGAACCATGAAATTTAATATTCGTGGAGAAAACATGGAAGTCACCGCAGCACTTCGTGAGTATGTGGTAAAGAAAGTCGGCCGTCTTGAAAAATACTTTGAAACTCCGCAGCCTGCTGAAGCGCAAGTCACCTTGAGGGTACTGCGGAACGAAGCCACCATCGAGGTAACCATTCCGCTGGGCGGAGTGATTATCCGGGCGGAAGAAACCCATGAAGACATGTACGCTGCCATCGACCTGGTGGCCGAAAAGCTGGAACGTCAAATCCGTAAACATAAAACCAAACTGATGCGTAAGCTGCGCGTTGATACCAATAATAAAGCCCTCCTTCGTGATAATGAATCCATCGCTGTCTTGACTGAGGACGAAGAAGATGACGTGGAGATCGACATCGTTCGCACCAAACGGTTTGATTTGAAACCGATGGATGCGTATGAAGCGGTCCTGCAAATGGATATGCTGGGTCACAACTTTTTCGTCTTTCAAAACAGTGAGACCAATAACGTCAACGTGGTGTACCGCCGCAACGACGGACGCTACGGGCTGATCGAGCCGAAATGACGAGACAAAAAATAAACTCCAAGGGGAGTTGCTTTCTTCTGGCAACTCCCCTTTACTTGTATCCACATGTTGTAATTTGATAAAATAGCTTTTTAGAGAACATAAATAGTAGAAATTCTTTTTTCGCTAGGAACGTGTGGGAGAAGACTCCCCTGCAGGGACCTGGAGATGGCTGCACAAGAAAGGTAGTTGGAAGTAGCTTTGCCATTAGGAAGGGGTGTCCTTATGTTAGGACTCGTAAAGAAGATATTTGGCGACAGCAACGAACGCGAAATCAAAAAGATGTTTAAACGCGTGGAAAAGATCAACGCGCTGGAACCGAGCATTTCGGCGTTGACCGACGAGCAACTGCGGGAGAAGACGACGGAGTTCAAAAACCGCCTGGCTCAAGGAGAGACGCTGGACGATATACTCAACGAAGCGTTTGCCGTGGTGCGTGAGGCCTCCAAGCGCGTTCTCGGCATGCGCCATTTTGACGTACAGTTGATCGGCGGTATGGTGCTGCAGGAAGGCCGCATCGCCGAGATGAAGACCGGTGAAGGGAAGACGCTCGTGGCGACGCTGGCGACGTACCTGAACGCGCTCCTGGGCAAGGGCGTGCACGTGGTTACCGTCAACGAATACCTGGCGGAGCGCGATGCGACCATCATGGGCAAGCTGTACAACTTCCTCGGTTTGTCCGTCGGTTTGAACAAGGCCGGGATGAGCGCCGAGGAAAAACGGGCCGCCTACAACTGCGACATCACGTACGGCACCAACAATGAATTCGGCTTTGACTACCTGCGTGACAACATGGTGCTCTACAAGGAACAAATGGTGCAGCGCCCTCTGTTCTTTGCCATCATCGACGAGGTGGACAGCATCCTCATCGACGAAGCGCGGACGCCGCTGATCATCTCCGGGGCGGCCAACCGTTCCACGGAGCTGTACTACATCTGTGCTCATTTTGTAAAGCGGCTGGAGCCGGAAAAGGACTTCACCGTTGATGAAAAGCTGAAAATCGTCACCCTGACCGACGAGGGTGTGGCCAAGGTGGAGCAGGCGTTCAACATCGAGAACCTGTACGACACCGCCCACATGACCCTGAACCACCATATCAACATTGCGCTCAAAGCGCAAGTCCTGTTCAAACGGGACGTGGATTACGTGGTGCAGGACGGCGAAGTGGTGATTGTCGACGAATTTACCGGCCGTCTGATGGTGGGCCGCCGCTACAGCGATGGTCTGCACCAGGCGATCGAGGCGAAGGAAGGACTGCGCGTCCAGAGCGAAAGCATGACGCTGGCGACGATCACGCTGCAAAACTACTTCCGGATGTACGAGAAGCTGTCCGGCATGACCGGTACGGCCAAGACAGAGGAAGAAGAGTTCAAGAAAATTTACGGTCTGGACGTCGTGGTAATTCCGACCAACAAGCCGGTCATCCGCAAAGACCTGCCCGACCTGATCTACAAAACGGAAGCGGCCAAGTACCGCGCCGTCGTCAACGACATCGTCGAGCGGCACAAGAAGGGGCAGCCCGTGCTTGTCGGGACCATCTCGATCGAAAACTCGGAGCGCCTTTCGCAAATGCTGAAGCAAAAAGGCGTGCCGCACAACGTCCTGAACGCCAAGCACCACGCTCGCGAGGCGGAGATCGTCGCCCGTGCCGGCCAGTACGGTGCTGTCACCATCGCCACCAACATGGCGGGCCGCGGTACCGACATCCAGTTGGGTGAAGGCGTGGCGGAGCTGGGCGGCCTGCACATCATCGGCACCGAGCGGCATGAGAGCCGTCGGATTGACAACCAGTTGCGCGGCCGTGCCGGTCGTCAGGGGGACCCGGGTTCCTCCCAGTTCTTCCTCTCCCTGCAGGATGAGCTGATGCGCCGCTTTGGTGCGGACAACATCATGAACATGATGGAACGCCTCGGCATGGAGGAAGACATGCCGATCGAGAGCCGTCTGGTGACGCGTGCCGTCGAGTCCGCCCAGAAACGGGTGGAGGGGGCCAACTTCGACGCGCGGAAAGTGGTGCTCCAGTACGACGACGTGATGAACCAGCAGCGCGCCGTCATCTACAAGCAGCGCCGCGAGATCCTGGAGCAGGACAATCTGGACGAAGTTGTGCTCAAGATGATTTACAGCGTCGTCGACCGCAACGTGGAGGCCTACTGCCCGCAGGAAGAGGTGCCCGAAGACTGGAACCTGCAAGGACTGGTTGAAGTGGCCAACAACACCTTCCTGCACAACGAGACGATTACTGTCTCCATGCTGAAGGGCAAAGAGGCCGAGGAAATTGCCGAGCTGTTGAAAGAAGAAGTGGCGAAGCAGTTTGAGAAGCGCAAAGCGGAAATCGGCGAGTTGATGAACGAGTTTGAGAAAGTGGTCGTGCTGCGTGCCGTGGACAGCAAGTGGATGGACCACATCGACGCGATGGAGCAGCTGCGTCAGGGCATTCACCTGCGCGCGTACGGCCAAAACGATCCGCTGCGCGAGTACCAGTTTGAAGGATACCAGATGTTCCAGAACATGATTGCCGCCATCGAGGAAGAAGTGGCGATGTACATCATGAAGGCGGAGGTCAGCCAAAATCTGGAGCGTCAGGAAGTGGTGCGCGGCCAGGCGGTCGATCCGGCCCAGCTGCAAACGTCCGGTCCATCGGAGCGCCCCGCGAGTGAGGCGGAACCGAAAAACCGCGCCCAGCGCCGCGCGGAAGAACAGGAGCGCCGCCGCCAGATGAAGCGAGGCCATTAAAAACCTATAAAGTACGCAGCTTGCAAAACTGCTCTTCCCGTGTCGGGAGGAGCAGTTTTTTTTCTCCCCGTCTCCCTGAGGCTAGACAGCATTCGCCCGTTTTTGGTGCGACTGGCGGAAGAGACTTGGCGGTTTTGTCTAACACTGGAAAAAGGCATCGAACGATTCTCGTGGAAAAACCAGGCAAAATGAATACAATCGTAAGTACACCAACTTGCACTGGAAATCAATCACACGAGAGGCGGGGGAATGAACCATGAGAACGTCGAGTAACGTGATGGGCATACAAGCAAAATTAATGTTGGAGCGTATTGCGGCCACGCTGGATGCGGTACAGGCAGGTCACCAGCAGAAACCGGCCTATTTGCTTGCCGACCGGCCGATACATATGGACAAGCCGGAACCCGACGAGGGCGAGAGAGAGCTGGAGGTGGTGTTTGCCGCGAGGGACGTCGTCTATCTCGATGAAAGGCTGACGCGAGAAATTCCCGAGCCCAATTGGTCAAAAGCGGCGCCGGCCGGATGCGTCATACCGGACGGAGCGGGTGTCGCCCGAATCGGGACGCACGACCGACACAGCGGTGCAGCGGGGAGTGAGGTTGCAGGAAGACAAGCGCCACAGGCGGAACTCCACCAGGAAGCAGCGGCCAGGTGGGCGGTGCCTTTCATTGGAGAAGTGCTCGTACAGGCATATGCAGGGGACATGGGAAACACACCGCAGGACATCCGATCGGCACCCTCCCCACCTACGTCTGAGCCGCTAACGCTGTGCTGATGCTTCTGCTGTGCCCGAATCGATGCTGTCCGGTTGCGAATCCGCCAATTTGCGGTACAATGTAACATAGCACAAGGAAGAGAAGGTGATTCGCACATGGCATTGATCGATATTGCGGACGTCAAGCAAGAGATGTCCAGCATGGCTAAGCGATTAGCGGATATCAGGGGGTCTCTTTGACCTCCCTGCGAAACAGGAACGTATCGGCGAACTGGAAGAGCGGATGCTCGCTCCCGACTTCTGGGATAACAACGAGGCCGCACAAAAAACCATCAGCGAATTGAATGCGCTCAAAGGCCTGGTGGAAACCATGGCCAAACTGGACGCCCAGTACGAGGACCTGCAGGTAATGCTGGAACTGGTCATCGAAGAAGGCGACGAATCGATGATCCAGGACTTGTACGAGAGTGTCCAGGCGCTGAAAAAAGAATTTGAGAGCTTTGAGCTGGAGCTGCTGCTCAGCGACCAATACGACAAGAACAACGCGATTCTGGAACTGCACCCGGGCGCGGGCGGCACCGAGTCCCAGGATTGGGCGTCGATGCTGCTGCGCATGTACACCCGCTGGGCGGAGTCCAAAGGGTTCAAGGTGGAGACGCTGGACTACCTGCCGGGCGACGAGGCCGGCATCAAGAGCGTCACCCTGCTGATCAAGGGGCACAACGCCTACGGTTACCTGAAATCGGAAAAAGGGGTGCACCGCCTCGTGCGGATTTCCCCGTTTGACGCCTCGGGCCGACGCCACACCTCGTTTGTCTCCTGCAACGTGCTGCCGGAGATTGAAGAAGACACCGATGTGGAGATTCGTTCCGAGGACTTGAAAATCGATACCTACCGCTCCAGCGGCGCCGGCGGTCAGCACATCAACACGACTGATTCCGCCGTTCGCATCACGCACCTGCCGACGGGGATCGTCGTCACCTGCCAGTCGGAGCGTTCCCAGATCAAAAACCGGGAACGAGCGATGAAAATGCTGGCAGCCCGTCTGTTTGAGCTGAAGCGGGAAGAGCAGGAAAAAACGCTGCAGGCCATCCAGGGCGAGCAGAAAGACATCGCCTGGGGAAGCCAGATCCGTTCGTACGTCTTCCACCCGTACAGCCTGGTGAAAGACCACCGCACCAACGTGGAGGTCGGCAATGTACAGGCGGTAATGGACGGGGAGATTGATCCGTTTATCGACGCCTATCTGCGTTCGCAAATCAAGCGATAGGCGGCAAGCGGCGGTATGCTAATCAATAACGGACTGTCCGGTACGGCGGTAATCGGTTCTGCCGTCGCAAACACGGATGAATCCTAGAAAACACAGGCTCTCGCTGATCTCTCCTCGTTTGACCACAAGGTCTAGGCGACGGAGCATCGGCGAGAGCCTGATTTGTGTCTGGGGCAGTTGGACGAAACGATCGAATCAGTTGTCGAAATTGTGCTATACTTCCAGTAACATACTGTTTGTCAAAGGAGAGGACGTCATGCTGTACGTTGCCATACTGACGATTGTTGACCAGGAATTGAACACCAAGTTTCGCCCGGCCCACCTGAGCTACCTCAATGACCTGTACAAGCAGGGGAAAGTGGTCATGGCCGGACCGTTTACGGACAAGCGAGGCGGAATGGTCATCTACAAAGCGGAATCGCCCGAGGAAGCGCGCCTCCTGGCAGAAGCCGATCCGGTCGTGAAGGAGGGCGCCCGAACGCTGGAACTGCGGGAGTGGAGCCCGCTGGAATTTCCGCTGACCTAGACGGATTCTCCGGAGCGGAAGAATGATTTGTTTCGAGCGGAGGAATACTTAGCGAAGAATACTCATACAAAGGAGGGAACAGCATGAAGCGTTTCCCGTTTGCCATCCTTTTCATCGCGCTCGTATTCTTCGCAGGTGCCTGTGCTTCTGGCGGCAATCAAGCAGAACCGCCCGCCGGGCAGCAACCCGATACGGAATCACCCGCTCCATCGGGCAATTACGATGCTGCGGCAGCTGAAACGTTGTATAAAAACAACTGTGCAAGCTGCCACGGTCAAAATCTTGAGGGGGCAGTCGGCCCCAACCTGACACAGGTAGGCGGCAAATACACCCGGGAACAAATCCTGGAAATCCTCAAGAACGGGAAGGGCGGCATGCCAGGCGGACTGGTCAAGAACGATGATGCTGAAAACGTCGCGTCCTGGCTGGCCGACAAGAAATAGCAGGTACGTAAAGCGTCCGGCGAATCGCCGGGCGTTTTCTTTTTTGACAACGGATACAAGGAGCGTCGGCTGCGGGGCAGAAGGCGGAAGCTGCAAGCAGGGGCTTGATTTTTGGGGAGAAGGGTTGCCATCCGATTGAATTTTTATTATGATTCATGTATAAAAATGCAAAAGAGGGAGAGAACCATGATTCGGGTCGGGATTGTCGGGGCGACCGGTTACAGCGGGGTGGAGTTGATCCGTCTGCTTGCCGGCCATCCCCACGTGCAGGTGGCTAATCTGTATTCCAGTTCGGCGGAGGGAGAAGCGCTGGACAGCGTTCTTCCCCATGTGCAGCATGTTTCCTTGCCCCAGCTGTCGGCGATAGACGCGGAGCAAATGAGCGCCGCAAACGACGTGGTGTTTCTGGCCACGCCGGCCGGCGTCAGCGCGGAACTGTCGCCGGAACTGCTCAAGCGCGGCGCCAGGGTGATCGATTTGTCGGGCGATTTTCGCCTGGAGAGCGGGGAGGTGTACCGGCAGTGGTACAAACGGGAGCCCGCTCCCGGTGAGTGGCTGGATCGGGCGGTGTACGGCCTGGCGGAGTGGAACGCGGCGCAGGTGGCCGGCGCACAGTTGGTGGCCAATCCGGGCTGCTATCCGACGGCGGCGCTCTTGGCGCTGATTCCGTTGGCACAAAGCGGCTGGGTCAACCCCCGCAGTTGGATTGTAGATGCCAAGTCAGGGGTGTCGGGAGCAGGTCGCGGCGTCTCCCTGGGCGTTCATTTCAGCGAGATCAACGACAGCATTCATGCGTACAAGGTGGCCCAGCATCAGCACACGCCGGAGATTGAACAAGAGTTGAGCAAAAAGGGCGGCGTGGAGCATGTGGTCCAGTTTACGCCCCATCTGGTGCCGATGACGCGGGGAATACTCGTCACTGCCTACGGCCAGTTGGAGCGGGCGGTGACAACAGACGAGGTGCATCAGCTCTACCGGTCGGCGTATGAAGGCAAGCCATTTGTAAGGCTGCGAAAACCGGGGAGCCATCCGCGGACCAAAGAGGTGTACGGTTCGAACTATTGCGATATCTCCGTCCATGTGGATGAGCGGACGGGGCGGGTCATCGTGCTTTCCGTGATCGACAACATGGTCAAAGGAGCGGCAGGTCAGGCAGTCCAAAACATGAACCTGATGTTCGGCTGGCCGGAGGCGACAGGATTGCCGCTGGTGCCGCTGTTTCCGTAGAGGAGGATGTGACATGCAAGACGCAGTGGTCATCAAGTGCGGAGGCAGCACCATGGATCAGCTGCCCGACGCGTTTTTCCAGGCGATCGCCGAACTGCAGCAGGCCGGACGGCAGATTGTGATCGTGCACGGCGGCGGTCCGGCAATCAACGGCATGCTGGAGAAACTGTCCATTACTCCCGCGTTTGTGGACGGATTGCGCGTCACCTGCGAAGAGACGCTGCAGGTGGTGGAGATGGTATTGTGCGGACAGATCAACAAGCGGCTGGTTCGCAGGCTGACGCAGGCGGGAGCCAGGGCGTGGGGCGTCAGCGGGATTGACGGCGCAATGCTGACGGCAGAGCGGACGGCAAAACCGCTTGGCCAGGTCGGCGAGGTGAAAGGGGTGGACACATCCATTCCGACCGCCATCCTCCAACGCGGCTACGTGCCGGTGATTGCGCCGCTGGCCGTAAGCGCAGACGGCGCGGAGACGTACAACGTAAATGCAGACGTGGCGGCGGGGGCGATCGCTGCCGCCCTGGCGGCGGAGCGTCTGGTAATGGTGACCGACGTGCCGGGCATCCTGCGCCCCGGTCAGGACGGCACCAAGACGCTGGTGGCACAGACGGACGCGGAAGAGATCGGCCAGATGATTGCCGACGGGGTGATTACCGGCGGGATGATTCCGAAAGTACAGGCCGCGCTGGACGCCCTCTCGCAAGGCGTGCCCCGGGTCGTCATCTGCCGGGGAACGGCGGAGGAATTGCGGTCGGTATGCGCCGGGCAATCGGCGGGAACCGTGATCCAGGCAGGCGTCCCCAAAGGCGCGTAATGTGGACACCGCGTACAGCACTCCCCCCTATCAAGGAGCGTAAACAAGGAGGCATTGTAACATGAGCACAATGGCTGCCCCTATGCATTTGATGAATACTTATTCAAAATGGCCGATCCGGCTGGTCAAGGGAGAGGGAAACCGCGTTTGGGACGATCAGGGCAACGAGTATCTCGACTTTGTCTCGGGAATCGCCGTCACCTCGCTGGGACACGTACACCCCAAAGTGACGAAACGGCTGCACGAACAGCTGGACACGTTGTGGCACTGCTCCAATCTGATGCACGTTCCCCAGCAGGAGGTGCTGGCACAGAAGCTGTGCGGCCTGTCCGGCCTCGACCGCGCGTTTTTCTGCAACAGCGGCGCGGAAGCCAACGAGGGAATGATCAAGCTGGCCCGGCGTTACGCCCAAAAAGTGCAAGGCACCGGACGATATGAGATCATTACGTTTCAGCAGTCGTTCCACGGGCGAACGCTGGCTACCCTGACAGCCACGGGGCAGGACAAGGTGAAAGACGGATTCGGCCCCCTGCCGGACGGGTTTGTCACCGTGCCCTACAACGATTTGGAAGCGGTGCGCGCCGCCGTTACGGAGAAGACCTGCGCCATCATGCTCGAACTGGTGCAGGGGGAAGGGGGCGTACATCCGGCAGAGGAGCCGTTTGTAAAGGGATTGCGCCAACTGTGCGACGAACACGGTCTGCTGCTGCTGATCGATGAAATCCAGACCGGCATTGGACGCACGGGCACCTGGTTTGCCTTCCAGCAGTACGGGATCAAGCCGGACGTGATCTCGCTGGCCAAAGCGCTGGGCAATGGGTTCCCGATCGGCGCGGTGGTGGCGACCGAAGCGGCGGCCGAGGCGTTTGCCCCCGGCACCCACGGCACCACATTTGGCGGCAACCCGCTGGCGATGACCGCTGCCATCGCCACGCTGGAGACGATGGAAGAGGAGCACGTGCTGAACCGCGTAGGCATCCTGCATCGGCAGCTGGTAAGCGGACTGGAAAAATTGCGGGCAGAATATCCGGGCAAAATATTGGCCGTGCGCGGCAAAGGACTGCTCTTGGGCGTGGAAGTGACGGTGCCGGCGTCGTCCATCGTCGATTACGCCCGGGAAAAAGGCGTACTCGTCCTGCTGGCCGGTCCTCAGGTCGTCCGCCTGCTGCCCTCGTTTGTCACAACTGAGGAAGAAGTGAACCGGGTGATCGAGGTGATCGGCGAGGCGATGGAGAACTTGTAAGAAAAAAGCGCTCCAATGCCGGGGACACGGCCGACAGGGAAAGGCAGTGTGAGCGGAACGGCAGTGTGACCCGGCTTGGCCGCTGATGCAGGGGAATCGGGCACATCCATGCAGCGAGTCGGAACGCGGCTTTCAGATCCCGTTGAAAAAACTCGTTGCATTTTTATAATTCAAAATGTATATTAATACATGACGTTGCATAAATTTTCGTGAGAGAGTGCCCTTTGGAGAGGAGTGGCTTTCATAGATGAATGGTGAGAGAAAAGGGTTGGGCCCGGGATATTTGACACTGGAGAGCGGAGAAGTATTTGCCGGGACGCTGTACGGCGCTCCGCTCACAGGATATGGCGAAGTGGTTTTTCATACAGGGATGACGGGATACCAGGAAGTGATGACCGATCCGTCCTTTGCGGGGCAGATCGTCACCTTTACGTATCCGCTGATCGGTAATTACGGGATAAACGACACCGATTACGAAGCGGCAAAGCCCGCCCTGGCGGGAATGGTCGTCAGCGAGCTGTGCAGTGCGCCGAGCCACTACCAATCCCGCCGCACGCTGGCGGAAGCTGCGGAGGCGTTTGGCTTCCCGATCCTGGCCGGGATCGATACGCGGACGATCACCAAGCGGGTGCGTCAGTCGGGTCCGCTGTACGGTGCGATTGCTGACCGGCCGTTGAGCGTGGAGGAGGTGGCGGCGCTTGGCTCCGCGCATCGGAAAAAATCGCTGGTCGCCGACGTCTCCAGCCGTCACATTCAGCGCTACCCCGGGAATCAGGAACACGTGGTGATCATCGATCTGGGCATGAAACAGTCGATTTTGGAATCGCTGTTGGAACTTGGCTGCCGCGTGACGGTTGTGCCGTTTGACACCCCGTTTTCACAGATTCAGGCGCTGCAGCCGGACGGCCTGCTCTTTTCCAACGGGCCCGGCGACCCGGCCGACCTGCTCGCCTACTGCGGCGAGTGGCGGAAGGCGGCGGAACAGTATCCGACGCTGGGTATCTGCCTGGGACACCAGGTGCTGGCGCTGATGTTTGGCGCCAAGACGGAAAAGCTGACTTACGGACACCGGGGGAGCAATCATCCGGTCAAGGAACTGGCCACCGGGAAAGTCTACATGACCTCGCAAAACCACGGGTACGTGGTGAGGGAAGAAACCCTGGACAAACGGCTGTTGACCGTGACGTACCGCAATGTCAACGACCGGTCGGTGGAAGGGCTGAGCCACACCTCTCTGCCGATCATGAGCGTACAGTTTCACCCGGAAGCGCATCCGGGTCCAAACGACACAACGCACGTTTTTTACCAATTCCTGCAGTCGATGCGCGTAGTGGGAGCGAAGAGATATGCCTAAATTGCCGCACATTCACAAAGTATTGGTCATCGGGTCGGGGCCGATTGTCATCGGCCAGGCGGCGGAATTTGACTACGCCGGGGCGCAGGCCTGCCTCTCGTTGAAAGAAGCCGGGGTGCAGGTCGTGTTGGTGAACAACAACCCGGCCACGATCATGACGGACGAACACGTAGCTGACAAAGTGTATCTGGAGCCGCTCACGGTAGAGTCCCTGACGGCGATCATCGCCAAAGAGCGGCCCGACGGTCTCCTGCCCACCCTGGGCGGTCAGACAGGGCTCAATCTGGCGGTCGCCCTGGCCGAAGCGGGAGTGCTCGCCCAATACGGGGTGGAACTGTTGGGCACGCCGCTGTCCGCCATCCAGAACGGGGAAGACCGGGAGCTGTTCAAGCAGTTGATGAAGCAAATCGGCGAACCGGTGCCTGAGAGCACGACCGTGGAGTCGGTGGAAGCGGCCGTCGCGTTTGCCGATTCAATCGGGTATCCGGTCATCGTGCGCCCCGCCTATACACTGGGGGGCGCCGGGGGCGGCATCGCCGAAGACGAACAGTCACTGCGCACGGTGGCGGCTCAAGGCATCGCTGCCAGCCCGATCGGCCAGGTGCTGATCGAGCGCAGCGTCAAGGGCTGGAAGGAAATCGAGTATGAAGTGATGCGGGACGCGAACGATACCTGCATCATCGTTTGTAACATGGAAAATCTGGACCCGGTGGGCATCCACACGGGGGACAGCATCGTCGTCGCCCCGTCGCAGACGCTGACCGACCGGCAGTACCAGATGCTGCGCAGCGTCTCCACCAAGGTCATCCGCGCGCTGGGTGTAGTCGGCGGCTGCAACATCCAGTTTGCGCTTGATCCGAAGTCGGATCGCTACTATCTGATCGAAGTGAACCCGCGGGTGAGCCGCTCCAGCGCGCTGGCTTCCAAAGCGACGGGCTATCCGATCGCCCGGATCGCCGCCAAGCTGGCGCTGGGCTACAACCTGGACGAAGTGCTCAACCCGATTACCGGTTACACATACGCCAGCTTTGAGCCGACGCTGGATTACGTCGTGGTGAAAATTCCTCGCTGGCCGTTTGACAAATTCCCGCTGGCCGACCGTCAGTTGGGCACGCAGATGAAGGCGACCGGCGAAGTGATGTCGATTGCCCGCAACCTGGAAGCGGCGTTGCTCAAGGCGGTCCGCTCGCTGGAGCAGGGCTGCACCCACCTCGTCCGTCCGGAGCTGGCTGCATGCAGCCGGGACGAGCTGGCGGGGCTGCTGCGGGATGCGACCGATGTCCGCCTGTTTGCACTGGCTGAGGCGATCCGCCAAGGGTTCAGCGAGGACGAATTGCACGCCCTGACTGGCATCGATCCGTTTTTCCTGCGCAGCGTGGGCCGGATCGTGGCGCTGGAGCAGCAGTTGGCCCAGAGCGATACGCTGGCCCCCGAGCTGCTGGCGGAAGCAAAGCGGCGCGGATTTGCGGACGAGACGATTGCCGCCCTGATCGGACGCACGACGGCCGAAGTCAAAGCGCTGCGGGATCAGGCCGGCATCCGGCCGTCGTACAAGATCGTGGACACCTGCGCGGCCGAGTTTGACGCGCAGACGCCGTACTATTACTCCGATTGGCAGGGGGACGACGAAGTAGAGGAGCTGACCGGGCGCAAAGTGCTGGTGCTCGGCTCCGGCCCGATCCGCATCGGACAGGGGATCGAGTTTGACTACTGCTCCGTTCACGCGGCCAAGGCGCTCCAGGCCAAGGGCATCGCCGCTGTCGTCGTCAACAACAACCCGGAGACGGTCAGCACCGATTACGAGACGGCCAACCATCTGTATTTTGAGCCGCTGCACGTGGAGGACGTGCTGCACGTGGCGGAGTGTGAGGGTGTGGATGGCGTCATGGTCCAGTTCGGCGGCCAGACGGCGATCAACCTGGCGGCCAAGCTGGCTGCGGCCGGCCTGACCGTGCTCGGCACGTCGCTGGATGCGATCGAACGGGCGGAGGATCGTGAACGGTTCTACGCGATGCTGCGCAAGCTGGAGATACCGCACATCCCGGGCAAAGGGGTGTCTTCCCTGGAGGAAGCGGCGGAGGTGGCGGCAACGATCGGCTATCCGGTGCTGCTGCGCCCGTCCTACGTGATCGGCGGTCAGGGCATGGTGGTCGCCCATAACGTCGAGGAGCTGTCGGCCACGATCGCGGAGTGGCTCAACCACCCTGACAGCCAGGTCTTTTTCCCGCTCCTGGTGGACAAATTCGTTCCCGGCCGGGAAGCAGAAGTGGACGCTGTGTGCGATGGCGAGTCCGTGCTCATCCCAGGCATTTTTCAGCATGTGGAGAAGGCGGGCATCCACTCGGGCGACAGCGTGGCGCTTTTCCCGGCGCCGGATCTGTCCGATAGTGTCAAACAGACGATCGCACGGTACACAGAGGCGATCGCCCGCGAGATGGGGGCGGTCGGTCTGATCAACATTCAGTTCGTGATTCACGACGAGACGGTCTACGTCCTGGAAGTAAACCCGCGCGCGTCGCGGACCGTGCCGATTACCAGCAAAGTGACCGGCATCCCCATGGTGGAGCTGGCCGTGCGCGCCCAACTGGGTGAAAAACTGGCCGGCATGGGCTATGGGACAGGGCTGCTGCCGGACATTCCGTTCGCCGTCGTCAAGGCACCCGTCTTTTCCACCGTGAAATTGAGCGGCGTCGATCCGGCCCTGGGACCGGAGATGAAATCGACCGGGGAAGTGCTGGGGCTGGGCCGTTCCTTCCCGGAAGCGGCGCGCAAGGCGTTCGCCTTTAAAGACAGCGTGCACCGCCCGTGGCAAAGGGGGCAGATCTGCTTCCTCTCCCTGGCCGATGCCGATAAGACGGACGGCGTGCTGCCCGTCATTCGGAAGCTGCAGGAACAGGGCGCAGTCTGGGCGGCCACAGCGGGAACGGCAGCCTGGCTGGGGGCAATCGGCTTTACCGTTACGCACGTGGTCGCGGACGAACAGGATCTGGCCGCGCTGCTGCAGAGGGAAGTCGTAGCTTTTTCGCTCATCACTGCCACCAAGGGGAACCGGCGGGGACGCAGCGGCTTTACCCTGCGGAGCCGGCTGGTCCAGCAGGGAGTTCCGCTGTTTACTGCTGTAGAGACGTTTGCGCTGTACGTGGAATCCATTACGGAGAATAGAGGTGAAGGGCATGCAGCCTGTGAAGATATTGGGTCACTTTGCAAGCGAGCAATTGGCCAGTTGTAAAGGAAAAGATTTGCTTCGCGTCGATGAATTTAGCGCAGAAGAGTTGACCTGGCTCCTGCAGTTTGCCGCCGAGCTCAAACAGCGGCAAAAAAGCGGTCAGCCGTATCAACCGCTCAAAGGGAAGACACTGGGGATGATTTTCGACAAATCGTCGACGCGCACCCGCGTTTCCTTTGAAGTAGGCATGTACCAATTGGGTGGCATGAGCATGTTTTTGAGCGGCAAGGAACTGCAGCTCGGACGCGGCGAGCCGATCAGCGATACGGCCAAGGTGATGTCCCGCTACGTCGACGCCATCATGATCCGCACGTTTTCCCACACAAGGGTGGAGGAGCTGGCCGAACACGCCAGCATTCCGATCATCAACGGCCTGACCGACCAGTTCCACCCGTGTCAGGCGCTGGCCGACATGCTGACGATCTGGGAGCACAAGGGAACACTGCAGGGCGTCAAACTGGCCTATGTGGGCGATGGCAACAACGTCGCCAACTCGCTCGTGCTGGCGGCAGCACTGCTGGGTCTGGACGTGCGCGTCGCCACGCCGCCGGGTTACGAGATGGACGGAGCCATCGTGAACAAGGCTGTCGCGTACGCACAGGCCAGCGGCGGCCAGGTGGTCGTCACGCACGATCCCGTCGAAGCGGTGCACGGCGCCGACGTCATCTACACGGATGTGTGGACCAGCATGGGCTTTGAAGCGGAAAACGAGCAGCGCCTCAAGGATTTTGCATCCTATCAGGTAAACGAGCAGCTTGTCCAACACGCCGATCCCGCTTACCTGTTCATGCACTGCCTGCCTGCGCACCGCGGAGAAGAAGTGTCGTCCGGCGTGATTGACGGTCCCCACTCCGTCATCTTTGACCAGGCGGAAAATCGTCTCCACGCGCAGAAGGCAGTCTTGGCAACCTTGTTGTAATGTTGTCAGAGAGTAATAGGAATTTCTTACCAGCAGGAAATTGAAGCTAATAGACTATGAATCTATCATTGCCGAAATTTGTCATCAACGTGTAAAATATAGGTAGGAAGCGCGATGAGGTACAGACTGTATTTGGTCGCTTGGTCTGTACGGAGCCAGTAGCGAATCCGCCCTCTTTTCGAACGGAAAGAGGAAAGCCGGGCACAGGCTGTATGTGGTCGCTTGGCCTGTGTCTTCCCAAGTAGCGAAACCAGCTTTCTCCACTATGGAAAAGGGGGGGAATGGGAATGAAAAAATGGTTCGTTGCTGTCCTGCTGGTAGCCGGTATTGTTGCTGCAACTTCTGCAAACTGGACGTCTTGGTAATAGACATAATAGCGTTGTTCGCGGAAAAACACCGCTTTTTAGTGGTGTTTTTTCACTGTGTTGGGAGGGGCTTACATGCTTGATGTCGTCGCTCTTTCTTTTGCGATTGGATTTTTCCGAGGCGGCCGGATAAAAGAGTTGCCAAAGTTTGCAGCATTGTGGAGTCTCATTGCCAGTATTGGATTGCAAATCATGTCACAGTTTGTTCCCCAGTGGTCGGGGTGGCTGGTCAGCATATCCTATGTGTTTGTGCTGTATTTCTTCTTTAGTAACCGTCAGCATGAGGATATGCGTGTATTCATGATTGGCTGGTTGTTAAACGCGTTGGTCATTTGGGCGAACATGGGGAAAATGCCGGTTGATCTGGAGCAGGCGCAGCGATTGTCCTACCCCATTGATGCGCTGGTGAATGGGACAGACTTCAAACACATTGCGTTAACTGTGGATACAAACCTGCCTTTTCTAGCGGACACCATCTACAAGCCTCTCATTATTCCTCGAGTGATCAGCATCGGTGATCTGTTCATCATGTTGGGAGCCTTCTTATTAGTGCAGCGACTTATGAGTAAGCCGGTATCTTTAATAAGGCTGAGAGAAGGAAAAAATTATGCAGGTAAACACTCAAGGTGATAAACTGTTGCAGCGTCTGATTATCCATGCAGTTTTTCCTGCGGTAGTTATTTTCATGGTCTTGTTGGCGCTGCCGTATTGGGAGCCAAAAAGCCACTTGCCTGTTTTGGTTGCTTTTACACTGCTTACCATTATCTGTTCGTTTGCTCCGTTCCGGACGCCTGATGCGACGTTAACGCTTAATAATGCCGTGATCCTGTCGGGCCTTTTACTGTGGGGAGAATGGGTAGCCGTTTGGTCTTGTTTGCTGGAGGTTATCATCCTTGGGTTCTTGTTTCGATCTTCCGTTGCTCGTACAATGGCCAACGCGGGTCAAATGCTGTCGACGGTCTGGATTGTTGGCTGGGTGCATACCTGCTTGCAAACACTTCATGTTCCTTGGGCGATTTCCGACCTGTTGCTGATCCTTGCATATTGGCTTGTAAACACTCTGCTATGTGCCATTTTGATCGCTTTCTACAGCGGTGTTCTCTGGACGACTGCTGTGAAAAACATGTTGACACGCGGTTCCGCTACCTACATTATGCTTTTGATAATAGGGGGTATGGGAGCAAGACTGGTTGATCACTACGGAGTACTTGCACTCATCCCTTTGGTAGCGGCTTTTGTCATTATTAGTATCGTCTTACGGCAATATTATGAAAGCATTCACAAACTCGCTCAAAAAATGGACGAGATCAAATCCTTCAATCACAAGTTCCTCACTGCCATGGCTGCTTCCATCGATGCCCGTGACCATTACACGAGCGGCCATTCCCAGCGGGTGGCTCACTGGGGACGGGAGATTGCCCGGGCGATCGGGCTGTCGGAGGAGAAGGCGGCGGAGGTGTATTTTGGCGGGATTTTGCACGACATCGGCAAAATCGGCATTGAGGATCAGATTCTCAACAAACGTGGAAAATTAACACCGGAGGAGTACGACAAGATCAAGCAGCACACGGTGATTGGATATGATATCATCCTGCAGGCGGGCATGTTTCACGAACTGCTGCCGGCCATCCGTTCGCACCATGAGCGAATCGACGGCAAGGGCTATCCGGACGGATTGGCTGGCGAAGAGATTCCGCTGATGGCCCGCATTCTGGCCATCTCTGACGCCTTCGACGCGATGGTGGCGGACAGGCCGTACCGCAAAGGACTGCCGGTGGAGGAGGCCCTGCAGGAGATCAGCCGCGGGGCGGGGACGCAGTTCGACGCCGAACTGGCCTATCATTTCATTCGCATCATCAGGGAGTTGCCCCGCGATGAATTGGAAACGATTATACGGCAGAACGCGCAGCCGCAGCGGCATCTGCAGGAGGTGGCCCGATAGGGTAGCCTCCTGCTTACTTTTTCATCAGCAAGGCCCCGGAGCTCGGACGAGACGGGGATTTTGCTGTTCACATGCCGGGTATTTGTGGAAAAATTCCAACCAATGCTTGTCATTTTACCTGGACTGGGACATACTGGAATCGAATTGCAGCTTTTTGTGAGGTGATGGCGCTTGATTCCTACGTACAAGGATGCGGACATTATTCTGAAATTGTATGATCAGTTTGAATCGGAACGGCTGCGGGCCGCGAGACAGTGGTTCGACACCTCGCTGGCGGAAGAGGGGCTGGATTACGACGCGTTTTTGCGACACTTTCCGCGCGGCAGCGAAGGCTATAACCACTTTGTGACGCTGTACGGCTTTTTTGAGATGGTAGGTGTGCTGCATAAAAACGGCCTCGTTCATCCCGACCTGCTGTTTGACATGTGGTTTATCAACGGCTTTTACCGCCGGATGTATCCGGTTTTCGTCGGATGGAGGGCGCAGGGCGACATTCACGTGGCGGAAAATTTTGAACGGCTGGCCGTGGCCGAATTGAAGTGGATCGGCACGCACAAAGGAAAAGAATACGTTCCCGAGGTACCTTACGCCCGCAAGTAAGGAAGCGCCGGACAACCATCAGGGGGGTCCGGCTTTTTGCATGGCGGAACAGCTTTACGCCCACGCAGCCTGATGCAGGTAAGCAGGTAATAGGCAGTGAAAAGGACAGCATAGAAAAGTGGTTGTATTTTTATAAGTTAGTTTGTATAATTACTCATGAACAAATTTTCACACAGGGAGAGGGAACGATGGCTAGAGAGAAAATCGTATTGGCCTATTCGGGCGGTTTAGATACATCGGTAGCAATCAAGTGGCTGCAGGAAACGTACAACTACGACGTGATCGCAGTCGCGCTGGACGTGGGTGAGGGCAAGGACCTGGAGTTCGTGCAGAAAAAGGCGCTGCAGGTGGGGGCGCTGAAATCGATCGTGGTGGATGCAAAGGATGCGTTCGCCCAGGAGTACGTGCTGCCGGCACTGCAAGCGAACGCCATGTACGAAGGGAAGTATCCGCTGGTGTCAGCGCTGTCCCGTTACCTGATCTCCCGCGTGCTGGTGGAGATCGCGGAAAAAGAGGGAGCGGTGGCGGTCGCCCACGGCTGCACCGGGAAAGGGAACGACCAGGTGCGCTTCGACGTGTCGTTTACGGCATTGAACCCTAATCTGAAAATCGTCGCGCCCGTTCGCGAATGGGGATGGTCCCGCGACGAAGAGATCGAGTACGCGAAAAAGCACAACATTCCGATTCCGATCGATCTGGACAATCCGTACAGCATCGACCAAAACCTCTGGGGCAGAAGCTGCGAGTGCGGCATTCTGGAAGATCCCTGGGCGGCCCCGCCAGAGGGTGCGTACGAGCTGACCAAATCGATCGCTGATGCTCCGGACCAGCCGGAGGAGATTGAGATCACCTTTGTCAAAGGCGTGCCGACCGCGCTGAACGGGGAAGAGCTGCCGCTGGCCGAGCTGATTCTGAAGCTGAACAAAATCGCCGGCAACCACGGCGTTGGCCGAATCGACCACGTGGAAAACCGCCTGGTCGGCATCAAGTCCCGCGAAGTGTACGAAACGCCGGCGGCAACCACGCTGATTCTGGCGCACCGCGAGTTGGAGTTCTTGACGCAGCCGCGCGAAGTAGCCCAGTTTAAGCCGATCATCGAGCAAAAGATGGCCCAGGTGATCTACGAAGGTCTCTGGTATTCGCCGATCCGCAGCGCGCTGCAGGCGTTTATCGAGGAAACACAGCAGTATGTTACCGGTGTCGTGCGCGTCAAGCTGCACAAGGGACACGCCATCGTCGTCGGACGCAAATCGACGTCGTCGCTCTACAGCCACGAGTTGGCCACCTATGCGGCGGGCGATCAGTTTGACCACAAGGCGGCACTTGGCTTCATCAAGCTGTGGGGCCTGCCGACCAAGGTGTACGCCCAGGTGAATGAAGGCGTGCTCCGCGAAAATGCGAAAACGGCAATTAAGATCTTGGACGAAAAGGATGCGATCGTGCAATGAAACTCTGGGGAGGACGCTTCACGAAGCCGACGAACCAGCTCGTGGAGGAATATACCGCTTCCATTACCTTCGACAAGCAGATGTGGCGGCAAGACATCGTCGGCAGCCTGGCACACGTGGCGATGCTGGGCAAGTGCGGCATCCTGCCGATGGAGGAAGTCAGACAAATCATCGCCGGTCTGAAAAAGGTAAAGGAGAAGATCGAGCGGGGACAGGTGCAGTTTCTCGTCGAGCACGAGGATGTGCACATGAACATCGAAAAGCTGCTGATCGAGGAAATCGGCCCGGTGGGGGGCAAACTGCACACGGGGCGCAGCCGCAATGACCAGGTGGCGCTCGACATGCACCTCTATCTGCGGGAGAAGCTGATGGAGATCATCCAGCTGGCCACGTACCTGCAGGAGGCACTGCTGGAACAGGCCAACCGCCATCTCGACACGGTCATGCCCGGCTACACTCATCTGCAGCGGGCCCAGCCAGTCCTGTTCGGCTACCATCTGATGGCGTACGTCTCGATGCTGCAGCGCGACATCGAGCGGATGCGCGACTGCTGGAAACGGGTCAACATCCTGCCGCTCGGCGCTGGCGCCCTGGCCGGCACGACATTCCCGATCGACCGGACGTTTGTAGCCGAATTGCTTCAGTTTGACGGCATCTACCTGAACAGCATGGACGCTGTCAGCGACCGGGACTTCATCGTCGAATTTCTGGCGGACGCTTCCCTCCTGATGGCCCATCTCTCGCGCCTCTGCGAAGAATTGGTCATGTGGAGCAGCCAGGAGTTTTCGTTTGTGGAACTGGATGACGCGTTTTGCACCGGCTCCAGCATCATGCCGCAGAAGAAAAATCCCGACGTGGCCGAGCTGGTGCGCGGCAAAACCGGACGCGTCTACGGGAACTTAATCGGCCTGTTGACCGTGCTGAAAGGGCTGCCGCTCGCCTACAACAAAGACATGCAGGAAGACAAGGAAGGCATGTTTGACACGGTGGCAACGCTGCACGGGGCGCTCGCCCTGTTGACGCCGATGATCCAGACGATGCAGGTGAAAGCTGACCGGATGCGCCAGGCAGTGACGCAGGACTTTTCCAACGCCACCGATCTGGCCGACTACCTGGTTCGCCAAGGCATGCCGTTCCGTCAGGCGCATGAAGTGGTGGGCCGCACGGTGCTCTACTGCATTGAGCATCAAAAATACCTGCTGGACCTGAGCCTGGATGAGTTTCGGCAGTTCTCCGAGGCAATCGGGGAGGACGTGTACGAGGCGCTGGCCGTGGAAACGGTCGTCAATGCGCGCAACGTGCTGGGCGGCACCGCCCGCAGCCAGGTGGAGGCGCAGATCGCCGCGTATCGCAGCCTGCTGGCTGAGACGCACGCGTGGGTGGAGAAAAACAGCCAAAAAGTGATGATTGAATCGCTGATTGACGTCGGTTCGCCGGTGTGAGCAGGATTGCGCGGGAGTGGGAGTACGTCCCGTACCTTGACGCTCACCTGATCGCCAAGACGGGCCGGCAACGGTGGACTTCGGCCATAATCGGTCATGCCGGCCGGCAGCGACAGACTCGTGCCAGCCGATCGGCAGCCACAGACAAAAAAAAACGGATAGAAGCCTTGATGGGGCTCCTATCCGTTTTTTTCGTTTGTTCTGACGTTACAGGCACATCCGCAAAATGGCGGCCACGTCGTCGCTGGTCAGCTTTTTGAAACGGCCGATCGGGCCGAATGGCGTTGCTTTTTCCGCCATCAGCTCCAGATGTTCGTCGCCGATCTGGTAGTCGGCCAGACGGGTCGGGGCTCCGATGCGGGCGAAGAACGCTTCTGTGGCGGCGATGCCCTCCAGCGCCACTTCGTCGTCCGTCTTGCCGGACGGGTCGACGCCCCATACTTCCACGGCGAAGCGCTTGAAGCGCTCCACGTTTTCGCGGTAGACGTAGCGCATCCATTTCGGGAAAATGATGGCCAGTCCGCCGCCGTGCGGGATGTCGTAGACGGCGCTCACCGCGTGCTCGATGGAGTGGGTGGCCCAGTCCGTCTCCACGCCGACCGGCAGGGTGCCGTTCAGGGCCATCGTGCCGCAGTAGAGAATGGTGGCCCGAGCGTCGTAGTCTTCCGGATTGGCCAGCACCCGTTCGGCGTATTCGATTACGGTTTTCATAATCGACTCGGCAAAGCGGGTCTGCAGCGGAATCTCCTGCGTGTGGGTGAAATACTGTTCAAACACGTGCGACAACATGTCGCAGATTCCGTATACCGTTTGGTCGCGGGGGACGCTGAAGGTATTCTCCGGATCGAGGATGGAGAAGGTGGGGAAGGTTGTGCCAGCGCCAAATTTTTCTTTCGTCTCCCAGTTGGTGACGACGCTGCCCCGGTTCATCTCCGAGCCGGTCGCTGCCAGCGTCAGTACGGTGCCCAGCGGCAGTGCTGCCTGTGGTTGGGCTTTGCGAGTGTAGAAGTCCCAGACGTCTCCCTCGTACGGCACCCCAACCGCGATTGCTTTGGAGGCGTCAATCACGCTGCCGCCGCCCACCGCGAGAATCCAGTCCACCCGTTCGCGGCGGCACAGTTCAATCCCTTTCTTCACTGTGGACAGCCGCGGGTTGGGCTCCACGCCGGGCAGTTCGTGGATGGTGCAGCCCGCCGCCTGCAGCAGGGCGATGACCTTGTCGTACAGGCCGTTACGCTTGATGCTGCCGCCGCCGTAGACCAGAAGGACGGTGGAGCCGAGTTGGGCGGCTTTTTCCTTCAGCTTTTCCAGCTGCCCGCGTCCAAAGATCAATTCGGTGGGATTATGATAGACAAAATTGTCCATGGAAAACGTCTCCTTTCCGAGCGGATTCCCTTATATTGTAGACCATCATCGTAGATGGAACCAGTTTGCAAGTGCAGGGCCGAATCTGTCGGATTGGTGCCAAAGTTTTTGGAAATCGACAGGAAATGAGAGATTTTGTGGATTCCCACATCGAAATCGGGTGGTATAATAGGAGAGATAGCGGTCGCCGCTGTGTTTTGGCACCAAGCGTCAGCGGACGACGGATCCGTGCGAGCTTTGTCGGAAAGAGAAACATAGAGAAACAATCAACCAACAGATACATGGATGGATGCGGACTGATTTTGTACTACATAACAAGGAACTGACAAGGTAGGATGTGATTGGCTTGATCGAGATGTTTGACGTGTGGAAGACCTACCCCAACGGGACCAATGCGTTGAAAGGGATCAATGTTCGCATCGAAAAGGGCGAATTTGTCTACGTGGTGGGACCGAGCGGTGCAGGTAAGTCCACGTTTATCAAATTGATGTACCGGGAAGAAAAACCGACCAAAGGCCAGATTTTCCTGGGCGGTTTTAATGTCAGCCGGATCAAGGAGCGGCAGATTCCCATGGTGCGCCGCAGCATCGGCGTGGTGTTTCAGGATTTCAAACTGCTGCCGACGCTCAGCGTCTACGAGAACGTGGCGTTTGCCATGGAAGTGATCGAGACGCCCCCCAAGCAAATCAGGCCGCGGGTGATGGATGTGCTGGGCCTGGTCAAATTGAAGCACAAGGCCAAAATGCTGCCGAACGAACTGTCCGGCGGCGAACAGCAGCGCGTCGCTCTGGCGCGGGCGCTGGTCAACAATCCAGGGATCATCATTGCCGATGAGCCGACAGGCAACCTGGACCCGGACACCTCCTGGGAGATCATGAATCTGTTTGAAGAGATCAACCAGCGCGGCACCACAGTGGTCATGGCTACGCATAACCGCGAAATTGTCAACACGATGAGAAAACGGGTAATTGCCATTGAAGCGGGACAGATTGTCCGTGACGAGCAGAGAGGGGAATACGGTTATGAAGATTAGAACGCTGGGACGCCACGTCCGCGAAGGGGTCAAAAACCTCGGTCGGAACGGCTGGATGACGTTCGCTTCGATCAGTGCCGTGACCATTACCCTGCTGATTCTCGGCGTCTTTCTCATTCTGGCAATGAACGTCAACCATCTGGCCCAAACAGTGGAAAAGCAGGTGGAGATTCGCGTCTTTTTGGATACGCTGGCCACTCCGGAAAACGTCAAGGAAGTGGAACAAAACATTCGCGCGATTCCCAAAGTGGAATCAGTTGTGTTTATTCCCAAAGCCGAGGGGCTCAAGCAGCTAAAGGAGAGCATGGGCGAGAAGGCGTACCTGTTTGACGGACTGGAAAAGGAAAACCCGCTCCCCGACTCGTACGTCGTCAAGACCAAACTGCCGCAGGACACCGCCGACGTGGCCGGGCAGATCAAAAAGCTGGAGTTCGTCGAAAGCGTCAACTACGGCCAAGGCACAGTCGAAAAGCTGTTTGCCGCTACCAGTACGATTCGTAACGTGGGCATCGCCTTTATCGTCGGTCTGGGCTTTACCGCGATGTTTTTGATTGCCAACACGATCAAGCTGACCATCGTGGCCCGCCGACGGGAGATTGAGATCATGAAGCTGGTGGGCGCGACCAACTGGTTTATCCGCTGGCCGTTTTTTGTCGAAGGTCTGCTGATGGGACTGCTGGGTGCGCTGATCCCGATCGTGCTGCTCACCGTCAGCTACTACTATTTGCTGGACGCCGTCTACGGCAGCATGCCGGCTGTCCAACTCTTCAAACTGCTGCCGTTGTTCCCGCTCGCCTACCAGGTGGCGCTAATCCTGGCCGCCATTGGCGCGTTTATCGGCATTTGGGGCAGCCTCGTGTCTGTCCGCCGCTTCCTGCGCATCTAGGGCGTGTGAAAAGAGACAACACATTTCACTAGGGAGGAGTACCATGAGGAAGAAGAAGATTCTGCTATCACTCTTGGTGACGGGCCTGTTGAGTGCGGCAGCCGTACCGGCGACCGTGGGCCTGGCAGCGAGTAAGGCATCCCTAGACAAGATCAACCAGGAATTGAATGAGATCAAGAAAAAGAAAAAAGCACAGCAAAACCAGGTAAAAGCGATCGAAGGGGAGATTTCGTCGCTTCAGCGCAAGCAGGCTGACCTGGAGAATGAGCTGATGCACATCGACCTGAAGCGCAACGAGACGCAAAAAAAGCTGAACAAGCTGGAAAAGCAGATGGAAGAGACCAAGGTAAAGGCGGCCGAGGCGCAGGATCAGTTGGATGAGGCCAAGGAGCGCGTGGCCAAACGTGATGCCCTGCTCAAGACGCGCGTCAAATCCATGTACGAACGCGGCAACGTCTCGTATCTGGACGTGCTGCTCGGCGCCTCCGACTTCGGCGATTTCCTCACCCGGATGCAGGGGCTCAGGCTGATTGCCGAACAGGACACCCGCATTCTGGAGGACAATATCCGCGACAAGGAAACCATCGAAAAGAAAAAGAAAGAGATTGACCATCAACTGGCCGTCTACGCTGACATGTACGAAGAGGCGGAGAGGCTCAAGGCTGAACTGGACAAGCAGTACAAGCGGAGCGTCGCGGTCAAGGCAGAGCTGAAAAAGAAAGAAAGCGAGCTCCACGAAATTCTCGAAGAAGAGGAACAAAGCCTGCTCGCCCTGATGAAGCAGGAAGAGGCCAAAATGGCGGAACGGCTGCGCGCCATGACTTCCAGCGGCAGCGGCTACAAGGGCGGACGCCTGGCGCTGCCGATCGATGACGGACTGTTCCGCTTCTCGTCCGGTTTCGGCGTGCGCAGCGACCCGTTCACCGGCCGTTCGGCGGGACATAACGGCGTGGATATGGCCGCGCCCAAAGGGACGCCGATCAAGGCGGCAGCACCCGGCATCGTAATGTTTGCCGGTTATGCCCGCGGGTTCGGCAACACGGTGATGATCAAGCACAACAATGAGCTGACCACGCTCTACGGCCACATCATGGAAGGCGGTATCCTGGTGTCGGTGGGACAACGAGTCGAAACCGGTCAGGTGATTGCCAAAGTCGGCTCCACGGGACGCTCCACCGGCAACCATCTGCACTTTACCGTCTATCGCAATGACGTTGCCGTTGACCCGATGCCGTATCTCAGATAACCATACGCGTTCTCGCAGAAACGGGAAGCACGGAAAGAAGGAATCACGGTCACTTTCCGGGCTTCCCGATTGTTCAATCGGCTGCTGTTTGCGGTGGGGTACCGCCTGACGCTCATCCCTTTTCTCCTCCCCACACAGTCGGTGATTGGAAGTTTCCGTCAACTCTCTGCCGCCCCCTGCGCGTGTGGTACAATGAGAGAGGTGTGCCATTATACCGCAGTTTTTCGCCGGCTTATGCAGGAGGAAGGCGGCCGCAGACAGCAACAGATGAGCAAGCGCAACGGAACAAGCAGGAGAACAGGCTTTGCGGCCATAAAATTTAAAGAAGAAAAGTTTGCTGTTTCTTGCATCAATCAACCAAGAAGCGGCCAGACTGGCAGATATGAACAGGGTGAATGGGTCAGCGGTCCGAGAAAACGCATAATCGGGCAGACGTCTTCATTTGTTCGGTACGTAAGCAGCTGTCGACCTTGCTCCCCTGCATGCGGTAACGGTTTTTCGGCAAATATTGCCATGCGCAGTTGCATACACTAGCTGCATACCTTTTCTTACGGGAGCACAAAGGATGGTGTCGTGACGATGAAATGGAATGGACGTTCCGTGCTTGCGCTTGTGCTTGTATCCATGGTCGCCAGCAGTTTTCTCACCATGGGTCTGATGAAAAACTGGGCTGGCGGGAGCAGCAACGGGACGATAACTGCTTCGGCAAGCTCGCTGTTCAGAGGCAGCCAGGAGTATCCGCAAGAGTTTAAAAAGCTGCTGGAAGCCTATTCGGCCATCAAGCAGGAGTACATTGAAAACGTGTCGACCGGCCAACTGGTCGAAGGGGCGATCAGCGGCATGGTCGGTTCGCTGAAAGATCCGTACAGCGACTACATGGACCCCGCGACAGCGGAAGAGTTCAACTCGACGCTTCACTCCACCTTTCAGGGAATCGGGACGGAAGTGACGATGCAAAACGGACGCGTGACCGTCGTCTCCCCGTTCAAAAATTCCCCGGCGGAAAAGGCGGGGCTTAAGCCAAACGACCAGATTATCAGCGTCAACGGTGAGTCGCTGGAAGGGTTGGACCTGCATCAGGCGGTCACCAAAATCCGCGGGCCCAAAGGCACCAAAGCGGTGCTCAAGATCATGCGGCCGGGCGTGCCGGAGCCGCTGACCATCGTCTGCATTCGGGACGACATCCCGATTGAGACGGTCACCAGTCAGATCATTGAGAAGAACGGGGTCAAGATCGGCGTAATCAGCCTGACCCAATTCTCCAGCGATACGGCGGACCACTTCAAGGAACAACTGGCCGACCTGGAGAAAAAGGGGATCGGCGGCCTGGTCATCGACGTGCGCGGCAACCCCGGCGGGTATCTGCTGGCCGTCAAAGAGATCGGCGAAGTGCTCATCCCGAATCGGGGCAAGATTGTCCAGATCGAATACGGATCGAACAGCAAGGAGAAGGAAGAATACTTCTCCAAGTCCGACGAGGCCAAACCATATCCGATCGCCGTACTGATCAACGCAGGCAGCGCCAGTGCTTCCGAGATTCTTGCCAGCGCGATGCGCGAGAGCGGCGGCTATAAACTGATCGGGGAGAAGTCGTTTGGCAAAGGCACGGTGCAAAGCACGATGGAGATGGCGGACAAGAGCCAGCTCAAGCTGACCATCGCCAAGTGGCTGACACCCAAAGGCAACTGGATTCACGAAAAGGGCATCGAACCGGACGTGAAGGTCTCCCAGCCGGACTACTTCAACGCCACCCAACTGCCGACGGACAAGGTGCTGGCCCGCGACATGGCCGGCAGCGACGTGAAAAACCTGCAGTTGATTCTCAGCGGCCTGAAGCTGTCGCCGGGCCGAAACGACGGCTATTTCGACGAAAAGACAGAGCAGGCGGTGAAGCAGTTCCAGGCGGCGCACAAACTGCCGGTCACCGGCAAGGTGGATGCGGCGACGCGAACGGCTCTGGAGGACAGCCTGCGGGATGAAATCAGAAAGCCGGACAACGACCTCCAGCTGCAAAAGGCGCTGGACGTCGTCAGCCGCGATGCGAAGGCAAAATAATCCAGCGCAGCCAGGCAGGGAATCCCTTGCCAGTCGTAGAAATGGTAACCACGGCAGAGAAAGCCGTGGTTCCTTTTTTGCGACAGAGGTGAGGCAATTGGCATTACATGGCGATCTCCTATCGATTGCATACGGGTTTGGGCAGTTTTTTCTCCACCCGTTTTTCTATCTGTTTCTGTTCGTCATTTACCTGCACTATCGCAAGCAGATGAACCTGGAACGGCAGTTGTTTGCCGTGCGCATCCAGACGCCCTTTCTCCAGACGATGCGTTCCCTGGGCATGGGAGCAGCGGGAGGGCTGCTGGTCTCCCTGTTGGCCGTGGGGCTGGGTATCGTGGTCCAGGTACAGGACCTCTGGCTGCTGTGGGGGCTGGCGCTGCTGCTCGCCCTGATTCGACTGCGCTTTCTGTGTTTTGCCTACGCAGCCGGCTTGCTGACCCTGCTCCATATGATTGCCCAGGTGGCTCCGGGGGCGGTGGACATCCCGGTGATCGGCCCGGTGTGGAATGCGATCGGACAGGCAAAGCCGCTGCCGCTTCTGGCGCTGGTCGCCGTGATGCATCTGATCGAAGCCATGCTCGTCAGCTGGAATGGGGGACGGGACGCCTCGCCCCTGTTTGTCGAAGGAAAGCGGGGGCGGATTGTGGGCGCGTACCTGCTGCATTCGTTTTGGCTGACACCGCTGGCCCTGTTTGTGCAGGTGGAGCCGGGCAGTCTGAGCGGAGCGCTTTATCCGGGCTGGCCGTTCTTTTCGCCCGAGACCGCATCGTACGGCCTCCTGCTGCTGCCGACAGTGACGGGTTACTCCGACTGGACGCAGACGCAGACGCCGGAAGGGAAGGCGCGTCAAATCGCCAGGCAGTTGGCGCTGTACGCGGTGGGGCTGCTCGGACTGGCTGCGCTGGCCGTCTGGTGGGCTCCGTTGACGCTGCTGGCCGCGCTGTTTGCCCTCCTGGGGCATGAAGGACTGTTCCTGTTGAGCCAATGGCAGGAACGGCAGCGGGCGCCGTATTTTGTTCCTTCGTCCCGAGGGGTCAAGGTGATGGCGGTCATACCGGGAACGCCGGCGGAAGAGATCGGCATTCGGCCGGGAGAGGTCATCGTCAAGGTAAACGGGCTAAACGTTCGCGACAAAGAGGACCTGTACCCGGCGCTGCAGGTGAATCCGGCTTTTTGCAAAATGGAGGTGCTCACGCGCGACGGTGAGATCAAGTTTGTGCAGTGCGCCGTCTACGCGGGCAACCACCACCAGCTCGGCATCATCGTCGTTCCCGACGCCTCTACCCGGGTGTACGTGGACATGCAGCGGGTCGGCGTGGTGGAGTTGATCAAACAAAAATTGGAAAAGTTACATATTGGTGCGTAACCAATCGCCTGAACCCGTACCCTGCCGCTTACGCGCGGCCGTCCGGGTTTCGGGCGGTTTTTTATTGCCGGCGGGCTTGACAGACCGCAACGAATCAACCGGTTTTTGCGTCAAATGGGTGTGAACTGGAAAGAGAGAAAGGATGAACCAGATGGGAGCATATCGAAAGTATGCGGCGGTGTTCTGGACAGGGGCGCTTACGGCGGCAAGCCTGCTTGTTTCGCAAATGGCGGCGGCCACCCCTCTTTCGAAGCCGCATGCAGATGTTGCGCCGCATGCAGAGTCTGCACAGACGCAGAAGGCACCCGATCCCATCCCCGCGCCGGTCTCCAAAGGCATACAGCATCTGGTCAGGCTCGTTCCGGAGCTGGCCAGCCGCGTTGTCGTCTACTCCGGACCTGTCGACGGACCCGGCATCAGCGGCGATAGGGTCACGTTTGGGATCCGTGGCGATGCGGAGGAGAGCAGGGACTGGGCCGTTTTTCATCCGCAGACGGGCGATCTGCTGAGCCTGGAGATTGCGCCGGAGCAGCCCAATACGGGACCCGCGCTTGAAGATCAGCAGGTGATCGAAAAGGCATCGGCATTTTTGTCCCGCTTGCATCCGAACGGTTTGTCGTACCGTCCCCGCGGCGTGACGCGCCAGGGCGAACTCAGGACGATCCGTTTCGTTCGCACCATCCACGACATCCCGCTTGATGATGGCTACGATTGCTTCGTCACGGCAGACAAGTCCGGCCGGATTGTCGGGTTTCGCACCTTTGACGGCGCCCTTTATCAAGAATGGAGCCCGGCGTCGTTTCCTTCCGCGCAGCGGGCGATGTCCCCCGAGACAGCCAAGCAGCGCTACGTCCAGAGTCATCCGCTGGAGCCCGTCTATCTGCTGCCGAGTCGATCCGACAGCCGCACACCGGTCGAGGCCCGGCTGGTCTACGCGATCAGGGATGGCGTGGTGCACGGCCCGCACTCCGGCAGCGCGCTGGATGCCGTGAAGGGGAGCCGACTGGCAGCATCCCGTCAACAAGCAGAGGTTCGCACGCTGACCGTGACGGGAACAGGCGAAGCATGGACAGCGCGGACAGAAGCGGAAGCGCAGGCACTGGTCAAGCGGGCACTGGGGGCGGATGTGCAAAAGCTGCCGGTGACCATCTATACGGACATGCTGGACAACGGTGAGCAGCACCGCTTTTTTATCTGGGGGTTTTTTGAAGAGGGCGTGGGCGACCGGGACAAGGTATATGCCCTGGGCCAGTTTCCCAGCGGTCTGAGTCCGGCATTGCGCACCCACGTCCTGCTGAAGACGGACGCCGCAACAGGCCGGCTCATCAACGTCGTGCTGGACGATGGACTGCACGGGGGGCCCCCAACGGACAAAAAGCGGGATTGGGCGGCTGCCACCGCCCTGCTGGAGCGCTTGCTGCCCGCTGGTACGCACAAGCTGCGCGTACAGGATACGGGAGGGGAAAACTGGACCACGATCACAGCCGATCCGATCGTCAATGGCATTCCCGTCGTTTGGGAGGACGAAATGGAGGAAGAGGGGGCGTACACCATTTCCGTCAATCCGCTGGACGGTTCGATCAAGCAAGTGTGGCTCGCTCAACCAGACTGGGCCGACGTCCGCTATCCCTCGCCCGCAGCGGCTGTCTCTGAACAGCAGGCGGTGTCGGCCCTGCTCGATGCGTACCCGCTGGAACTGATGTACGTCCGCGGTGATTGGCTGCATACGGAAGGGCAGACCTGGCAGCTTGCCTACGATCTCTCGTTCCGGCAGTCGCGTTCCTACTGCTATTGCGGCGTGAAACCGAAGGTGGACCTGACCGTTTATGTGGATGGACATACCGGGAGCGTCGTCGTCCGTGAATGAAACGGGCCAGCGAAAGTCAAACAGCCGCACCAGCCTGTTCGGCCGGTACGGCTGTTTTTTTGTCTTGTGTGAGGGGAGGCACCCGGATTATGGCGCGGTGGCCTCGAACCCGACAATTTGACTCAGCTTCACTTTTTTGTCGCCTTCCAGGACGAACTCCACGACGCCGTTCTTCATGCTGACCGCTTTGATTACGCCGGTGTTCTCGGTGGTGGACGTGGTGCCGTCCGGGTTGGTGGACGTCTCGGTGTAGGTGATCGTGTAGCCGATCATCTGCGCGTACTGGAGCGTGTTGTTCATCGGCAGATTGTCCGGCTTCACCGACATGCCGACCACGTCTTCCAGCTTGATGGTCTTGCCGTTGTCCAACTGGAATTCCACTTTGCCGTTTTTCATCGCAAAGCCGACAATCACGCCGTCCTTGATCTCTTCAATGGTGGTGATGTCGTCTGTCGTATCCGGATTGCCGTCCCTGTCCACCTGCCGCGTCTCCTTGTAGGAGATCTGCTTGCCGATCATGTCCGCGTACTTCAGACTGTTGTCCAGTTCGGCTCCGGTCAAGCCTTTGGACTCCAGGCCCTTCACCCATTCGCGCGGGATTGGTGTCTGTTCGCCCGCGATCCGGAAGTAGATTTTGCCGTTATCCATGGAGACCGATTCGATGACGCCCGACTTTTTCTCGTGGATCACTTCGCCGGTCAGCTCGTCCACCAGCTGCAAATCGTAGGTGGCTGTCTTTCCGATCAGGCCCTCATACTCGCGCAGGGTGAGCATGCTGTTGTTGGACTGCTCCATCAGGTTGGCCATTTTCGTGATCTTTTCCACCATGGTCATCATGCTGGTCTGCTGGATAAATTGCGTGTTGTCCATCGGAGAGAGCGGGTCCTGGTTTTTCAACTGCTCCAGCAGCAGTTTCATAAAGGCGTTCTGGTCCATCTCGGTGGTAAACTCTTTTTTGCCTTTGTAGCTCCAACTGGGCTGTATGTATGGATTGTTGTTAACGCTTCCTGTACCTGCCATGACGATCCTCCCTGACATGTCGGGTGTGTCGCTTACACATACGTAGAGACTCATTATCAGTATCGGCAGAAGCTGACTGCGGGTGAAGACAAACATTTGTTCGAATTTCCGCTTATTTTTTGAACGATTGTGCTATAATGGGAAATGACATGTGACAAGGAGATGAACGAGGGAATGGACCGTTTTGAATTGGTATCGGAGTATCAGCCGTCCGGTGACCAGCCAACCGCCATTGCCCAACTGGTGGAGGGCGTAAAAGCGGGCAAGCGTCACCAGACGCTGCTGGGGGCGACCGGTACGGGAAAAACCTATACGGCGGCGCAGGTGATCGCCCAGGTGAACAAACCGACGCTGGTGATCGCCCACAATAAGACCTTGGCGGCACAGTTGTGCGCCGAGTTCAAGGAGTTTTTCCCCCATAACGCCGTCGAATACTTCGTCAGCTACTACGACTACTACCAACCGGAAGCGTACATTCCCCAAACAGATACCTATATTGAAAAAGACTCCAGCATCAACGACGAGATCGACAAGCTGCGCCACTCGGCCACCAGCGCCTTGTTCGAGCGGCGGGACGTGATCATCGTCGCGTCCGTCTCGTGCATTTACGGGTTGGGTTCTCCGGAAGAGTACCGGGAGCTTGTGCTGTCGCTGCGCGTCGGGATGGAGAAAAGCCGGGACGAGGTGCTGCACCGGCTGGTGGACATCCAGTACGACCGCAACGACATCAACTTCGTCCGCGGGACCTTCCGCGTCCGTGGCGACGTCGTGGAGATTTTCCCCGCGTCCCACGGCGAACATGCGATCCGCGTGGAGTTTTTCGGAGACGAAATCGAACGGATCACGGAGATTGACGTGGTGACCGGAGAGATTATCGGCCAGCGCGACCACGTCGCCATCTTTCCGGCATCCCACTACGTGACCCGCGACGAGAAAATGAAGCGGGCCATCCAGAGCATTGGAGCGGAGCTGGAAGAGCGGCTGGCCGAACTGCGCGCCGCAGGCAAGCTGCTGGAGGCGCAGCGCCTGGAGCAGCGCACCCGCTACGACATGGAAATGCTGGCGGAGATGGGCTTCTGCTCCGGCATCGAAAACTACTCCCGCCACCTGACGGGGCTGCCGCCGGGACATCCGCCATACACGCTGCTCGACTATTTCCCCAAGGACTTCCTCGTCATCATCGACGAGTCGCACATGACCCTGCCGCAGATTCGCGGGATGTACAACGGGGACCGGGCGCGCAAGGACGTCCTGGTCGAACACGGCTTCCGTCTGCCGTCGGCGCGGGACAACCGTCCGCTCACCTTCGAAGAGTTTGAGTCAAAGGTGAATCAGGCCATCTACATTTCTGCCACGCCTGGCCCGTATGAGCTGGAGCACTGCCCGGTCCTGGTGCAGCAGGTGATTCGTCCCACCGGCCTGGTTGACCCGACCATTTCCGTGCGGCCGATCAAGGGGCAGATCGACGACCTGATCGGCGAGATCCGGGCCACGATCGCCAAGGATGAGCGCGTGCTGGTCACGACGCTGACGAAAAAGATGGCCGAGGACTTAACCGACTATCTGAAGGAAATCGGGATCAAAGTACGCTACCTGCACTCCGACATCAAGACGATCGAGCGGATGCAGATATTGCGCTCCCTGCGACTTGGGGAATTTGACGTGCTGATCGGGATCAACCTCCTGCGGGAGGGGCTTGACCTTCCCGAAGTGTCGCTGGTGGCGATTCTCGAAGCGGACAAGGAAGGCTTCCTCCGCAACGAACGCTCGCTGATCCAGACGATCGGCCGGGCGGCCCGCAACGCCGAGGGACGCGTCATCATGTACGCCGACCGGATCACCGACTCCATGGCGGCAGCCATCCGGGAGACGGAGCGGCGCCGTTCCATCCAGATCGCGTACAATGAAAAGCACGGCATTACGCCGCAGACCGTGAAGAAAGCCATCCGCGAAGTGATCGAGGCGACGCGGGTGGCAGAAGAAAAAGCGGAATACCTGCCGCATGCAGACTTCAAGAAGATGCCGAAGAAAGACCGCCTGGCCGTGATTGAACGGATGGAAGAAGAAATGAAGGAAGCAGCACGAAATCTGATGTTTGAACGCGCGGCCGAACTGCGAGACTTGATACTGGAGCTGAAGGCAGAGCTCTAAGAAAAGAGGTATGTACATGCCATTGGAAAACATCGTAGTAAAAGGCGCTCGCGCCCACAACCTAAAAAATATCGACGTCGTCATCCCCCGGGACAAGTTCGTCGTACTGACGGGACTCTCCGGTTCCGGGAAGTCGTCGCTTGCGTTTGACACGATTTACGCCGAAGGTCAGCGGCGCTACGTGGAATCCCTCTCTGCGTACGCCCGCCAGTTCCTCGGACAGATGGACAAACCGGACGTGGACTCAATCGAAGGGCTGTCCCCGGCCATCTCCATCGACCAGAAGACGACCAGCCGCAACCCGCGCTCCACAGTGGGCACCGTGACGGAAATCTACGATTATCTGCGGCTGCTGTATGCCCGCGTGGGGCGGGCGATTTGTCCGGAACACGGAATTGAGATCAAGTCGCAGACGATCGAGCAGATGGTGGACCGGGTGATGGAGTATCCTGAACGCACCCGTCTGCAGATTCTCGCCCCGATGGTGCAGGGGCGGAAAGGAGAGCATGCCAAGCTCCTGGAGGACATCCGCAAGCAGGGATTTGTCCGTGTACGGGTGGACGGGGAGATTCGTGACCTGTCCGAAGAGATCAAGCTTGAGAAAAACAAAAAGCACAACATCGAGGTCGTTGTCGACCGGATCGTGGTCAAGCCCGACGTACAGGCCCGGCTGGCCGACTCGCTGGAGACAGCGCTGCGCCTGGCGGACGGCAAGGTAATCGTCGACGTGATCGAGCAGGAAGAGCTCCTGTTCAGCGAAAAGCATGCATGCCCCGTGTGCGGCTTTTCCATCGGAGAGCTTGAGCCGCGCATGTTTTCATTCAACAGCCCGTTTGGCGCATGCCCGGAGTGTGACGGGCTGGGCGTCAAGCTGGAAGTGGACCCGGACCTGGTCGTGCCGGACGTGACCAAGACGCTGGCCGAGGGCGCCATTGAAGCGTGGGAGCCGAAGTCGTCCACCTACTATCAGCAGCTGCTGGAATCCGCCTGCCGCCACTTTGGCATCAGCATGGACATTCCGTACGAGGAATTGCCCGACGAGCATCGGCAAATCCTGATGTACGGCAGCCAGGGGGAAAAAATCCAGTTCCGCTACGAAAACGAGTTTGGCCAGGTACGGGAAGCAACGATCGCCTTTGAAGGGGTCATCCCCAACCTGCAGCGGCGCCACCTGGAGACCAGCTCCGACCACATCCGCGAGCAGATTGAGGGCTATATGAGCCAGAAGTCCTGCCCTGTCTGCAAAGGGCATCGGCTGCGGCCGGAGAGCCTGGCGGTGCGCGTCGGCGGCAAAAGCATATCCGAGCTGACCGACCTGTCGATTACGGAGGCGTACCAGTACATCGAAAACCTGGAGCTGAGTGAAAAAGAGGCCAAGATCGCCAACCTGATTATCAAGGAGATCAAGTCCCGGCTGAGCTTTTTGATCGACGTGGGACTGGATTACCTGACGCTCAGCCGGGCGGCGGGGTCGCTTTCCGGCGGAGAGGCGCAGCGCATTCGCCTGGCGACCCAGATCGGCTCCAGCCTGATGGGTGTGCTCTACATCCTGGACGAGCCGAGCATCGGTCTGCATCAGCGGGACAACGCCCGCTTGATCCGGACGCTGGAGCACATGACCAAGCTGGGCAACACGCTGATTGTGGTGGAGCACGACGAAGACACGATGCTCGCCTGCGATTACATTATCGACATCGGCCCTGGGGCGGGGATTCACGGCGGCCAAGTGGTCGCTGCCGGCACGCCGGAAGAAGTGATGAATGACCCCAACTCGCTGACAGGCGCCTACCTGAGCGGGCGCAAGTTCATCGCGGTGCCGCTGGAGCGACGCAAGCCCAACGGCAAGTGGCTGACGGTGGAAGGAGCCAAGGAAAACAACCTGAAAAATATCTCCGTGAAAATTCCGCTGGGAATGTTTGTCGCGGTGACAGGCGTCTCCGGCTCGGGAAAAAGCACGCTGGTCAACGAGATCCTGCACAAGGCGCTGGCACGCGAGCTCAACGGGGCCAAGGCGAAGCCGGGCGAACATCGACGCATCACCGGTCTGGAACACCTGGACAAGGTAATTGACATCGACCAGTCGCCGATCGGCCGCACGCCGCGCTCCAACCCGGCCACCTACACCGGGGTGTTTGACGACATCCGCGACTTGTTCGCCTCCACCAACGAGGCAAAGGTGCGCGGCTACAAAAAGGGACGGTTCAGCTTTAACGTCAAGGGCGGCCGCTGTGAAGCGTGCAGCGGCGACGGGATCATCAAGATTGAGATGCACTTTCTGCCTGATGTGTACGTGCCGTGCGAGGTGTGCCACGGCAAGCGGTACAACCGCGAGACGCTGGAAGTGAAGTACAAGGGCAAGAGCATCGCTGACGTGTTGGAGATGACGATCGAGGACGCGTTGGAGTTTTTCCGCAACCAGCCGCGGATTGAGCGCAAGCTGCAAACGCTGGTGGACGTGGGGCTTGGCTACATGAAGCTGGGACAGCCGGCCACGACCCTCTCCGGCGGGGAAGCGCAGCGCGTCAAACTGGCGTCGGAACTCTATCGCCGCAGTTCCGGACGGACGCTGTACATTCTCGACGAACCGACGACCGGGCTGCATACGGACGACATCGACCGGCTGCTGAAAGTGCTGCAGCGGCTGGTGGAGAATGGCGATACCGTGCTTGTGATCGAACACAACCTGGACGTGATCAAGACGGTGGATTACATTATCGACCTGGGGCCGGAGGGCGGCACGCGCGGCGGTCAGATCGTCGCCACGGGGACGCCGGAGGAAGTGGCGGAAGTGCCGGAATCGTACACGGGTCAGTTCCTCAAGCCGATCCTGGAGCGGGACCGCGCCCGGACGCTGGCCAAGCTGGAGCAGTTGGTTACCAAATAAGAGCGGTGCAGTCCGGGCGGAACCGGATCGCATGAACCAAAGGGGCGAGGAGAGCATGGGGTACGCGGCAGAGGCGTTGGCTTCGCTGCCGCCGCGGCTGGTGGAAACGGCGCGGCGCTATTTTGACGGACAGGACCCGGCCCACGACTGGCAGCACAATCTGCGGGTGATCGCCCTGTGCGAGCGAATCGGACGGGAGGAAGGAGCGGACATGACCGTCCTTCGTCTCTCCGCGCTCCTGCACGACATTGGCCGTGCCGAGGAGAAGCGGACCGGAGAGTGCCACGCGGAAATCAGCGCGCGTGAAGCAGCTGTGCTGTTGCGCGACGAAGGGATGGACGAGGGTGTGATTGCCCGCATCCAGAGCGCGATTCTCGCTCACCGCTATCGCAAGGACAGACTGCCAGTGACGAGGGAAGAGCAGATTTTGTTTGATGCCGACAAACTGGATTCCATCGGTGCGATCGGCGTGGCTCGAGCATTTGCTTATTCCGGGGTAATCGGTCAGCCGATCCATTCCGACGACCCTGACCAGCACACACCGGCAAAGGAATTCGAGTGGAAGTTGAGCCGCTTGAAGGACAAGCTGATGACACCGGCTGCCCGGCGGATTGCCGAAGAGCGGCACCGCTTCATGGTGCAATTTTTTGAGCGATGGGAGCAGGAATTGCGCGGGAAGCGGTGAACAACGGACAGCCGGTCCGTAGATGCTTTCTCAACCTGCGAACAAGATAACGCGAATGAAAAAACAGGTCCACTCGTGCAGCGAGTGGACCTGCTTCTGTATATGAACTATACCAGTTTTTCTCGTTGTTCCGGGGGAAGCGGTTCATAAAAGACGCCAACTTTCAGAATGCCAGCAAGATTCAGTGCTGACAGGGAAGCAAAAAAACCACACGTCAGCTTTACGAGTTTCTTCATCACTACCACCCTTTCAAAATGGTTGTTTCCAGGCGGGCTACCAACCGGAATGCTACCGGATGGAGCAACAAGGACTGAAGAAATACAGCCAGTGTGTAGGTCATTGCTAGTCTATAGGATAATTCTACCAGTACAAACGATATAATGCAAGCGCATCCCAGCAGACTGAATGCAACTTTTCTGCTTGTTTGCTTAACGCTTGGCTGATAGTTGACGTAGCTGTGCGCAGCGGGTGCGTGTCGATAGTAGATGACAAACGCCGTGCCAAACCCGAGCAGGATCAGCGCATAGGCCGCTGGTAGGGGGAGCAGCGGGAAGTGTTTGACCAGATAGCCGCCCCCCAGCATTATCAGCAGGCCGACGATCAGGCATGTCCACGGATTTTTCAAGTGGACGCCCCCGGTAATCACGCGATGCAGGAAAAGAACTAGGGAAAAACACAGGGTTTCCAGGAAGATTCCCAACAGCCAGGCTGCGAGCAGCAGCACGGCGGCATTGATCAGATTGAGCAGAAAAATCTCGATGCCGTGGGAAATTTGGCCCGCCGTATAAGGCGAACCTTCCATGGTCAGGCGTTTGGCGATGCGATTGGATACGTTTCGGGTCCAACCCATCAGCACCCCTCCTTGATTTATCTGGAGAGAAAGGAAATGCGGAAACTGGTCACGCCATTCTCAGACTTCACTGCAATCTTGCCGCCGTAGCGTTCGGTCACTGATTTGACCACCGCCAGACCGACTCCGCCCTCACCGTCCTTTTTCGTGGTATAGCCCAGTTGAAAGATTTCCTGCAGTTTTTCTTTTGGGATTGTCGGACCGCTGTTTTCGATGTACAGGTATTGTTCCCGTTTGGTCTGCCCCCACTCGAAATGTATGTAACGATCCTCCTCCAACTCGTGGGAGGTGGCCCGAATGGCATTGTCAAACAGATTGCCCAGGATCTTGATCAAGTCGTAGGTCTTGATAAACGAAAACTGACCGGAGCCGGAGATGGTAATGGTACACGAGATCCGTTCGGCCAGACAGACTGCCATTTTGGACTGAAGCAGGGAACAGACTGCGGGATTTTTGATGCCTTTCAGCACCTGAACGCTCGCCTCCGCCGCCTGTTCGATGGAGACGGTCTCCTTCAGGATGTGCTGTACATATTCGCGAGCGTGATCGAACAATCCTTCTTTGATAAAACCGTTGATCGCCGTGTAATGGTTGAGTGAATCGTGTTTGAGCGAACGGATGGCCGTCAGCAGGTCGTTTATGTTTTGCAAATAGGGCGTTTCCGTCTCTTCTTCCACACGGTTGATCGTCAAATTGATATAAATTCGGAACAAAATCACGATGACGATAAAAAAGGCCAAAATAAAAAGCTGAAAGACCAATTGAAATTGGGGCGTGTAAAATTGGAAGAGCGGCGAGTTGTTGTCCCGGATGAAAAAGGACGTATTCATAAACAGGATCAGCAAAAACTCGACGCTGCCCATCAGAATCAGCATGAACAGGTAGCGGTTGTGCCGATGTCGGGGGATGAGCCGTCCCAGGTCTACTTTTAGCACGCGCATGATACTGCAAAACAGGAACAGGACGAGCAAATAGAGTAAACTGCCGACGTACTGCAACCACTTTCCTTCCAGGATGTCGATCCAGTAGATTTGTTGACTGTTAAAGATCAAGATGAGAACAAATTCCGCCACGATCGTGCTGCCCAAGGCGATCGTCGCCATCGCTACGGACGGCAGCAGCTTCGTGTGGTAAACAACACGCAGCAAGAGAATGAAAAAAAGAAACATCAACAAGATTTTCGGTTGATACGCGACCTGCAACAAGCCCAGCATTTCGCCGAGAGCGGAAAACGGCATGCTGAATAACAAGGCTTTTTTCCAATCTTCGAAGACAGAGCGATTGAAGATGGCAAAACCTATGGCCAGCAATAGGAAGGCTTCGGGTACGTCAATAAGTACGAATCGCAAGAGGAACTCCAAGGTCTTGCCTCCTTTCAATCTTGACCAGGGTATGTAACTGAATGTATTGCTTCTATAATAATATATATAACACGCCAGAGCGGCATCATTTCTATCTTATGAAAGAAGTCGAAAAATGTAAATGATCGGACAATTCCGTCTTTGGTCAAGAGTTGTCGTGTCGGCGGCGGTTTCGCTACAATGAACTTACAAGAACAGGACGAGGATTTGCCCAAGGGGGATCAAACGTGCGCAAGACTAAAGTGAGTCATCTCGCAGAGCATTTCCAAATGAAAGTATTAAGCGGTGAGGAAGGGCTGGGCCGGGAGATTACCGTGACGGATTTAAGCCGGCCGGGACTGCAACTCGCCGGCTACTATTCCTATTACGCGGACGAGCGGATCCAACTCCTCGGCTTGACGGAAATCAATTTTTTTCAGACGTTGAGCCGGGAAGAACGGCTGGAACGGATGCGCTTTTTGATGCAGGAGCGGACACCCTGTTTTTGTGTGACGCGCAACCAGCCGGTCCCGGAAGAAGTGCTGATGGTCTCCAACGAACGCGGCGTTCCCGTGCTGCAATCCCCGCTGGCGACGACCACTCTGGTCGGAAAAGTGACCAATTACCTGGAAAACCGGCTGGCGCCGACGACGACAATCCATGGCGTGCTCACCGATATTTACGGGGTGGGCGTGCTGATTATCGGTTCCAGCGGGATTGGCAAAAGCGAGGCGGCGCTGGAGCTGGTGAAGCGGGGGCACCGCTTGGTGGCGGATGACGCCGTGGAGATTCGCCAGACCCAGGGCGGCCAACTGGTCGGCAGTGCCCCCGAGCTGATTCAGCATCTGCTGGAGATCCGCGGGGTCGGGATCATCAACGTGATGACGATGTTTGGTGCCGGGGCTGTGCGCAATGTCAAGAACATTGCCATGGTGGTCCAGCTGGAACTGTGGGAACCGCACAAGCAGTACGAGCGGTTGGGACTGGATGAGGAAAAGATCAAGATCATGGACACGGAAATCCCGATCATCACCGTGCCTGTCCGCCCTGGACGCAATCTGGCCGTCATCATCGAGGTGGCGGCGATGAATTTCCGTTTGAAGCGGATGGGCTACAATGCTGCCGTCCACTTTTCCAAGAAGCAGTCTGACATGATCCTGGAAGACAGCGATTCCGACTTGTAGAAGGCGAGGCAAAAGGACAAGCAGATGAGACAGACCAGGCGTTTTCCCGTCCACGGGGCCAACTCGTTGTGGCAGTTGTATCGGACTGTGAGTTTTTGGAAAGTGGTCAAAAACTTTCTCGTGATTCAGATTGCCCGCTATACGCCGTTTCTCTCCTGGAAAAACTGGCTCTATCGGACCTTTTTGCGCATGGAGGTGGGGGAGCAAACAGCTGTGGCCCTGATGGTGATGATGGACATCATGTTTCCTGAGCTGATCAAAATCGGCCGCAACTGTGTCATCGGCTACAACACCACGATCCTTGCCCACGAATACCTGGTGGATGAATACCGGCTGGGCGAAGTGCGCATCGGTGACCGCGTGCTGGTGGGAGCCAACTCCACCATTCTGCCGGGCGTGACGATCGGCGATGGAGCAATTGTCGCCGCAGGTACCGTCGTGCACAAGGACGTTCCCCCCGGTGCGTTTGTCGGCGGCAATCCGATGCAGATCATTCGGGAAGCAAGTACCGATCGGCCGGAGTAGTCGCGGAATAATTGTTTCGTCTGAAGCCCCGAACGCTGTGTCGTGAACAGAGCGTCCGGGGCTTTTTGTGCTGTTTTTTCGGAAGATGCGCTCGTTGCGGGGCAAGATGACTGAATTGCTTGATAATTCCTGTTGCGGTTGACGGTCAGGGGGTTCCGTGATAATCTTCTACATAACACTTTAGTTTGCTACCATATTAGCAGAGTAAAGCAAAATCGGTGTGGAGGGAAGAGCGATGACAAAGCCGTTGGGATTTGAAAAACCGCTGGGGATGCGGGACATACTGCCGGAATCACTGGCGAGACAACGGCATTTGGAGCGGGCGCTGCGGCAGTGCATTGAACGGTGGGGATACCGGGAGATCGTCACCCCGTCGCTGGAATATTTCGACACAGTGGGGATGGCGAGCGCGACGCTGACCGATCGGATGTTTCGGCTGCTGGACAAACAGGGCCACACGGTCGTGCTGCGGCCGGACATGACGACGCCGATTGCCCGCGTCGTGTCTTCCTTGTACAAGGACGTGCCGCTGCCGATTCGCCTGTACTACCAGACGAACGTATTTCGCGCCCAGGAAAAGGAAGCGGGCCGCAACGCGGAGTTTTTCCAGACGGGCATCGAACTGGTCGGAGACGGGAGCGTGGACGCTGACGCGGAGGCGATTGCCCTCGCCGTGTTCTGTATGCGTGCGGCCGGGGTGGAGACGTTCCGGATCGCAATCGGCCATGTTGATTTTGTCGAGGGACTGCTGGAGGAGACGGTGCCGGACGAGACGGTGCGCGACCAGTTCCGCCGGTTCCTGTACGAACGGGATTTTGTCGGATTCCGGCAGTTGGCCGACGAATTGGACATCGCGGCGGAAGACCGTCGCCGCCTGCATGCGCTGCTGCGGCTGCGCGGGGGCAAAGGCAAGATTGACGAAGCCCGCGAGCTGACGACAAACGGCAAAGCGCGCCGGGCGGTCGAGAATATCTCGGCACTGTGGGAGGCGTTGGAGGCGTACGGCGTGACCGATGCGCTGCTGCTTGATTTCAACCTGATCAGCAATCTGGACTACTACACGGGTGTCGTGTTTGAGGGATATGCTGCCGATCTGGGCTCGCCGCTGGTGGGAGGCGGACGCTATGACCGCCTGCTGGCCCAGTTTGGACGACCTGCGCCGGCGACCGGGTTTGCCATTAAAATGGACCGGCTGATGCAGGTGACGTCGCTGGCCCCGTCGCCGGAACAGCCGCCCGTGCTGCTCTGCTACACGGAAGGACAGCGCAAGGACGGGCTTGCCGAGGCGCAGCGGCTGCGTCAGGAGGGGCGGGTCGTCGTGACGCGGTTGGTGCGCGACCAGGCGGAGGCGGCGTTGTGCCGGGAGCAGGCCGACGGCGAGTTTATCTGCCTTACGGAACAGGGGGAGTAGGAGATGAGTTTTTCCGACAATGCGCAAAAATTGACGATTGCCATGCCGAAAGGGCGGATCTTTGAGGAAGCGGTTCACTTTTTGCAGCAGGCCGGCTTGCAGGTGACGGGGGAACTGCAGGATTCCCGCAAACTGATCATCCCGGTCGAAAACACCAGTCTGGAGTTTATCCTGGCCAAGCCGACAGATGTGCCCACCTACGTGGAATACGGCGTGGCCGATGTCGGGGTGGTGGGCAAAGACGTGCTGCTGGAAGAGGAGCGGGACGTGTACGAACTGCTTAATTTGCGCATTGGCCGCTGCCGCATGGTGGTGGCCGGCCTGCCCGGCTGGAGACAGACGGAGGCGCCCCGCGTTGCCACCAAGTACCCGCGCATCGCCTCCCGCTATTTTCGCGAGCAGGGGCAGCAGGTCGAGGTGATCAAGCTGAACGGTTCCGTCGAACTGGCCCCGCTGATCGGGTTGGCGGACAGGATCGTGGACATCGTCTCCACCGGCCGGACGCTAAAAGAAAACGGGCTGGTGGAACTGGAACACATCTGCGACATCACCACTCGTCTGATCGCCAACCGGGCCAGCTACCGGATGAAGAGCGAGGCCGTGGACGACATCGCGCAAAAATTCTGGGAGGCGATCCCCCGCTAAAGCCCCCCAACGACAGGAAAGGAGAGGTAACCGGCAATGATGCGAATTGTGCAAGCCAATCAGTTCGACGCGAAACGATCGGTGGAAGCGGGAACACGCGAACAGCAGGAAGCGGTGCGGACCATTTTGGCCGATGTACGGGAGCGGGGAGACGAGGCTGTCCGGGCGTATACGGAGCAGTTTGATAAGGTCCGGCTGGAGAACTTTCGGGTAAGCGAGGCGGAATTCGCCGAGGCGGAGGCGTTGGTGGCCCCTGCGGTGAAAGCTGCGCTGACGGAAGCGGCGGCCAACATCCGCGATTTTCACCAGCGGCAGGTGCGCCAGTCGTGGTTTACCGCCAAGGAAAGCGGCACCGTGCTGGGGCAGATTGTCCGGCCGCTGAAGCGCGTCGGTCTGTACGTACCCGGCGGAACAGCCGCCTATCCGTCCAGCGTGCTGATGAACGCCATTCCCGCCAAGATCGCCGGCGTCCCGGAAGTGGTCATCGTCACTCCGCCGGGAGCGGATGGCCGGATCAATCCGGCGATTCTGGTCGCTGCCAGTATCGCCGGCGTACACGAAATCTACAAGGTGGGCGGCGCGCAGGCGATCGCTGCGCTTACCTACGGCACCGCGCAAATCAAGCCGGTGGACAAAATCGTCGGGCCGGGAAACATTTTTGTGGCGCTGGCGAAACGGGAGGTGTTTGGCCTGGTCAGCATCGACATGGTGGCCGGCCCGAGCGAGATCGTCGTATTGGCTGACGAGACGGCCAACCCGCGTTACGTGGCTGCTGACCTGCTGTCCCAGGCAGAGCACGATCCAATGGCGGCCGCCGTGCTGGTGACGCCGTCCCGCACGCTGGCAGAAGCAGTGGCGCAGGAAGTGGAGCGGCAGCTGGCCGAGCTGCCCCGCCGTCACATCGCCGAAGCGGCGCTGCGCGATTATGGCGCCATTTTGCTGGTGAACGATCTGGACGAGGGCTTTGCGGTGGTGAACCGGCTCGCCCCCGAGCACCTGGAGATGTTGATCGACAACCCGTTTGACCAGTTGGGCAAGGTGGAAAACGCCGGGGCTATTTTCCTCGGACCGTACAGCTCGGAGCCGGTCGGGGACTATTTTGCCGGCACCAACCACGTCATCCCCACCAACGGCACGGCCCGTTTCTCTTCACCGCTGTCGGTGGACGACTTTGTGAAAAAATCGAGCGTGGTGTCCTACAGCAAACGGGACCTGCGCGAGCACGGCCATAAAATCGTCACCCTCGCGGAACAGGAAGGGCTGGCCGCTCACGCACGGGCCATTCTGGAGCGGCTCAACGACTTTGCCAAAGAAGAGCAGGAGCGTGACCAATCATGAGTGACAACAGACGGGCGGCGCAGATCGCGCGCACGACCAACGAAACGGACATCGCCCTTTCCTTTGCCGTTGACGGCACGGGAGAAAGCAGACAGGATTCCGGCGTGCCGTTTCTCGACCACATGCTGGACCTGTTTACCCGCCACGGTCACTTTGATCTGACCGTGAAGGCAAAAGGGGACATCGAGATCGACTACCACCACACCGTCGAAGACATCGGCATCTGCCTCGGCCAGGCGCTGCGCGAAGCGTTGGGCGACAAAAAGGGCATCAAGCGCTACGGCAACGCCTTCGTGCCGATGGATGACGCGCTGGCGCAGGTGGTCATCGACATCAGCAACCGGCCGCACCTGGAGTACCGGGCGGCGTACCCGTCGCCTGTGGTCGGGCAGTTTCCCACCGAGCTGGTGCACGAGTTTCTCTGGAAGTTCGCCCTGGAGGCGCGCATCAACCTGCACGTCATTTTGCACTACGGCCACAATACGCACCACATGATTGAAGCCATTTTCAAAGCGCTCGGCCGCGCCCTGGACGAAGCGACGACGATCGATCCGCGCGTCAAAGGCGTACCGTCCACCAAAGGGGTTTTGTGACGATGATCGGCATTATCGACTACGGCATGGGCAATTTGTACAGCTTGAGCAAAGCGCTGGAACGGCTTGGGTACGCCTATGAGTTTGTCTCCCGCCCGGAGCGGCTGAACGACTTTGCCGGCGTAATCCTGCCGGGGGTGGGAGCGTTTGGCGACGCGATGACCAACATCCGCCGGCTTGGACTGGAGGAGGGTATTCGCACGTACGCGGCGTCCGGTCGGCCGGTTCTCGGCATCTGCCTTGGCATGCAGCTGTTGTTTGAAAAAAGCGAAGAGCACGGCACGCACGCCGGTCTCTCTCTGTTGGGCGGGGAGGCCGTCCGTTTTCGCGGCGACTACAAGGTGCCGCACATGGGCTGGAACCAGCTGCAGGTAAAGCAGGAGCATCCCCTCCTGGAAGGCGTGAACAGCGGGGATTACGTCTACTTCGTGCACTCCTACCACGTGCGGGTGAGCGATCCGGCTGTGCTGTTGGCGACCAGCGACTACCATCAGGACGTCACCGCCATTGTCGGGCGGGACAACGTGTTCGGCATGCAGTTTCATCCGGAAAAGAGCGGCGACACCGGCATGCGGCTGCTGCGCAACTTTGCCGGACAGTGCGAGGGGGGAAAAGCATGACATTTACAATCTACCCGGCGATTGATATTCGCGGCGGCAAATGCGTACGGCTGTTCCAGGGCGATTACGCGCAGGAGACGGTATACGCTGATTCGCCGCTGGAGATGGCCCGCCAGTGGGTGTCTCAGGGAGCGTCCTGGCTGCACCTGGTCGACCTGGACGGGGCCAAGGCGGGGCAGCCGGTCAACGGCGAACTGATCAAGGAGATCGCACGCGCCGTGCCGGTACCGGTGCAGGTGGGCGGCGGCATCCGCACGGAAGAGCAGATTGCCGACTATCTTGAGGCGGGGGTCGCACGCGTGATTCTCGGCACGGCGGCCATTGAGGACGAGCCGTTTACACAGCGGATTTTGAGTCGGTACCAAAACAGCGTGGCGATCGGACTGGACTGCCGCAACAGCATGGTAGCCACCCGCGGCTGGCTGACCACGACGGACGTGTCTGCGGTGGAACTGGCAAAGCGGCTCGTCTCGTACGGAGCGGAGACGTTCATCTACACGGACATCGCCCGGGACGGCACGCTGACTGGACCCAACGTGGAGGAGATCGCCGGGCTGGCGAAAGCCACCGGCAAATCGGTCATCGCTTCGGGCGGCGTAAGCGCGCTCGACGATCTGCTGACGCTCGCAGCCTGCGCGGCGGACGGCGTCTCTGGGGCGATCGTCGGCAAAGCCCTCTACACGGGCGCGTTCACCTTGGCGGAAGCGGTATCCCGGATGGAGGAGCGTGAGTAGCATGCTGGCCAAACGCATCATTCCCTGCCTGGACGTAAAAGACGGCCGCGTCGTCAAAGGCGTGCAGTTCGTCGGTCTGCGGGACGCCGGGGACCCGGTGGAGCTGGCGAAAAAGTACAGCGAAGAAGGGGCGGACGAGCTGGTTTTTCTCGACATCTCCGCTTCTCATGAAGGGCGCAAGACGATGGTGGACGTGATCGAACGGACGGCTGCCAACATCACGATTCCCTTTACCGTCGGCGGCGGGATCAACAGCGTGGAGGACATGAAGCGCATCCTGCGCGCCGGAGCCGACAAAATCTCGCTCAACACAGCAGCCGTGCTGCGGCCGGAGCTGATCCGCGAAGGGGCGACCGTGTTCGGCTCGCAGTGCATCGTGGTCGCCATCGACGCCCGGCGTGTCGGCCCTGATCGCTGGGAAGTGTACACCCACGGCGGACGCAACGCTGCGGGCCGGGACGTGATCGAATGGGCGCGGGAGGCTGAAGCGCTCGGTGCCGGCGAGATCCTGCTCACCAGCATGGACGACGACGGTGAAAAGAAAGGCTTTGGCGTGCAGCTGACACGGCTGGTCTCGGAGGCGGTCGGCATTCCGGTGATCGCGTCCGGCGGCGCGGGCGCGCGGGAGCATTTCTACGATGTGCTGACGGAGGGCAAGGCAGACGCCGCCCTGGCCGCGTCCATCTTCCACTACGAAGAGACATCGATTCAGGCGGTCAAAGAGTACCTGCTTGCGAAAGGAGTTGTCGTGCGGCCATGACCCAAACCGTTTCCTTTGAGCAACTGCTTGGGCAGCTGCGCTTTGATGAAAACGGGCTGATTCCCGCCATCGTGCAGGACGCCGTGAGCAAAGAGGTGCTGACGCTCGCCTACATGAACAAAGAGTCGCTGGCAAAGTCGCTTCAGACAGGAGAGACGTGGTTCTGGAGCCGTTCGCGGCAAGAGCTGTGGCACAAAGGAGCTACGTCCGGCCACACCCAGCGGATTGTGTCCATGCGGTACGACTGTGACGGAGACGCCCTGGTCGTGCAGGTCATACCCAACGGCCCCGCCTGCCACACCGGTTCGTACACCTGCTTTGGCCAAACGATTGCGTCCGGAGGGGAAGCGGCGGAGGGGGCAGATCAGACGACTGTCCCTGACCGGTTTGCCATCCTGAACGAACTGGAGCAGCTGATTGCCTCCCGCGAGGCGGAACGGCCGGAAGGGGCGTACACCACCTATCTGTTTGAAAAGGGCGTCGACAAGATTTTGAAAAAAGTGGGCGAGGAAGCGGCGGAAGTGATCATCGCCGCCAAGAACCACAGCCACGACGAACTGCGCTACGAGGCGGCCGACCTGATCTACCATCTGCTGGTTCTCTTGCGGGAGCAAAAGCTGCCGCTGGACGACGTGCTGGCCGAACTGCGAAGAAGACGTTGACGCCACATCACCACTCCCTTTGCCGGGGAGTGGTCAGACTGAAGACAAACGGTTCATTGAGTAAGCGTCCACAAAAAATGATTCCCAGGCCGAAAGGCCTGCCCATTCATCAACCGAAGCGAAAAGACAATCTGCATCGCATGGCGGGATGGGCCAAGCGAGCTCCTTTGACGACCTGCTCAGCGGAAAAACGAAGACGCGGGACTCAACAGGGGACACAAGTCTCACTTCCTTGAAATACCCAGATGTTTGTCCCCTGCCCGCGTCTCGTTTTGGAGCGGACTTCATCCGCTTCTGTGCTGGGCGTCAAGCGAGCGAGCGGGCCCGATCTCCCATGCGCCGCGGACTTTGTCTACACGCCGACCACTCCCTTTGCCGGGGAGTGGTTTTTTGCTAGAATGAAAACATCCTCCGAATGGAAAGGTGTGGTGATCATGCAGCATATCGGAAATATCGCAAATGGATTTGCAAACGCTTTCGCAAAACATCTTTTCAAAAGGCGGGGGGCCAATTGATCAAAGGAGAGCGAGTGGAACTGCGGCCGGTCACGGAAGCGGACCTGGTGCGGCAGTTTGAATGGCGATACGACGAGGAAGTGGCCAAGTGGGCGGTCGGATCGGAGGCGGTCGAGTACAGCAACCTGCTGCTGGAATCGCTGCGGGCGATGTACGCAGAGGCCGTGCGCAGCACACTTCCGTCTGATAATTTGCGCGGGTGCGTATTTTCTGTCTACACCCTGGACGGCGTGCATATCGGCATTTTTTTCGGCAAACGCAAACGGCCGGACAGATCCACGGAAACGAACGACAGGATCGATAGATCGGACAGGCGTCGGACTTGGTGGATGAGATGACAAACAACGGACCGATCAAGCACCAGCACGAAGGACACCTACAGGAGAACACGCCGCTGCGATGGGGGCTTCTGCCAGGCAGGGGCCTTTTTCGATTGGCGGCCGTGGAAACGACGACGCGACGGAAGGAGGACAGCACTGTGAACCGACGATGGTGGGCCATCGCCCTGCTGGCTGTGCTCTGGCTGTACCCCGCGAATGCGTCAGCCGGAGACGTGCTGAGGGTCGTCTTTGACAAGGAGCTGCCTCCGTTTTCCTACACGGACGAACACGGCGACGTCTCCGGATTTAACATCGAGTTGATCCAGGCCATCGCCGAGCAAAACGGCTTTGAGCTGGAGTTCGTGCCGCTGGAGTGGGAGGATGCTGTCTCCTACCTGCTGCACGGCAAAGCGGATGTCCTGCTGGGGATGAAATACACCAGCCGGTACGATCAGGTCGTCGACTTCAGCGAATCGTTTTTCACCATGTCGGAGGTGCTGCTGGTTCCAAAGGACGACAACGAGATCTACACCCTGAACCACTTGAAGGACAAGGTGGTGGCGGTGCAGCGGGGGAATACCGGCATGGATCTGGTGCAGGACATCCGCAGAGTGAAGCTGCTCGTCTCCTTCAACCAGCGGGACGCCCTGGACAATCTGATGCGGGGGAGAGCCGACGCGTTTATCGGAAACCGCTGGACCGCCGCCTACTTTCTCGACAAGGCGGGCAGAAGCGACGACTTTGAGATGCGTTCCGGCCTGATCAACCCGACCGACTACGCCTTCGCCGTGCGGGAGGGCAACTACGCGCTGCTGGACAAGCTGAACAAAGGACTGAACCATCTGTATCGGGACGGCACCTATACGCGGTTGTACAGCCAGTACTTCGAACCGTATTCGTTGCATGTCACCGACTGGTGGCGAAAACTGGTCATCGCCCTGGTGATCGCGATGGCGATCGTGGTTGTGACGCTGGTGACCATTTTTACCTGGAACAAACGGCTGCAGCAGGAAGTGCGGCGGCAGACGGCTGCACTGGCCGACTTGCTGGCGTTTCAACGCAAGGTGCTGGACAACACGGAGAGCGCCATCCTCTCGCTGGACGTGAGCGGCCACGTGACGCTGGTCAATCAGGTGGCCCGCGGGATGCTGTCCCTGTCCGACAGCGTGTTGGGCCGCCACATCTCCTCCCTCTTACCGCAATTGCCGTTGGAGGCGCCGCTGGAGCAGTTACCCCCTCGTCAGTACGAAGGGGAGTTTCAGTGGGAGCCCGGCTCCATCCGCGTCTTTCACTACTACATGGCGCCGTTTGTCAACGCCTCCCATGAGCACGTGGGCTGGATCGTCAGCTTGCAGGACCGAACGGAGCAGAAGCGGCTGCAGGCCCAACTGGTCGCGCAGGAAAAGATGCGGGCGCTCGGCCAGTTGGTGGCAGGCATCGCCCACGAACTGCGCAATCCGCTGACCGCGATCAAGACATTTGTCGAGCTGCTTCCCAAAAAGCTGGACGACGAGCGCTTCCGGGCGGAACTGCTGCGGTACGTGCCGGAAGAAATGGAGCGGATGAACCGCATTTTGGAGGACCTGCTGGACTACTCCCGTGCCAAACCGCTGCAAATGCAGAACGTCGATCTGCGGGAGTTGGTCGGCTCCGTACTGGGCCTGTTTGCCAGACGGTTGGAGCGCGAGCAGGTGGAGGTGGTCGTGGACGTGCCTGGCGAACTGGTGATCCGGGCCGACCGGGCTCGCGTGAAGCAGGTGCTGATCAACCTGGTGATGAATGCGCTGGAAGCGATGGCATCCAGTCCCCGCAAGCACTTGACCATCCGCGCTGACAGCAGGGCGGGCGGCGTGGAACTGGCAGTGGGCGACACCGGGGAAGGAATGGACACGGAGGAGCTGTCCCGCCTGTTCCAGCCGTTTTATACGACCAAAGCCCAGGGAATCGGCCTGGGGCTCTACCTGAGCGACAGGCTTATGCAGGAGCACGGCGGCCGGATCGAGGCAAGCAGTGCGAAGGGAAAGGGAACCACGTTTACGCTGTGGTTTGAACGACAGGAAAAGGAGGAGAGCCATGCCCAACTTGCTCATCGTGGATGATGAACCGGCCATCTGCGCCTCGCTGTCGTTTGCGCTGGAAGACGACTACACGGTCTGGACAGCCGGAGACGAGCCGAGCGCGCTGGCCGTCGTCCGGCAGGAAGCGATCGACTGCGTCCTGCTGGATTTGAACCTGGGGCACACGTCCGGTTTGGATTTGCTCGCCAAGCTGAAAAGCGTCAAACCGGATGTAACCGTGATCATAATGACGGCGTACGGCACGATCGAATCTTCCGTCGCCGCCATGAAGGCTGGTGCCTACCACTACCTGACCAAGCCGCTGCACCTGGACGAGGTCAGGCTGCTGTTGAACAAGGCGCTGGAATATCAACATCTGCACCGACAGGTAAAGGTGCTGAGCGAAGCGGTCAAACAGCAGCAGTCGTATGCCGGGATCATCGGCAAAAGCCAGCCGATGCTGAAGCTCTACCAGTTGATCGAAAAAGTGAAGGATATCACCTCCAGCATCCTGATCACCGGTGAAAGCGGAACGGGCAAGGAACTGGTGGCCCGGGCCATCCACTTCCAGGGCATACGCAGCCACGCGCCGTTTTCGGTGGTCAACTGCGCCGCCATTCCGGAGCAGCTCCTGGAAAGCGAGCTGTTCGGCTACGAGAAGGGAGCCTTTACCGGAGCGTTTCAGCGCAAAGCCGGATTGTTTGAGCGCTCACACGGCGGCACGGTGTTTCTCGACGAGATCGGGGAAATGCCGCTTGCCCTGCAGGCCAAGCTGCTGCGCGTCATTCAGGAGCGAACGGTGACGCCGCTCGGCGGTTTCGAGGCAAAAGAGGTGGACATTCGCATTATCGCCGCCACCAACCGCAATCTGGAGGAGGAAGTGGCCCGGGGAGCGTTTCGCGAAGACCTGTTTTACCGTCTCAACGTCATTCCCATCCGCACTCCGGCGCTGCGGGAGCGGCGCGAGGACATCCCGCTTTTGATCGAGCACTTTCTCGACCTGTACGCCGTCCATTTGGGCAAGGGGAAAAAAGTGTGCAGCCCGGAGGCGCTCAAACGGTTGTACGCCTATTCCTATCCGGGCAATGTGCGGGAACTGGCCAACATCGTCGAGTACGCGGTCGCCCTTTCGCAGGGGGAGATCATCACGACAGAAGACCTGCCGTTTTCCGTCAGTGAGCGGCCATCAGGCAGCCGGACGGTCCCTGCCGGACAAGAGGGCGTCCTGATCCCGGCCGGCATGTCTCTGGAGGAGGCGGAGCGGCGGATCATTTTATACACCCTGGAGCAAAACGGCGGCCACCGGAAAAAGACGGCGGATCAGTTGGGCATCAGCGAGCGGGGGCTGCGGCAAAAACTGAAACAGTACCTGGAATCGGAGGCAACCTCGTAATTTATCAGAAACCCGGAAAAATTGGCGAACCGGCAAAAAATTCCGCATGGACGGGATTTTTTTGCCGGTTTTTTATAGGCGGCGGCAGGAAAACGGCAAAATTTCGCCGTGTTTCGGCGTGAGTGTCGGTTGGCACGCCATTTGCTTTTTAAAAGAAATTGTAAACGGTTGCAAAATGCGTAAGGGGGAATATTCGTGTTGAAAAAAATGCTGACCATTTTGTCTTCCACGCTGCTGGTGCTCTCCGTGGCGGCCTGCAGCAGCCCATCTTCGCCTGCGCCGGGAGGAGACAATGCATCCGGCGGCGGTTCCGAGCAGAAGTTTTTGACCATCGCCACCGGCGGAAGCTCCGGTCCGTACTATACGCTCGGCGGTGCGATGGCCAAGATTTACAAGGACAAGCTGGGCTACAACGCCTCTGTCCAATCCACCGGCGCATCCGTGGAAAACATCAACCTGTTGAAGACCAAAAAAGCGGACATGGCGTTTGTCATGTCAGACGTAGCATCGTTTGCCTACAATGGCCAGGAAAACTTCAAGGATGCCGGCGCCATCAAGGACCTGAAGGCCATGGCCGGCCTGTATCTCAACTACGTGCAGATCGTCACGCTGAAAGACCGCAACATCAAATCCGTGGCTGACCTGAAAGGCAAGCGCGTCGGCGTGGGTGCTCCCAACTCCGGGGTGGAGGTAAACGCGCGGATGGTGCTGGCCGGGCACGGCCTCACTTACAACGACATCAAGGCGGACTACCTCTCGTACGCCGAGGCGGTCGAGCAGTTGAAGAACAACACGATTGATGCCGCCTTCGTTACATCCGGGCTGCCGAACTCCACGGTGATCGACCTGATGACCACCAAGGACGTGGAGATCGTGCCGATCAACAAGGAAGACGTGGAGAAAATGGCGCAGCAGTTCCCGTTCTTCGTGTCGGCGGAAATTCCGGCGGGCCTGTACAAGAACGACCAGCCGGTGCCGACCGCTGCAATTCGCAACCTGATGCTGGTGCGCAGCGACTTGTCTGACGATCAGGTGTACAAGCTGACCAAGACGTTCTTTGAAAACCTCGACACGCTGAAGGGCGCCCACAGTGCGGCCAAGGAGATCGAACCGAAGGAAGCGGGCAGCAATCTGGTGGTGCCGCTCCATCCGGGGGCCGAAAAATACTTCAAGGAGATTGGCGCACTCAACTAATCCCGATAATGTTGTGAACCGATTCGCCAGGGAGCAGGGAGGGATGACGGCATGAAGAGATGGGCGATGCGCGTGTTCCTCCTCGTTGTGGGGCTCGTCCTGACAGGGCCCCACCCCTTTTTGCTGCTGAAGGACTTTCATCGGCAGGACATCATCGGAGCGGTACCGCTCGGGATGGACGACCGCTTTGAAATCGAATGGGTTCATTCGGTGGAGCTGACCCCGTGGCGGGAAACGTACCGTGTCCATGGTCTGCGCGGCATGGAGCTGGCCGAAACCTCGTTTCAATCGTTTGGAGCGGGCGTTCCGGCCGCGTTTGCCGACGCGGTTGTCGCAGTCCGCGACGGATGGATCACGGTATCCGGTTTGCACGAACAGCGGGATCGTGTCCTGTATGTCATCTCACGGAAAGATTACAAGCTGACTGCAGGAGGCCAACAGTGGAACTTGGCGGACGTATTGCCGCTGGGTACGTCGTTGGAACTGTCCGTCAGGTGGTTTCCGTGGTGGTACCGGTATTTATACAGCTTGAAGCAGAAAGGAAGTGACGTGTAGGTGAGCACGCAGGCAAACATGCCCAGCCAGGAGGAAATCCGCTTGAACGAGAGCAAGGCCCAGGCTGTCCTGGAGGAGTACGACATGGAAGCACGCTACCGCGTGTTTGAGAAAAAGTGGCTGCGTCTCCTGGTCTCCGGCGTGGCGATCGCTTTTGCCCTGTATCACTTGTACGCCGCGTACGCGATTCCGTTTGTGACCTTGAAGCATCGGTCGCTGCATGTGGCCATTGTGTTATGCCTTATTTTTTTGTTGTATCCAGGCCGAAAAAAGGCGTCCCGCAAACATCTGTCGCTGCTGGATGCGGTGTTTGCCGTAGTGTCGCTGGGCACGGCCGGCTATATTTTTATCTATTACCTGGACATCGTCAACCGCGGAGGGATTCCATCTGCGCTTGACGTGACCTTTGCCACGATCACTTGTCTGTTGGTGCTGGAAGCGTCCCGCCGCGTGGCCGGTTGGGAGCTGACGGCGATGGCCGCCATTTTTGTCGCGTACGCCTATCTTGGTCCGTACCTGCCGGGCGAATTTGGTCACCGGGGGTATACGCTGAGCGATATTTTCAACTACATGTACGTGACGACGGAAGGGATTTTTGGCGACGCCATCTCGGTATCCGCGTCGTTTATCATTTTGTTCATCATCTTTGGTGCGTTTCTCTCCAAATCCGGCATGGGCACGCTGTTTAACGATCTGTCGCTGGCTCTGGCCGGCAGCAGCAAGGGCGGTCCGGCAAAAGTAGGGGTGATTGCCAGCGCGGTTCACGGATCGATCAACGGCTCGGCTGTAGCCAGTGTGGTGACGACCGGTTCGTTTACCATTCCGATGATGAAACGCGTCGGCTACAAGCCGGAGTTTGCTGCGGCAGTGGAAGCAACAGCTGCCGTGGGCGGGCAAATCCTCCCGCCGGTCATGGGAGCTGCTGCTTTTATCATGGCCGAGACGCTGGGAGTGCCGTACGTCTCGATTGCCATCGCGGCGCTAATTCCGGCGATCATGTATTACTTTGGCCTGCTCGTCCAGGTGCACCTGCGCGCGGACCGCGACAACCTGCAAGGACTGAGCAAGGACGAACTGCCAAAGGTAAAGGACGTCCTGCGCGAGCGCGGACATCTGCTGCTGCCCCTGATCCTGCTGGTGGTGCTGCTGATGATGGGCTACACGCCCACGCTCGTAGCGGTAGTGACGATCGTGGCTACCGTGATCATCGCTGCGTTGCGTCCGTCCAGCCGGATGGGGTTCCGCGACATTCTGGCAGCGCTGGAAACCGGTGTGCGCGATACGCTGGGCGTGGCCGCTGCCTGCGCGGCCGTCGGGATTACCGTAGGCGTGTTCAGCCTCACCGGACTGGGCCTGAAACTGGCCAACATCATCCTGATGATGGGCTCGGGCAGCCTGTTCATGACGCTGTTTTTCACGATGATTGCCTCGATCATCCTGGGGCTTGGCCTGCCGTCCATCCCCTGCTACATCATCACCGCGACGATGGCCGCACCGGCACTGTCCACGTTTGGCGTCGATCCGCTGGCGTCCCATCTGTTTGTTTTCTACTTTGGGGCGATTGCCAATCTGACGCCGCCCATTGCGCTGGCCGCTTTTGCCGGAGCGGGTATTGCCGGTTCCGATCCGCAGCGGACTGGCTGGATTTCCTGCAAGCTGGCCCTGGCCGGGTTTATCGTTCCGTTTATTTTCATCTACAAACCGGGCCTGATGATTCTCAACTCCAGCGTGTTGGACATCACCGTTGCTGCCGTCACCACCATTCTGGCCGTTCTGGCGCTGGCTGCTGCCACCGAAGGGTATCTCTTCACCAGAATGAACTGGGCGATACGCTTCGTCTTGATCGGTGCCGGCGTTCTGCTGATCTTCCCGGAAGCGGTCTACATGGTCGCTGGACTGGTTGCGCTGGCCGCCGTATTGATGTATCAATTTTTCAAAATGCGCGGCGCCGTTTCCATACAGGCTTGAGAATTTTCGCATGCAAACCTAAACAGGCGCGTCCTCTCCTATTGAATCAGGAGGGGACGCGCCTTTTGTCCCAATCTGTAAGGGACAAAAAAACTTTTAAAATTACCCTTGATTTTGTATTTGCAATGTGATAGATTAATCCATGTCGCCGATGAGCGGTGACGAAATGAGAGAAAAGATCTCGAAGATTGATAGAAAAAAGGTCTTGACTCTCAAAAGTCGAATGTGATATAGTAGAAAATGTTCGACACG
>NZ_JAGTPT010000031.1:0-43471 GCF_018195675.1 Brevibacillus sp. NL20B1
GACCAAAGCCCCCAGGAAGGCTTTGGTCCAACCTTTTATGATCCACATATCAAATTTTTATTTGTATTCAAATGGCATCGTATTACTTTCTCTACCGTCCGGATTGACGATTTTTATATCGACGATACCGGGTCCAGCTGCAGGGGGTGACTTGACGATAAACCGCTTCGAATGATAATAATGGTTAATTTCCCCCTCTACATCGCCGAAATAGACTTTCATTCCCGGATCAAAATCGGTTCCGTCAATATATACAAGCGTTCCACCAGCGACGGGTCCGCTCGTCGGATAGATCTTGGTAATTTTCGGAGGTTGCGGCTCCGGTGGTTTATCGTATGTGAAAGTAGTTGTTGCACTTTGTCCATCCGGTGTAGTTACTACTACGTCTACTGGACCGTATACCGAGCTGCTCGGCGTAATAAAGCGAAAACGGGTGCTGTTGTAATACGTAGCGATATTGACCGGTGTTCCGTTAACAGTCAGAGTCATGTCTGGATGGAAGTTTTTCCCGTCAATATATACTTCCGTGCCGCCAGCCATCGGACCATTCGCGGGATAAATCTTCGTAATCACAGGAATTGGCACCTGATACGTATACCCATTCGGGTACGTATACGTTTGCCCATCAGGGTTGGTAAGCGTAATGTCAACAGGACCTACATAACCGTTGGAAGGCGGAGCTTTAACTCTCACCCTGGAACTGCTGTAGTAGTAATCAAGAGAAACAGGAATGTCTCCAAATTTGACTTCGGCTCCCTTTTTGAAGTTGACACCGTCGATATATACCAATTCGCCGCCTGTGGTTAGTCCTACATCAGGCGAAATTTTGGTGATTTCTACCGGTTCTGGCTTGGGAGCAATATACGTAAATGCTCCAGGAAGAACGCCTTCTTGAGAATCTGGATTCACAATTTTTACGTCTACTGGCCCATCCACTGACGAAGCTGGGGCTTTTACCAATACCCGAACCTTGGAATAGTATTGGGTGACAGGTGCTTCAACATCACCGAAGTACACCTTCAGACCGCTGGCAAACTCTTTACCGTCGATGTAAACGTCAGTTCCACCGGCAATTGGACCACTGGTCGGATAGATTTTCGTAATGCTTGGCGGTGCAGGAGGAGGTGGAGCAATATAGGTATACCCATCCTCTATTACTGCTTCCAAACCGCTTGGATTTACGATCTTCACTTCCACGGGACCTGCGACTGAAGAAGCCGGTGCTTTGACCAAAATGCGCGTTTTGGAATAATACTGGGTTACTGGCGCTTCGATCCCGCCAAAGTACACTTGTAATCCGCTGGCAAACTCCTTGCCATCAATATAAACATCGGTTCCTCCCTCCATTGGACCACTGGCCGGATATATTTTTGTAATGCTTGGTGGCGCAGGAGGCGGAGGCGCAATATACGTATATCCTTCTGTCTTGACCGTCTCATCGCCATTCGGATTTACAATCTTAACATCCACCGGTCCGGCCACATTGGAAGCAGGCGCCTTTACCAGGACACGAGTCTTTGAATAATGTTGAACAATAGTTGCTTCCTGTCCTCCAAAGTATACCTGTAACCCGTTTTCAAAGTTTTTCCCATCGATGTATACGTCGGTTCCCCCCGCTTGCGGACCACTTGCGGGGTTAATATTTGTAATGACAGGCGGCTCAGGAGGAAGTTGTTCCAAATACGTGTAACCAAGGGGGAGTACAGCCTCTTGATTGTCCGGATTTACCACTTTGACATCGACTTCTCCGGGAGCAGCCGCCGCCGGGACGTCAATGTTAATTTGCGAACTAGACAGATACGTTACAGTTGCTTTAGTAGGCCCAATGAAAACGTTGGCTTTGGATTGGAAATTCTTTCCCGAAATTACTGCCTTGTTTCCTCCCGCCAACAACCCGCTGTTGGGCGTAATCGAAGAGATTTCCGGTTTGGGCAAAACAGGTGCCGGTTTATAGGTATAGGCATCTTCTAACGTTGCCGCTTTACCGTCAGGATTTACAGCTTTTACATCGACCACACCGGCTGCATCACCCGCTGGTGCAATCACAGCAACGCGATCGGCAGAATAGTAGGTGTGGATAGCTGCTTCTTTCTCACCGAAATAGACTTTGACTGCCGGATCAAATTTCTTTCCTTGTATAAAGACCAACTCGCCGCCTTTAAGTTCGCCGGTAGTTGGCGAAATGTACGAAATGGAAATTTCCTCAACCGGCGGAGCGTTATAGGTATATCCCCCGGGTACCGTTACAGTCGTTCCATCCGGATTCGTTAGAACAACATCGACAGCTCCCGGTGCATCCCCTTCCGGTACGGTAACCCGGAAATAGGTCGAGGAGGTAAAGACCGTAACAGGTGCCGGTTTCCCCCCAATGGTCACGGTAATGCCATTCATGAAGTATTTGCCGTTAAAATAAATGGTATTGCCGCCAGCCAACGGACCATTGTTGGGGTCAATCGAAGTGACAATCGGGTCCGTTTTGTAACTGTAACCAATGGTGCCATATTGACCATCCGGATTCGTGACTTTCACCACTACGCTGCCTTGCTTACCCGGAGGTGTTACCGCTGTAATCTCATTGGCACTAATGACTATTACGTTCGATGCGTTGAAATCCCCAAATTTGACCGTGGCGTTTGGTCTGAATTTGTCACCCTTAATGACAACGGTTTCTCCACCATCTGGATGTCCATAGCTTGGTTCGATAGAGGTGACGATTGGAGCCGGATATGTTACCTTGAGATTGACATTGGGAATTGATTTGCTGCGGTTTGCTCCGGCATAGTCTTTGTAGGTAATAATCGCATTTCCCGTCTTCGTGATAGGTAAAAATCCTGTCTTGTCCGGATCCTTTGGTCTGATTTTGTAGGTAAACGTCAGTGTATCGTTTTTCAGTTCAGCAAACTTCCACACCAACGTATTACCCGTTACTTCCGGTTTAGGTATGTTATTTTCGTAAGACCCAGGTACAATTTCAAAATCAGGTCCCACAACGTCGGTTACGGTCACATCATAAGCGGAGGCCAGGCCAATTTCTTTTACGATCGCCGCGTAGATTTCTTCCAATCCTTGAGAACCTAATACAAAATGATGATGGGCGGCCGTCGTTGCCATTTCTTTCAGCAGCAGGTTGGGCCCACTGGTATCAGGATTATCCGTAGATTTCAACAACGCGATGGTATAGAAAATAATTCCTGCTTCTTTGGCCACCTGCGCTCGTTCTTTAGCATACTGGTAAGCATTTCCCTGAGGCTCGGTAGCATCACCGTCAGTCATGATTACGATAACCGGTTGAGCCTCTGGTCGATGATTCTCGAGCAGAGCAATTGCCTTGTCAATGGCAGCACCGGTTGCAGTACCACCGTCTGCATAGATTTTGTCAATGTAACTCTTGGCTTCTGCTGCATTGGTTGTCAGTGGAAATGATCCGATCGTTGACGTTGAACTAAAATCAACAACTCCCACACGATGTTTGGAAAAATCCATCAGGTCAATAAACCCTTTTGCTGCTTCTTTTGCAGCGGTAATCTTATCCTCACCGTTGTTGTACTCGGGTCTCATACTTCCCGATTTGTCAATAATCAAAATAACATCGTTCGGCTGTACCACGTTTACCGGTGGCGTACCTTTGATGCTAAGAGATACTTCCGCTTCTTGTTCTGTGGAGATGGACGTCGGATTTACGCTCTTGCTGACCGACATGTAGTCATTGACAGCTGCATGAAGAGGCTTGAGCGGGGTTCCGACAAGAACAAGAAGCAGTGCCAACATAAAAGTGACACTCTTCTTAACAATCCCCATATTTTCCCTCCTAAATTCTGAATATATGAAAAAACAACAGCTAGGAAGCCATTGCTTTTCCCACAGAAAGACTCGCTTTCATCGGAATTTTCATTTATCGATACCCCATTAGTAATATCGGAATTTTAGACAGAAATATTTACTCTCTTACCAAACCTCTTCTTAAAAAAATAACAGCCAGATGTTGTACTGGCTGACCTTATCATCATTTTTTTACATCAAAGAATGCGCCGTAAGCTGTAGTTCCGTAAGTGTAGTTATATTTATCAAAGGCGGACTTGTGCTGTTGAAGTTCATTTAGTTTTTGCTGAACCGTTTCTTTCTGCTCCATAATCAAACGGCGTATGGTTTGATCAAGGCTATGTGCTTCCTGCAAGTACTGACGCGCTATCATGCTTAATTGGCCGCCCTGGGAAATGGCCTCATCAATGCACGTCATTAATACTTGTCGTTGCTCCAAAAAATTGTCCCATGTGGCATCAGATTCTTCCTGGCACACGTCCTCATGAAACTCTCGTGTCACCTGAAGGATCTGACTAGCCAACATCTCTATCTGCTCGGGCATTGTGATCACATCCTACCCTTGACGTTTGGCCAGGATCATTGCTTCCTTCCATGTATCCCGAAATTGCTGAAAAAAGTCTTCAACTTCGGTGAGTCCAGAAATATCCTTTTTCACGTTGGCCTCAATCAGACGCCGCAGCATATAATCGTACATCTTACGGAACTGTTCGGAAATCGGATAGGCATCATTCAGGGTATCCATCAACTCATACAAAATATTTTGTACCCGTATACAACTGTTGTTGGCTGTCTCATAATCATTTGATTCCAGTGCCGACTTTGCTTGCTTTAAGAATCTGAGTGCGCCATTATACAGCATCAGCGTCAACTCAGCCGGAGTTGCTGTTGTTACTTGATTCGTTTGATAGGTCTGTGCAGCATTATGCAACATCGGCATCCCCCTCTTACTGTTGACCGCCAAACAAGTTCATAAACCACGTACTTTGTGATTGCATTTTGGCCAAAGCACTTTCCATGGCAGTGAACCTCTTCCAATACCGATCCTCAATCTTTTGTAAACGGTCTTCCCATAGATTTATGTCCCTGTTAATGCTGTCGATACTGCGTCCAATAACACTGTCATCAACCGGATTTGTGGAACTTCCCGCTTTGTCTGTCAACAATTTGATAGTCTTACCAATCTCGTCATACAATCGTTGAGCCAATCCGGTTTCATTATAATTTTTCGTGCTGCTGTATTGGGTAAACAGGTTAATTACTTTCTCTCCATTTTCGCTGATTGCCTTCCGCAACTTTGTCTCATCAATGTACAATTTGCCTTTTTCCATGTACGCATATTTGCCATAGGGGGAACCGGTAATACCAATCTCACTCAAGGTGTCAAACGCTGAGTCTGCCCCCTCCAGTTTGTTAGACAAAGCAAACCGCATCGCATCAAGGCCACTAGACAGAATCGAGTCTCGCAGGAGAATGCCGCTTTTGGCCATGTTCTCCAACTTTTCAGCCGTTTTTTCAGGAAGCTCCTGCTTTTCTTCGTCCAGCAACGGCTCGTACCCTTTGTATTTTTTCTCGGATATTTTATTGTTTATCTTTTCAATGACCTCATTGTATTTGTCGACAAAACTTTTGATAATCGAAAATACGGCGTCTTCATCTGTACGAACACTAATAACGATTGGATCGGTCGTTACCTGCTTGAGGTTAATTTCCATACCGTCATACGTAAAGGTATTGCTTGTGATACTATGTGTCACTCCGTTTATTTCCACAATTCCCGGCGTTCCAGGCTGCCCGGCCGTCGAGTTTGTGGTGGTTCCATCTGGACCCATTCCAAGTACGGTGCCATCTCCTGAAACGTTTATATCGAATGTACTTCCGTCACTTGACGTAAACACCAGTTTATTGTTCAAAAAGGATGCCTTAACCCCTGTGCCGGTCTGATTAACTCTGGCAATAATACTGTCGATGGTATCCGTTGACGAAACCGTAATTGTGGCGGAAGATCCTTTGCTGGTCGAAATGGAGAAAGAAAAGTCGCTTCCAATTTGTGTCTTGGAATCTGTAATGGACGAATCGACGGACAGTGCTGCACTTGGAGGAACAGCAGGCTGTGCCAACTGAGTAACCTTAATGGTATAACTGCTCAAAGAAGGGGTTCCCTTCGTTGTCACAGACACAGCTGCATCATTATTCGAAACAGCTTTTTTCTTATTGAGATTACTTGCGAAGCGCAGATTGTCCAGCGACTTCTGCAGTTCAAGCAGAAGTGCATTCATTTCTCGATAACTGTCGCGTTTCCATTCTTCCAGCTGTTTTTTACGTTTCAGTCTGTTGAGCGGCTCCCGCTCAACTTTCATCAGGTCTCTGACGATCTTATCTGTATCAAGTCCTGATGCAATTCCCCCAAGGCGAATCGGACTTATCATAACAAAACCTCCTATCGTTTCTCATCAATTAACAGACCGATCATTTCGTGCATCTTTGCAACCATATCAAGAATTTTTTTCGGAGGAACCTCACGAATCACTTCATTCGTTTGGTCATCAACGATTTGAACAAAATACTCGTTCAGTTCCTCATGGAAGGTAAATCTCAAGTGGGTACTAGTTGTTTGGATAAATTTGTTAAGGCTTTCGATTTCCTTTACCAGCTGTTCCTTGGATACAGTATGCGTCCGTTCGGCCACAGATGGACTTCCCGCAATCACAGAATTGGGAAAATCCGCACTTTTTTGGATAGGTATGCTAATCTGAGCCTTGGAACTAATCTCCATCACTAATTCCCCCTAAACATCCCTATACTGTATGTATCGGCACCTTTCCAGCAATAATTGAGATACATTTAGGGAGCTGCCCTGAATTACATTAATAATTTCAGGCGGGTCATGGCTGGCTGATAATTTAGTTTTGCTGCCTCTTGATAGTAATGTTTGGCCTTATCCGTCATCCCGAAAATGTCATAAACGACAGCCAAATTATAGGCAGCCAAATAACTTCCCACTCCCACAACACTGTCACTGCGCTCAGATTCCCCCAGTTCAAGACAGGTCAGAAAAGCCTGTTCTACCCAATCGAGCATCTCAAGCCTTCCTTGAATGTCTTCTTGAACATATTCCAAGAAAAACAAGCCTGCCACAAAGTGAAAGTCAGGGAATTTTTCAAGGTGCTCCCTTTCTCTCATGATAATTTCCATGCCATCTTCCAGATTCCCATTCGCGATCGTGTTGTACAAGTAATCAACAACCAGTGTGGGATAAAACCCTTCCTCTCGGGTTAACTTCCGATAGGCCTGCGAAAAATACCGATCTGCAGCTTGGTAATTTTTTTTATTTTTGTAGTTAATGGCGATGTGATGTAAAAGATACGGATCATAGGGCCTCTCTTCCAACTCTTTCAATAAGAGGGGCAGGTTTCGATCCGTTTTGTCTGTTTGATAATATCCGTCATGATGCACCTCAATCCCCGTTCGGACGTGGGGTAACTCTGATACAATCTGTTCATGGATTCTTCCCTGATAATATACACCTCTTGGGAACAGGCGGGATGCCCACTGCCGCAAATAACGGACTTCGGATTCATGCACGTACTTACTCACAATCATAATTCTTCCGATTGCTTTTTTTGAGTTGATAAAGTTGTCTATCAACATGCGGGAGGTGTTCACCATGTATTCGTCCGCATCAAGGACTAGAATCCAATCACTGCTAGCTTGCCGCAGGGCGTAGTTACGCGCATCTGCGAAACTATCCGTCCAGGCGTAATCAAATACTTTGGCTCCACATCGCAGCGCAATCTCCTTTGTCTGATCGGTTGACCCAGTATCGACTACGATCATTTCATCGACCAAGTCTTTCACACTGTCCAGACATCGTTTTATGTTCTTCTCTTCATTTTTAACAATCATCGTGAGACTAATGGTACCCATCGATCATCAACCTCCGACGTAAATTCGGTACAATTAGTGATTGATTACGTTAACAGATAAAGATCGAAGGTAAGACGATTCGGGGAAATAATTCATCGCTTTGAGGATAACGTTCATCAGTCGGTCCCGTTCCTGCATTTTCACATAGAGTTGAATTTGCCGTTCATAAACGCAATACTCGCGGGGATTTGCGGATTCGGCCTCCTGCAATAGCTGGAGCGCCAGTTCCCAATTCTGTTGGCGCATGGCACAATCCGCCATTTTGATCAGAATGGCGCAAAGCGTCTGGGCGTCGATTTCCCCATGTTGTTCCAGATAGTATTGATACAATTCAAACGCGAATCCAAATGCCCCTTGTTGAAAGCAAATCTCAGCCGTTTTCAACAAAACGCCCTGTTCTACAATAAGGTCAGCATATCCAAGCAGCTCCTCCCATTTATTCAGCCTGACGAATATGTCCATCAATAAAACCAGGTCATCTTTTTGGATGGATGCAGACTCTTTTAATAAGAGAGCCTGCAACGATTGCGGCAAGGAAGGAAAAAGGTCACGCAATGCCTCTTCACTCCCTGCAGCCAGTGCTGCCGCAATAGCATGAACCGCATCATGAGTCGCGCCTTCTTTTTTGTACCGTTCACGGTAGAGAACCAATGCATCCGAATAATGACCTAGTAAAAGGTGCAGCTTGGCAATGTGGGAGGATAGTTGTTCTCTCTGATCATCCCTTACCAAATTCATGTAATAATCGGCAAGAGCCCCATTGTTGGCTTCAAGGGAAACATTTACAAGCAGCAGCACATCTTTTACATTGCCGTAATCATATATCCTCGACAGGAAAGGAGAAATATTCTCCGGATTTTCATGCATAGAAAAAACGCGCACCAATTCAAGCAGCGCCCGATAGTTGTATTTGTCCAGGCGAAGAGCTTTAACAAGACATTCAACGCATCCCGGCAAATCGTTAACGGCATAAAGAAGTTGTCCCATCACGGTCAATACCTTGGTGCTGGTAAAGTAGGCACTGGATTGTGATGTGACCGAGTCCGTCAATCGCTGCATACCGGATGCAAACGCTTCTACAGCATCGTGGAATCGATTCTGCCTCCGATAGACATCTCCCAGGAAAAAATAAAAGTCAGGAAAATTCGGGTAGGCATGAATCGCTTCCTGAATAAGTTTCAATCGTTTTTCGATCGGATAATCCAATGCGATCATGCAGTTAATCATATTGACGTAATTTCTTTCATACAGGCCAAATAACGTTGCATTTTTAAACTGCAGCACTTTATGGCCAAATTGCAATGCTTCCTCATATTTGTGATCAATTAGGTATGACTCCGATATATAAAAGGCCACATCGCTGCTTTTCGGATTTTGATTCCATTCTTTAAACAGCAGGGCAAGATTTCGCTTGCTTTTTTCTTTTTCCGCCACTGTAGAACGAGAATACCCGCTATGATAAACGACAACACGGTCAGTCGCAAACAGTACGTTCAAAGGGGCTTTATCACTTACCACTCGCTCATGGATAGCACCTACATAGCGGATATCCGGATCATTGCGAAAAAGACGTACTTGCGGGGAGGCACTGATAGGCTGGTTGTTGGACAAATCGTAATTGGTTAACATAACGGCAATCAAGTCGTATTGTTCACGTTGTGCTTGTTTTATGACCTGATGGAGTTGGGGGGCACTCTCCGCTGCAAGCTGTTCGTCTGCATCCAGAAAGATGATCCAATCGCCCGTTGCCTTGGAAAGTGCAAAATTCCGGGCAGCAGAAAAATCATCAATCCATTCAAAATGATAGACAGACGCACCACATTGTCGGGCAATTTCCACCGTCCGGTCTGTCGAGCCGGTATCGACAACGATCATTTCGGATGCAACGTTTTTCACACTTTCCAGGCATGTGGAAAGGCATTTTTCTTCGTTTTTCACAATGACACAAGCTGACAGCTTCATATTCCCGTTCCTTTCGTCAATTAGGAAAAAAGAGAGCAAGAAATACTTGCTCTCTTTTTTTGATTCTATTAGCGCAGCAGTTGCAGAACGCCTTGCGGCAGTTGGTTGGCTTGCGCCAGCATGGCTTGAGCTGCTTGAGTAAGAATGTTGTTCTTCGTGAACGCCATTTGTTCTTTCGCCATATCCAGGTCGCGGATACGGGATTCAGCAGCTTGCAGGTTTTCTGCAGTGATGTTCAGGTTGTTAATGGTGTTTTCCAGACGGTTTTGGTTTGCACCCAGATAAGAACGAGCTGCGCTCACCAGGTTAATCTTATCCTCGATGTCTTGCAGTTTGGCATTGGCTGCATTTTGGTCAGCATAGACATAGGCGGCACTATTGAGATCACTTGCAATAGAAGTGATATTAAAGCTAACTGCCGTCAAGGTCAATGTTTGAGCAGATTCGATACCGATTTGCAGGGTGATGTCTTGGGAACCATCGAGGAGCGTGATTCCGTTGAACTTGGTGTTGGTCTTGATGTTATCCACTTCTTTTGCCAGTTCAGCGATTTCCTCGTTGATACGAGCCAAATCGTTAGTTTGGTCATAGGTACCGTTAGCAGCTTGAACAGTCAGCTCTTTAATGCGTACCAGGATGTTGTTTACCGTTTGCAGCGCACCTTCCGCAGTTTGAACCAGGGAGATACCGTCTTGCGCGTTGCGTGCAGCTTGCTCCATACCGCGGATTTGGGAACGCATGCGCTCGGAGATGGAAAGACCGGCAGCGTCGTCAGCGGCGCGGTTGATGCGGTAGCCGGAAGACAGCTTCTCTACGTTCTTTGCCAGGTTGCCGGTGTTGATGCCCAGTTGGCGATGGGTGTTCATTGCAGACAGGTTGTGGTTGATAATCATCTGCTTTTTCCTCCTTGATTGTGACAGTCACATCCATGTGACTCTAAATTGACGGGATTTGAAGCAATCGCGCGCTTGCCCATTTCCCCTACACTAGTGTTATCGGCGAGCTTCGACAAAAGATTTAGAGGTTTTTTCAAAAAATGTTTTCCTCGTACTTCATATCTTTGAACTTAGCAGTTTGTTTATTTTAGCCGATACAATACATATGGATGAAGAAGGAGGCCTGCACCATGAAGGAACACAAAAACGTTACCCTTGTCCCCCAATACTTGCGGAAGTTTTCATGCATTGGCTCTGAGTGTGAAGATACCTGCTGTGTCGGGTGGCGAGTAGATATCGACAAGCGAACCTATCTGAAGTACAAGCAGGTAAAAAACGCCTCTGTAAAAACATTACTGAATGAAAGTATCAGAAGAACTCGAAAAAATGCTACAGAAAAAAACTATGCCCATATTAAACTCGACGACAACCACTCCTGCCCTATGCTAACCAAAGACAGGCTTTGTCAGATTCAACTAGAGCTCGGGGAAGAATACTTATCAAACGTTTGCAGCTCCTATCCCCGTGTCGCCAATATTGTAAACGGCACGATTGAAAAGTCCTTGACCTTGTCTTGTCCTGAAGCGGCGCGGCTGGCCCTATTGAACCCCGAAAAAATGGAATTCGACGAAATAATAGAGGAAGCAGACAAGAAAATGGCCTTAAATGGCGTCCTAAAAGTCGGCAATGAGGCCTATAATCTTTCTAGCTATTTCTGGAATTTACGTATCTTTTCGATCAGCCTCATCCAACAGCGACGCTACAGTTTGGCTGACCGGCTTATATTATTGGGCATTTTTTTGAAGGATGTCGACCGCCTTGTCGAAGAACAGCAGCACACTGCCATTCCCACTCTGGTTGACAATTATCATACATTGATCGAACAAGGGAGTCTGATCGATAGCCTGAACCAAATTCCAATTGAACCCACCCTGCAAATTAAATTTCTGAAAAAAATTATTGACATTCGTTTGCTATTAGGCTTGCACCACAAGAGGTACTTGCAATGTCATGCTGACTTTCTTTCCGGTATCGGATTTTCTGATGATGCCCCGTTGGAGGACATTTCCAGTCGTTATCAATCTGCTTATCACAATTACTACAAACCTTTCATGGATCAACACGAATATATTCTAGAAAACTATCTTGTCAATTATATCTTTAAAAATCTGTTCCCGCTTGGTTCCAATAATAAGTGCATGGAGGATTATGTAAAACTCATTCTTCATTACGGTATTATTAAAATGCATCTAATTGGGATCGCCGGTCACTACCGAGACTCCTTCAATGAATCTCACGTCATCACCTGCATCCAATCAATTGGCAGGGTCGTAGAGCATAATAATAAATATCTAAGCTATTGTTTGGAACTTCTGAATACGTTAGACGTAAACTCCCTGGCCGGAATGGCGATTTTTATAAAAAATTAACAAAAAAAGAGAGGCTTTTCATAAAGGGCAAAGCCTCTCCTTCTTTAAATTATTCATATTTATCTTTATCCGTTTTTCCAAGCAAACTTACTATTGCTGACAAATCATGTTTTATGTGCGAGGCTTCCTTGTTCTCCTCCTGGATGGCAGTATAGATTTCCTTCCTGTGAACGTCTATGTCTCGCGGCGCCTTTATTCCAATTCTGACGACATCACCGTCAACAGACACGACTGTAACCTCAATACTGTCACCAATCATGATGGACTCATTCTTCCTCCGTGATAGTACCAACATAAGTTATCTACCTCCCGGAGGGTTTTCTCTTCTGGATAGAGGAGCGCGCACCTCATAGTCCTCATCCAGTATCATTTGCTTGGCCATTCGATTATCCAAATTAACGACAATCGGGGCCTTGAGATTGACAGTGATTCCGTTTTCACGAGGAGTAACAATGGTAAAGATGGTTACGGAAGATTGGTCTGTAATATGCAGCGCTTGCTTGATCGGCTCTTTTACTTCAAATTCATAGTTGTCGAAAAACAGAAAGGGATCAATGATCCAAAATCCTACCTTCTCATCTTCCATGGACAAGAGCTGGAGAAAGGGAATTTCGGAGTCTTCCTGGACGATCTGAAAAAATTGCAGGTGCGGAAAACCTGGCACCCCTTCTTCAAAGTATACTTTTCCAATCTCCATCTTACGGCCAGTTGTCATATGCCTTTCTCCTTTTCACATCAACCGATCAACCTGCAGGCCGACGACTTCTATCTTCAGCCGATTGTACTGCTGCATGTATATCTGCGCTTTTCCCGGCGTGTATTTTAACACGGGTGGTCGGATTTGGGTATGGTTCTCAAATCCTTGTTTTTGGATATTGATCAACGTAATGCCATGACGAAACCCAATGTCCACCCCTTCGTCGGGATAGAGCGGGGTCGGCAAGGGTGTGGGGGTAATGCCGAACCTGTCAGCCGCCTGTTCGGGGATGGGGTCCTGCCGGTTTTCGATCGCCCGCAGTTGGTCCCCCTCCTGACTGATGCGGGCGATCGCTTCCAGCCACTGCTGTTTGCCGAAAGCGGCGTTGTCGTCGCTGAACTGCAGCGGTGTTCGCAGCCCGAGGCTGTATCGGGCGCGGCTGGAGTCGATTGTGATTTCGCCGGGGTCCTGCCTGATCTGCAGGATGGCCGGCCTTTGTCGAAGCTGGAGGTCAGCATGCGGCTGCTGAATTTCCTGCACAGGTTTTTGAACGGAGATTCCGATCCGCGCCATCGTGCTCTCCATTCGCAAGGAAGCAATGGGCATGTGCGTCTACCCCTTGATATTATCGCAGAAAATCAACCAACGACGGCTGGATGATCCTCGCCCCGGCAGACAGCGCGGCCCGGTGAACATTCTCCTGTGCCTTCAGTTGGGTGATTACTTCGGCGATGTCCGCATCCTCGTTTTTGGACATCAACCCGGTAATGGAGACCTCGCTTTTGGACAGCCTGTCTTCCACCAGTTCCAGCCGGTTGACTCGTGCCCCCAGAGCGGCCCGTTCGGTCAGTACAAAATCAGCCTGCTGTTTCAATTGGTCAGTGTATGCCGTCGCAGCGTTGCCATTGTTCAACTCCGTGACTATGTTGTCCAGCAGGGTAAAAATGTTGTTCCCGGCCGGATTGTTAAACACATTCTGCGCGTTGATGTTGATCGGCACATACGTATTCTCGCTGATTTCCAGTCTAATCAGCGAGCTGTTCGTGTTGGTAAACTGGCCAGACGCGGTATCGTAAGGCGGTCTGGTGGAATCTGTCCCGGCAAAAATATACCGCCCGTTCACCGTCTGGTTGGCTATATTGCCCAGGTGGTTTTTCAGTTCAGCGATTTCCATGGCCATCATTTTCAAGTCGTCATTGGACAGGGTGCCGTTGCCGGAGGCCACCACCAATTCCTGAACGCGCTTGTACACGTTCCCCACTTCATCCAGTGCCTGGTCCGTGGTATCCAGCCAGTTGAGCGCTTCCGTCGTATTTTTTGCGAACTGGTCGTTTTCAATCAGCGAGGAGCGGTAAAACATTCCCCTCGTCACAATCACCGGGTCATCAGAAGGTTTGGAGACCTTTTTCCCCGACGACAACTGTTCCTGCAGTTTATCCATGTTGCCCATCGAATTGTACAGATTTCGCAGCATGTTGCGGTTAAGCATGTTTTGCGTTACGCGAACAGCCATGTGTTACCCTCCCTAACGACGTTACAGACCGACTCGGCCCATGCCGTTAATGATCCTGTCCAAGATTTCGTCAACAGCTGTGATGGAACGCGCTGCGGCGTTGTAGGCGTGTTGGTACTTGACCAGATTGGACATCTCTTCGTCGATGGAGACGCCTGACACCGATTCGCGTTGTGCCGCCACCATGTTGACAATGGTTTCCGAGTTTTTCTGATTGCGGATGGCTTCCTGTCCTTTTACGCCCAGTTCGCCAATGGTGTACCGGTAATAATCGTCCAGTGTTGTCGCTTCTTTGAAGTCAGTGGGACCTGCTCCTGCAGGGATGATCTTGAATTTGATCTGAGCGATGGCCAAGGCGTTTTCGTTATTGCCTGCCACTACGCTGCCGTCCGGCTCCGGTCTGGCTGCGGCGATGGCATCCAGACTGGCCAAAATGGCCGGGTTGATCGCGATGTTGGCAGCTCCGGTCGGATCCGCAGTGCCGCCACTTATCCTGTCAACAAAGAACGGGATTTGGGACGAACCGCCACCGGCGTTAATGTCGTTGATGCTGTATCCCAACTTGTGCACATTGTTGATTTCCCTGGTCAGATTAATGGCGAGGAGATCGAGACGCTCCATCGTGCCGGGAATCAGCACGTCCCGCGATTCCAATATGGCAGTGATTGCGCCAGATGTCGGTTTGAAGCTGACCCCGCCAATGGTAAATTCATTGAGACCGGTCTGCGGATTTCTCACCGCTGCCACCGGAACCGAGGTATACCCGTTTACCAAGTCCCGGCCGTCCACCTGAATGTCCACCATGCCGTTTTCCACATAGCTAACTTTTACCGGCACCAGCTTGGACAGCTTGTCGATCAACACGTCCCGTTGGTCATACAGGTCGTTTGGCACATACCCGTGCGGCACGACGTCGTTGATCATCTTATTAACAGCGGCGATTTGCTGGGCCAGCGAATTGACCTCAAGCGCTTTGACACCGACGACGTGATCCATGTCCTGCTGGACTTGCTGAAGCTGCCTGTACAGATTGGCAAATGTTTCGGCTACCGCAATGGACCGCTCCCGCACGACAGCACGGGTAGACGGGTTGATCGGGTCTTTGGACAGATCTTGCCACGCCTGCCACATCTGGTCCATGACCTTTTGCAACCCCGTCTCGGAAGGCTCCTGCAAAATCGCCTCTATTTTGGCTAGGGCATCAACCCTTTCGTCCCAATAGCCAAGGATTTTGTTTTCGTTTCGAAACTGGAGATCGAGAAAATCCTCACGCAGACGCTGGATATCTGACACCATCACACCAGTACCCAACAAGCCGGCCTCTCTGCTCATGTTCAGGCCGACATACGGAATGCCAGTAGTCGCAACCATATTAACGCGCTGCCGGGTGTAGCCTTCCGTATTGGCGTTGGCGATGTTGTGGCCGGTGGTATTCAATGCCGCTTGCTGGGCAATAAGCCCGCGCTTGCTCACTTCCAACCCATGAAATGTTGAACGCATGATTGCACCTCTTTTACGCTTTGGTATTGAAAAAACTGCGATGGCTTCCGCGGAACGCCTCCGCCGTCGGATTTCCGTAGATAAAGTCATCCTCCGGCGCATCTGTGATCAGGTTGAGCGTCATGTTGACAAAAGAAAGGGACTGTTCCAACAACTGCTGATTGAGCTCGTTGGCATCCCGCAGTTCAGAGACAATCCGCATCAGTTCATCGCGGTACGTGGTCAGACGCATCTTCTCTTCCGCGCTGGTCGTCAGCTTGATCAGGTCAGAAAGCGTGCCGTTGTCCCGGGTGAAACCCAGGGAAGCAAACAAGTGAGCTGCCACAGCCTGGCGGGCTTCCTCGGCGCTGCCGACAGCCTGGATCAGTTTCTGTTCCTGCTTGGTGATGGCCACCAGTTCGTCGACGTCACCCTTGATCAGCACGTCCTTTTTTTGTACGGCAAGCGTATACAGCGCCTTGTGCAGTTGAATCAAGTTGTCGAGCAGTTCGTAGAGTTCATGCCACTTCGTCATGAGGACACCTCAGCTTTCCCCTCGAGGTCGTCATACGCGTCCCTTACAGCTTGCGCCAGAAGGACAGGATTTTGTCGGCGAGCTTGTCGCTGGGAACGCGATACGTCCCGTCCTCCACCTGTTTTTTCAAGCGCTGTATCTTTTCCCGTCGCGCGGGAGAGTCGGGGTCCTCCACCTGCTTCAGCATCTCCAGGGCTTCCGCTGAAATGTTCACTTCATCCTTGCCCATGGACAGCTTGCGCCCTTTGCCAACCGGCGTCTGCCCCGTTTTATTGTAGGCATTTATCATTCCCGTGCGGTTCGGTTCCTGAATACGCATCTGAAAAACCATCCTCTCAATCCAAACAGACATAAAAGACTGGGAGCAGGATCGCTCCACATCCTCATCATAACAAGAAAACCGATGATACTTCTTTAGTAGTATCATCGGCAAAATACCGGCAAACGATTAGTTTTTTCCGCGAAAACTATTCGTCACGATTCTGCTTTCTTCGATATGTAGCTTCTAACAAGCGAGCCCGCTTTTCTTCTTCCAGACGCCGCTCGACGTCGAGATCCAGCACGATGTCCCGCTGCAGATGCTTGGTGCAGTCGGCACAATACTGTCCGCTGCGAATCAAAAACCCGCATCGATCGCAGGGATAGCCCATGTTGGGGTTGTTGGCAATCGAAATTCGTCTCTCTTTGATGAATCGGGTAATCTGCTTAATGGAAACTCCGGTTGCTTCACTGAGCTGATAGATCGTCGCCCCCCGGTTCTCCCGCTTGCGCAGAAAAGAGGCGCACCGTTCATATTCTTTTTCTATCACCTGATGACATGAAGGGCAAATATCGCGAACGACCTGCACAAACAGGGTACCGCAGCGTGAGCAGTTAGACAGTTTGCCCAGTGACATAAGCACAACTCCTTTGATCTCCCCGTACTTGCTCTTGATGTTCAACCCGTTGTACTTCCATCATAGCGCATTTTTTCCAAGATGGCTATGAAGAGAATAAAAACATGGAGAGGGTTGGCCGTCTCTTAAATTAATAAAACGGAGCTGCCGGCTGCGCGGTGCATGGAAAAACCATATGAAAAACCGTAACGAAAATCTTCTCCTTTAAAGTCGATGCCCTTGATGGCAGTCGCAAACAGGCAGGCTCGATGCTACCGAAAGACCGTCAGTGAATAGACGCGGCAGCCATGCCCCACCTGATCCCTAATTGTCTTTGCGCAGGCACGCAGCGTGGTGCCGGTGGTGTAAATATCGTCCACGAGCAGAATGGCGTCGGAAGCCTTGAACAGACGCCCAAGTAATGCCGGGCCAACTCTTTGCCGCCAGTACGACGCATCCCCGCGTACACGGACACCTGATCCGCCGCCATCCGCAGTGATCTCCATCTCGCGGCTGCGACAGGACACAGGACCCACCCACTCAAACGCTCCCCGCATGCTCTCCTGCCGCGCGGTACGCCCGCCCTGCCTGCTCAGTTTCGGGGTATGCCTCGTCCGCGCCAGCAGGGGGACAGCATCTACGCCAATGTGGTTGCTCAGCCCCCGCACCATCAGCTCCACCTGGTTGAAGCCGCGCTCCCGCAAACGGTTGTCATGGAGGGGAACAGCGGCTGCACACCGGAATCGAATTGATCCGTAGTAGCGGTAAAAGGCCAGCGCCAGCAAAGCGGCAAACAAGCCGGCCATGCGTTCGTCTCCTCTGTATTTGAACCGGCTGAGCATCTCTTTTCCCCACTCGTTGTAGACCAGCAGCCCACGGTTGCCGGACAACGGTTCTTCCTCGACAGATGCGCAGTCCCCGCACTTCTGCTGATTTGACAGCAGGGGAAGCGTTGGGCCGCCCATGTCCCGTCCGCACTGGACGCAAATCTGCTCGCCCACGATCGGCAGGAGCCGAAGACAATCGGCACACAGACCCAGTCCGTCCAGCAGCCGGTAGACCGCCGGGTAGCGGCCGCTGCGCGCTATGGCCAGAGACAAGCGCCGGACTGTCTCCTCCCGCGAGGTCACCCGGCCGCCGCAGCTTACACACGGCTCTCGCAGCATGAACGCGCCTCCTTTTCCCGCAGCCGCTCCGCCAAACGGTTCATCCTGCAAATCTGCCTGATGGCAGCATAGGGGGCGGTGGAACGATGAGACTGGATAAACAGTATGGTTCCCTCCGGCGCGTCAGCGGAACGGCCCACGCGTCCGGCAATCTGGACGAGGGAAGCCTCGTCAAAAACGGGGGCATCCGCCCCGACGACAATCACGTCACTGCGCGGAATGGTGACTCCCCGTTCCAGAATGGTAGTGGTCACCATCACCGCAAAACGCCTGTCCCGAAAGAGGCGTACCTTCTGCTCCCGCTCCGGATCGGCGGCATGGACGCCCGCCAGCGCGTTTGCGTGATCCGGCAGCCGGGCCTGCAAATACTGCAGGACCCGGGGAACGTCCTCCACCCGCGGGACAAAGACGAACACCTGACGGCCGGCCGCGAGGGAAGCCTTGACGCCATCGAGCAGCGGCGGTACAGCACGCCCCAGCCGCATCCGCTTGTCCAGGGCAGCTACCGTGCACACCCTGGGCACCGGCAGGGGATATCCGTGATACCGCCCCGGCAGCAGCACGTGAGTAGCGGAGTGGGTCGGGAACCGAAAGGCGGATGGGACCAGCCGCTTTCGCAGATAGCGGGGCGGCGTGGCGCTCAAATACAGAGTTTTCCCGCCGGGCTGAACGGCGCGGGAAACTGCCCGGTACAAGACAGGGTTGTTGTGGTACGGAAACGCGTCTGCCTCATCCAAAACGACCAGGGGAAAGCGCTGATAGTAGCGCATCACCTGGTGGGTGGTGGCAACAGTAATGTCAGCGTCCTCCCATTTTTCCCGGCTGGACCCGTGAACGGCGATCACGCGCGCTGCCGGGAAAACGCGCTGCAGGCGGGGGGCCAACTCCAGCACCACATCCTTGCGCGGCGTGGCGATCAATACCTGTCCGCCATCCGCCAGCGTCTCCCGGATGGCAGGAAACAACAGCTCGGTTTTCCCCGCTCCGCAGACCGCCCACATCAAAAACGCCGCGGGCCCCGGTCTGCTGGCCGCTACGAAGCGTCTGGCCCGTTCCGCCGCAGCCGCCTGCATCTGCGAATACCGCCCCTCCCACTGGAGAGCAGCCGCCGCGCCGTCCTGGCGAAAGCGGGTGCGTCTGCCGGGAACGCAGAGATACGGCGTGCAGCATTTGCTTTTGCCCATGTCCAAACATGTCGTGCAGTATGCGCAGCCCTGCCCGCAGGAGTGGCAGAGCGTGAGCGCGATCCCCCGCTCGCTGCCGCAGCGTCCGCACCGCATCGCCAAACGCCGGCGCCATATGTCGCGTCTCACGAACAGCTCAATGCCCGGCCGCCACTCCGCTTTCCCGTCGAGTACCAGCCACTGCAAGCATTCCGTGCGCAGACTTCCCGTCCAGCCGCGCCGATGCAGAAAGCCGTCCAGCTCTTCCAACAGCAAAGCGCGCCCCTGCAAGAGCAGATGCAGCCGCTCACTGTCTGCGCGCAGATCGGGAAGGGCACCGGCGGACAGAGATGCTCCAGGACTTGGCGGAGCCTTTCCTTCGGCATCTGCTCGCTCATCAGTTTGCCGGCCATCGGAATCCTCCGTGTCTTCCCCGGTCACCTCAATCGAAAACCACTCTCCCCTGAGCGGCTGCATGTCCCCGGCTTCCCGGCCGTACAAGGCGTTGGTTTCCCTGACGTGTGCCAGCGCCCATTCCCGCATGGCGGCAATCTCCTCTTCCCCGACATCCCGACCCTGCAGTCGCGCGTTCAGCATCCCTCTCAGGTAAAAGGCCAGCGCCAGCGATGGGCTTTTGCCAATGACGTGGAGCCTGCAGCCGTCCCGCTCCCGCCAATACATCTGATCCACCGTAAAACACGGCGTCACATACACGTGCGCCGCCTCGTCGCCCACTTTTACATAGAGCAGGTACTCTCGCACACTACCGCCTCCGTCCCCCTTGTCTCTGCAAGACCAGTGTGCAAAAAGACAGCAGCTGTCTGCAAATATTTCGGGACCGTGAAGCAGCACGACAAAAGAAAAAAGCGCGTTATATCACGCGCTCCCACTCGTCTGTATGGCGAAGGTCTACGATCACGGCCGGGGCGTCGGCCACCTCTTCCTCCTCGTCGGCGCAGAGGCAGCCGGCCCGTTTCAACACAGCCGTGATCCCACATGTATCATCAGTCGATCCGTAATCGACATACGAGATGCGAATCGGTGTACCGCTCCAATACGAACGGGCATGCAGCCGCCGGACTGCGTATTCCAGCACCTGCTCAGAGTTGCCGAGCAGCAGCCGGTAATGCACGCATGATTGGTCCGCTCGCACTGCCATGCGGCTGATCCAGCGGTTTGCAAGTGTCACCAGCAGAGAGGAGCAGCCATATGCCGCCAACAGCCACACCACCAACTCTTCCATCACGGTCATACCTCCTCTTGCAATCAAGGTATGCCAGATGGCTTGTATATGGTGCAGCCGCCTTCCCTCTTTACAGTTTCACCCAGCCGTTTTTAATGGAAATGACTACAGCCTGTGTCCTGTCTTGCACGCTCAGCTTTTGCAAAATGCTGCTGACGTGGTTTTTCACCGTCTTCTCACTGATAAACAAAAACTCCCCGATGGCCCGGTTGCTTTTCCCTTCTGCCATCAGCTGCAGCACCTCGCGCTCGCGGCGGGTCAGCGACTCGATCACCTTCGGATCGACCGGCTCCGAATCCTCTGCCGCAAACGTCCGTTCCGCCACTCCTTCCTGTTCGCTTAAGCGGCGAAATTCTTCAATCAGCTTGCCTGTTACTTTCGGATGGATATATGCGCCGCCTCCGGCCACCACGCGAACGGCTTCCACCAGATCGTTCGTCCCCATCTCTTTCAACAGATAGCCGGACGCGCCGGAACGCAGCGTACGGTACACGTAACCTTCGTCGTCATGAATGGACAGGATGATCACACGGGTATCCGGGCTTACGGAAATGACGTGTTCCGCGGCGGAGACACCGTTGACATTGGGCATGTTGATGTCCATCAGGATCACATCCGGCTTGTGCTCCTCAGCGAGGCGATACGCCTCTTCCCCGTCGGAGCCTTCGCCGATTACCCGAAAGTCGCTCTCCATTTCCAAAATTCGTTTGACGCCTTCACGGAACAATTGGTGATCGTCCACAATTACAATCCGGATTTCTTGCTGCCTTTTCTCCATGTTCATCCTCCCTATGTACGATTTCGCACTCAATATTTAACCGGTATTTGAAACATCACTTTCGTTCCTTCTCCAGGCGACGACTGCAGCTCCATCGTACCTTCGAGCAGTTGCGCCCGCTCCTTCATGCCCAACAGCCCAAAAGACCCTCCTTTGGCTGTGAGCTGGTCTACATCAAAGCCGATCCCGTCATCTTTGACAACGAGAACCAGTGCATCCTCCAAAAACTCCAGTTTCACCTGGACCTTGTTGGCCCCCGCATGCTTTTCCACGTTGTTCAGGCATTCCTGTACCAGACGGAAGATGGCGGCTTTGACGGAGCTTTTGAGCGGCTGCTCTACTCCAAACACAACCAAGTCGACGGTAACCTGCGTTCGCTCCTCGTAAGTTTGAATGTATTTCTGCAGCGTGGGCACCAGCCCCAAATCGTCCAGCGCCATTGGCCGCAAGTCAAAAATGATCCGCCTCACATCGGCCAAACTCATGCGGACCATTTCTTTCAGTTCGTGCAGTTCCATCTGCGCTTCCAGAATGCGGTCATTTTTCAGCATCTTCTCTACAATTTCCGAGCGCAGCACCACGTTTGCCATCGATTGGGCTGGACCGTCGTGAATTTCACGCGCGACGCGCTTCCGTTCTTCCTCTTGGGCCTGAATAATTTTCAATCCCATCATCTGATGCTGTTTGGCCGTCTCCAGTGCTTCGTCGACCTTGCTCAAGTCGCCAGTCAGATATCCAAGCACAACGCCCATCTGCGTGACAAGCTTTTCTGCCCGCTCGATCGTCTCCTCCAGGTTGCGAAGCTGCCGCTCCAGATCATTGCGCCTGCGCTTCAGGTTGTTTTCCCGTTCCCGAAATATGGACAACTCTACCTGGATCCGGCTCGCTTCCTCGTACGCGATGCGGATGTCTTCTTCCGTATAGGTGTGGAAGTTGCGGCTCACCAGCACCAGCCGGTTGCGCGACTTGCGGTAGGCGAGCTCCAGCGCATCCACCTTCTGAATCACTTTGGAAATTTCTTGTCGCAATTCATGCAATTCCAGCTTTAACGTGTTACCCTGCTGGCGTGCATGTTCGGAAATCTCAAAGATTTGCGCCTTGCTTGCCTCCACCGTCTCAATCGTTCGTTTAATTACTCCATCCAACATGCTGATGCTGATTGCCTGGTTCATTCCTGCTCTCCTTCAAATCCGTTTTTCGCTTTCGTAAACAGCTGGTGGAGTTGGGCAGTATCCATCTCGCGCGAGCCGACGTCAAAACGCGGGATCTTAAGCGGATTGACGCCGGGTGTCACCACTCCCGGATTGGAGTTGAACACGTAACGGTAGCCTGCTTGTTGGGCGGTCTGCAGAACGATGTCATTAAAAAAGCCGAACGGCAAGGATATGGTTTCCACCGGTCGGCCCACCAGATCGCTCAGGCCGACACGGGACATGGTAAAGTCAACGTACAATCGGTTCCGGTATTCCTGCTCGTTTTCCAAGCGCTGCAGATCCTCCATGTAAACGGGAGCAGTCTCGGGCCCCCATTCTCCCCATTCGTTGCTGGCGGCTTGTTCATGCAGACTGTATGTGTGTGAGCCGATATCCACCAGCCCGGAAACGAGCATTTCGTTTATCTGTTGGCGAGTCAACGGTGTCGTCATATTTTCTCGCTTGCGCTCCGCGGTGTCCCGCAGCCGACCTGCAATAGCAAAATTGACGGATGGAAACTGGTACTGCCGCAGCACGGGAAACGCATGCGTGTAGTAACTCTCGTATCCATCGTCAAACGTAATCAGCACGGCGTTGTCGGTAGACAGCACGCCAGTGTCGACAAAACGCAAAAACTCCGACAACGAAATCGGATGCAGGTCATTCTCGCGCAAAAACGCCATATGCCGGGCAAATTGGTCCGGGTCAATCACATAGCGTTGGTTCGATTGATTCGACACATGGTGGTAAGTCAGCACCACCACCCGATTTCGATACCACTGCCTGGGTACGACGGCATCCTCTTTTTCTACCGTTCGTTCCCGCGCTGCAGCAGTATCATCCCCGCTTGTGCTTATAGACGTAGGAACCGGGGGAAAATGTTGCACTTTCGGCATGTAGGTATTTGGAAGATGCACACCCCCGAGCAGTCCGGCAGTCACGACCAGACCGAACGACACCAGAATGAAAAGGAAGAAGGGCCACCTTTTCGGCAACAAAATCCCTCCTTAAGCCTACATAGTGATTCGACACCAGAGAACGGATTCCTTTATGACCAGATTACCATTCCTATCCAAGAAAAAAAGCCTAGTGCGTGCACTAGGCTCTCCCTACTCGGTTGTTATTTCAACAGACCGGCAGCGTCCTGTTTCAGCGCTTCTGCCTTGTCTGTCTTCTCCCACGGCACATTCAGGTCATTACGCCCAAAGTGACCGTATGCCGCAGTCTGTTTGTAGATCGGACGACGCAGGTCAAGCTGTTTGATGATACCTGCCGGGCGCAGGTCAAAGTGCTTGCGGATGAGCTTCACCAGCTCCTCCTCGGCGATCTTGCCGGTGCCAAACGTATCCACGCTGATGGACACAGGCTGTGCCACACCAATGGCGTACGCTACCTGCACTTCGCACTTGTCCGCCAGGCCTGCTGCGACGATGTTCTTCGCTACGTAACGAGCAGCGTATGCACCGGAACGGTCCACCTTGGTCGGGTCTTTGCCGGAAAACGCGCCGCCGCCGTGACGAGCGTAGCCGCCGTAAGTATCCACGATGATTTTGCGTCCGGTCAAGCCGGCGTCGCCCTGCGGACCGCCGATCACGAAACGGCCGGTCGGGTTGATGAAATACTTGGTCTCGTCATCCAGCAGTTCTGCAGGAACGATTGGCTTAATGACGTGTTCCATCAGGTCTTTTTTGATTTGTTCCAACGTCACTTCCGGAGCGTGTTGGGTGGAAATGACAATGGTGTCGATGCGAACCGGCTTGTCGCCGTCGTATTCCACAGTCACCTGGGTTTTGCCGTCCGGACGCAGATAGCTGAGCGTGCCGTTTTTGCGCACCTCGGTCAGACGACGGGCCAGCTTGTGCGCCATGCTGATCGGCAGCGGCATCAGTTCAGGCGTTTCGTTGCAGGCAAACCCAAACATCAACCCTTGGTCGCCAGCGCCAATCGCTTCGATTTCCTCGTCGGTCATTTTGCCTTCGCGCGCTTCCAGGGCCTGGTCAACCCCCAGGGCGATGTCGGCAGACTGCTCGCCGATTGCAGTGATGACGCCGCAGGTGTCCGCGTCGAAGCCAAATTTGGCGCGATCATAACCGATTTCGCGGATCGTGTCGCGCACCAGCTTTTGAATGTCCACATAGGTGTTGGTGGTAATTTCACCCGCCACGAGCACGAGACCGGTGGTTACGGACGTTTCGCAAGCAACGCGAGCGTTCGGATCCTTTGCCAGGATCGCATCCAGAATGGCGTCGGAAATTTGGTCACAAATCTTATCCGGATGACCTTCGGTGACAGATTCAGAAGTGAACAGGCGACGACCTTTTTGCAATGCCATGTGTACGACCTCCTTTAGACTCATACAAATAGTGTGGTGGCCGAAACAGGTTCTTATCAGTCGAAGGCACATGCAAAAAAAAACCTTTTCCGTTTGAGGAAAAGGTGCTTGTTTTGATGCGTTCCTTACCTCTTATCGGCCAGAACAGATTTCCGTTCTGCTGGTTAGCACCGCTCAAGTCGGTTGCCGGGCTTCATAGGGCCAGTCCCTCCGCCTACTCTGGATAAGAGTATCCATTCGCATAATAGAATACTGGTTTTTCTCTTCGGTGTCAATATGCACTTAGCGGATTTCGTATTTGCCGCGCACCATGATGTAGGCCACGCCGCTGTAGTTCGGATCCAGCCGCAATCCGCGGTTGTCGGAGCGGGCGATCAGGAGCAGGTGATTGTGGGAAACCGGTGCACCGGCACGGAGATCCGCCCCCTGTGTAATGTCGGTCAGACCGTCTCCATTGTTGCCGGCGACAGCTTGCACCTGTCCGGTGCGGACGATGAATTCCGTCCCTTCAAAGCCGTACAGCGTCTGGCCCGGATTCAGCTCCACCACGGTCAATCCGCTGTTCCCGCCGCCTGCGCTGCCCAGCGCTCGCTGAATCTGCTGATCGACGTAGCTTTTCGTCACGACCGGGTCGTCTGCAGAACCCGGCACGCCGGCGCTTCCGCCGTCAGCCATCGCTTGGGAAGTAAAAATGGCCGTGCCGACAACTGCAGCTGCAATCAATCCTTTTGTCGCTTTGTTCATCTCGATGTCCTCTCCTTTAATTGTTGATCACAATTTGTAGACTCTGGCCAACAGAACGACTACTTCGGCTCGGGTCGCGCGTCCCTGCGGCTTGAAGAGATTCCCGTAGCCCTTCAGCCAACCTCTGGAGGTGAGCGCCTCGATCGCCGGAGACGCCCAGTGGCTGATCGGTACGTCACGGTATGACGACCTTGAGTGCTTGGTCAAAAGCAAGTTCTGGGCGCGGGCGGTCATCTGGGCCATCTCCGCCCGGGAGATGGGCTGGTTCGGCTTGATCGTCCGGTTGGGGTACCCCTGCATAATCCCCAGTTTATACGCCATTAGAAGCGGCTGGTAGGCCCAATGGGAGCTGGACAGGTCGCCAAACGGATTGCGGCCCGTATACGCCCCCACCGGCAGCCCTTTGGCCCGCATGGCTTGGATCAGCATGGTGGCAAATTGTGCCCGCGTCACCTGCTGATTCGGCTGAAACGTGGCATTGTCAAATCCCTTGACGACCCCTTTTCGAGTCAGCCGGGCGATTTCGGCGCGAGCCCAGTGACCGGCAATGTCCCGATAGCCGTCCACCAGCTTCTCCTTGTGCAGTGTGAGGCGGTAGGCATCGTATTTGAACGGGACCGTACTGCTCAATCGGATGTAGTACTTCCCAGGCTTGAGCTTTAATCCGATGACTTCCTTGCCTTGATCGGACAACTGGGCCACCTGATCGGTAGCAGCCAGCGCATAGTTAAAGGTATGGGACCCGTAGATCTCGATGCGCATCCCCTTGGACACGGGGACAAACGGCGCACGAACGCTGACGTAGGATTCCGAATCCACGGTAAATTGGAACCAATCTGAATCGGTATGGGTCGGCAAGGTGCCGGTCATCAATGTGCCGTTGGCCAGTTGAGAGGCCTGGCGATACGTATCGTTTGGTTCATTGACGTCCTTGCGAACCGGCGTGAAGGACAAATCCAGCCGGTACTCCCCGTTTACCTGATTGCCCCAGTATTCGCTGATGCGTATGTAATACTTGCCCGGCGACACATCTTTTTGTGCCCGCTCGACCGGGTTGTCCCGGTCCCAGGTGTCGTACTCTTCCCATCCCTGCCCCTGTTTGCCGATGCGCATGTTCAGATCCATTCGCTTGGTGTCAGGGGTAACCGTAATGTTCAGCCGGCCATACTCACGCACGTAGTAGGAAAACCAGTCCTGATCGCCTTCCTCGTGAAAATTGCCGGTCACGCTGATCTGATTCCCGACCAGGGGTCGCGCCGTATCCATGTTGTTGTTTCGCTCGTAGCGGTCCGGGTTGATCGAAAACGAGCTGGTCAGCACGTAGGTAAACGCGTTGACCCCGCCGGTTCGCTCCAGTTTGATCAGCATGCGTCCGGCCTTGGCCGGAACCGTCAGGGTATCGCCGTTGCCCATGTAATACGTGACAGGCGTACGATTTTCCGAATAGAACGTGGCGGCCATGGGGGACGATATCGAAGTGGATATAGAACCCCTCAGCGTCACTTTGCCATCGTAGGGAATATCCATCTTGTACCAGTCAATCGTGTCGGACTGGTTGAGCCGTCCGCGAATCTGCGACTCGATGGGAAACGGACTGGCTTGTCCCATGCTGTTGTTCGGCTCGTGAAAATCCGTCGAAGGGTTGCTTCGGACGGCCCGGTCGACATTGAGCAGGCCGTAGCCCGTCTGCCGGTCCCAGCCGCGCTCGCCCAGATCCGTGGCGGTCTGGTACAGAAGTTGTCGCACATCGAACGGCGACATGTTGGGACGGCGGGCCAGCACCAGCGCTGCGGCCCCCGCTACCTGGGGAGCAGCGGCCGACGTGCCGCTCAACGTGCCGTATTTGCCTCCGGGCTTGGTGGTGTACACGTTCATGCCGGGAGCCACCAGATTCAACTCCGGCCCCGAATTGGACTCGCTCAGCGGTTGGTTGTTGCTTTTGACCGCCCCGACAGCGATCACGGTCGGATACGCAGCCGGATAGGCGACCCGGTCGCTCTCGTTGCCGCTGGCCGCCACCAGCACCGCTCCGCTCGCTTCCGCCCGCTGGACCGCCTCCGTCAAGGCTTTGGAGTACGACATGCTGCTGACCGACATGAGGATCACCTTGGCCCCCCGGTCCAGCGCCATGTTTATCCCCTTGGCGATGACGTCAATATTGTCCTGCTGGCCGTATTTGTCCAGCACCTTGATCGGCAGGATGTGGGCGTTCCACAACACCCCGGACACCCCGATGCCGTTGTTCCCCTTGGCCGCGATAATCCCTGCCACCGCCGTGCCGTGTCCGTTTGCGCTGTCGTCATGCGCAGACTTTCCCGGATTCACCAGATTGATCCCCGGCAGTACATTTCCTTTCAAATCGGGATGGTTGGCATCCACCCCTGTATCCAGGACGGCGATGATGATGGAATTGTTGCTGTTGACCGTTTTCCACGCCTGGTCCGCCTTGATCTGCTTGAGATGGGTCTGGTTGTTGATGTACCGGTCCGACGTGATTCCGGCCGCTGACACGGTTCTGACATTCGCGATCACCGCCGCCAATCCGATGGCGACCACAAGCCCCAAAATGATAACTCTCCTCATGAAAATGACAGTCCTTCCTCCCCTGTTTTTCCCATGACGGCGAAACACAGGGAATCAGGTAGTGGCGGGTCACATGCCCTTCTCTGTACTTTCTACCATTTCTATCTATCTAGCATAGCGGAACAAACAGATGAAACGCAACCCTGTTGATCCAATACCTGGAACGTCATCCACCCAAACAGCAATACCCCCTTCTGCCACTGCGGCAAAAGGGGGTGGTTCTAAAACGTTTCGTTATTGCAATAAGCCATTCGGCTGCGAAGTTTTAGGCGCAGCCGGTCCTTTTTTCTGCTGCTTGGCTTTGGGGATGAAAGCGGTGCAATCAGCGGCTTTCACGCCTTCTTTCTTGATCGACGTTGCCGGGATTTCAAACGCCCACATCCGGCTGCCCTTGGCTTCCACCTTCAGGTTTTCCAGCGTGTAGTGGACGCGGGCCACTGCATCTCCAGCCTTGTCGTGCACGATAATCGGCACTTCCGTAAATTCCAGACGCTTGTTCAGCCCGTTGCGGAACAGCACGACCACCTTCAGGCCGTTGTTGGTTCCATCCAAAATGTCCAGCACCTGCAGGTCCACCAGGTCATCTTCAACCGGCAGAGCAGCTGCCTTGTCCTGGTACTGCTGCTGCTCCTCTTCGGTCAGCTCTCCGCCCAGCATTTCCGGGTGCTCGGCTGTTTTCTCAGGTTTCTTGTATTCCAGTGTGAGCGGCACTTCCTTATCCGGCAGCTCCTCAAACTCGCTCCACGGGAACAGGAACTCACACGGACGGCTCGACTTGTCGCCGACCGGCCCAAACTCCAGCAGATGGAACGTTTTGCGGGCGACGACTTTTCCATCCGGAGTGACCAGTCTCAGCGGCAGCCGTTGAAACAGCATGTTGCGGCTGGTGGCATTGCGGATAAAGGTAAGCACCAGGTACCCTTCCTGCGTCACCTGAGTAAAGAACGGGAAGATCCCCACTTCGTCCCGCACCACGGGCGGCAGCTCGTCGTGAATGTACTGCATCAGCTCGGCTTCCTGCTCATCCAGCTTATCGCCCCAGGGGCCGTGCAGGTTCAAGACCATTTCCTTGGACGGGATGCGATTGGACGACTGCTCCGGATTGTCGATCCCGGACACGCCCAGATAAGACTCCTTTTGCAGGTGATTGTGCACATCTTCGCGCACTTGCTCCAGGCTCTCTTTGGAGCCAAACCAGTTTTCCAGCAACCAACTCATGTCAAAACCTCCTCATTTCCCGACCAGCGGATACAGGTAACAAATGCAGGGGCGGTCAGGTAACCTCCAGCATCCATCGTTTCAGGCTGGCGTTTTTCTTTTTCACCGCATTTTCCGGGAAGACAAACAGCCACGGTCGACTTGTCCGCGGACGGACCCGAATGCTGCTGCCGTCGATGATCCCGGTTGCGACCACATCGCCCTCCGTGTCGGATACGGTGATCGTCAATTTACCCGGGCGATAGTCTACCGGCAAGCCATTGCGGAACAGTACAGCCACCACCAGCTCTCCCCTTTTCGTCCAGCCGATGTCAAAGCCGGTAGCCTCAACGGTTTCGGCTTCAATCGGCGGTAGCGAATGGCTCAAGAGCTCCAGGCGGTCTTTTTGCCGTTCGGTCATGCGTGCTTCCATCTGCGGGTCAAGGTCGAGATGTTTGGGCCAGACGTAAGGGTTGGCCTGCGCCTTCATCATCACTTTCCAGCGTGAGAATCTGAAATTCTCATGCAGGTACGTGCCCTCCGGAAAGAATACTTCCCACGGACGGCTGCTGCGCGGCGGGATCGATCCCATTCCGCTCAGGTCAACCCGCTGACGAGCAAACGGCTTGTCATCCAGATAGATCGCCAGGGTAATGTCTTTAAACCGCACTGGTTGATCCAGACCATTGCGGACAAACATTGCCACAGTAAGGCCCTCCGGATTCGGAATCAGGCTGAATCCGGTCACGCTGATGCTTCCGGCCGGCACATCCGGCAGTTGTGCCTGCAGAAAACGGAGGGTGTACTTTTTCTCGTTGTCCAACTGCTGCTCCCAGGCCGGGTGAAGGGACAGGTCCGTCCTCACTTTCTGGTTCCCGGCCTCCGCAGCCGGCACGGACTCCCCTGCTTCAACCTCCGCCTCCTGTTCGCTCAGTTCGGCAAAATCGACAGCCGCATCTTCCTGAATCTCTTGTTTCAACTCTTCCATGGAGCGCGTTTTTCCCTGCTCCTTGTTCAACCAATTCTTAAAAAAGGAAAACATCTGCATCCTCCTCTCCTGACCGCAGCACATATGAAGCTTCTCTCTATGATAAGACTTTTCGGCGGGCGGGGTCAAATGGCCGCAAGCGATTAAACGCCCGCTTTACCCCTGCGGCACGCCCACCTTCCAGCGAGAGAAGTCCGCGTCATCCTTCAACACACTTTCTTTGGGGTAGATAAACATCCACGGTTTGCTGGTATTGGCGTTGACGGTCAACCCCCCCAGTTCAAACAGCCCTTCCGCCACCTTGTCTCCTGCCGCGTCGTAAAGGGCGAGCGGCAGCTTTTCGATGGACAGCGATTGCGTCGACCCATTGCGGATCAAAAGCATCGCGTGCAGTGCACCATCCTCCGCCCGGCGAAGCTGTACACTCTGAATGTTGACTTCCCCTTCCTTTAGCGGCGGCAGCCGTTTGGCCAGTTCGATCAGGGACTGTTTCTGCTCGTCCGTCAGCGCCTTGATCCACGACTCTTCCAGTTCCAACTGCTGAGGCAGCACCAATTTTTTCTGTGCCAGCTCAAACGCAATCTTCCAGTTGGTGAGCAAAACGTTTACCTGCAGGAAGTACTCCCGCTTAAACACAAACGTCCACGGTCTGGCCGCGAACGGCGGAATTTCGCCCAGCTCTCCCAGGTCAAACGTCTGTCGGGTGAACAACTGCTGATCCCCAAACAACACGACCAGCGGCATCTCCCCCAGGCGCAGAGGCCGGTTGGTGCCGTTGCGCAGGAAAGCCGTCACCTGAACACCGTCATCGTGCGGGACAAGCGAAATGCCGGCCAGGGAAATATTCCCCTCCTGCAGCGGCGGCAGTTCCTGTGCCATAAACGACAACGCGTATTTCTCCTGCGTAGTCAGCCGCTTTTCCCACGACTCGTGCAGCGACAGGGATGTAGTCACGCCAGCCGCCTTGGACTCCGTCTCTTTTTGCTCCGGCGCCTTCTCGGACACGTCGGTATCCGCTACCGGCAATACCGACTCCTCCTGCACCTGTTTTTTCACATCTTCCGGCGTCGGCGTTTTCCCCAATATGTTTTTCAAAAAGGATAACATAACGTCTCTCCCAACTTTTCTCTACATCTATATGTAAAGGTTTATAGAGATGCTGTTCGTACTCAACTATAGCACAGTGAGCCCTTAATGCAACATCGAAAACTTGGTATCCGTTGGAACGCGTGTTGGATGCGGGCACGGTGCCTTCTAAAACAAATTGAGAGGGCAAAACCTGCGTATGGTTCGCCCTCTCGTTTCGACTCAGAGTGTTGTCTTTACGGCGTCGTCACCGTCTGTGTGCCGGAGCCGGCCGATTCGGAAGCCTCGCCGGTTGGTGCCGTTTCTGAGGCAGCGGATTCCGATGTGTTTGACGCTTCGCTCGCGTCTGCTGCCGGTGAGGGCGCTGGTTCTTCCCCTTCTCCGCTTGGTGCCGGTGTCTCCGGTGTGGTGTCAATATCGTCGGTTCCCGTCAGGCTGCCATCCTCGATGATGATCAGATCCCCTTTCTCCTGATAACCGACTTTTGCCTTCAGCGTTTCCCCGATAAAACGGAGCGGCAAAAAGAGGCGGCCTTTTTTGATCACCGGCGGGGTCTCCAGCTTGATCTTCTCCCCGTTCACTTCCGCTTCGCCGGAATCGAGATACAGCGTGATCTTGTTGTCGCCGCGCACCACTTCGACGGTGCGGGTCTCCCCGTTCCACTTCACCTCGGCCTTCAGCGCAGCGCCGATGGCACGCACAGGCACCAGGGCGCGTCCCTTTTCCACGAACGGGGCGGTGTCCATCACGACTTCTTTTCCATTGACAAACGTCTTCAGCGACGTGTCGCCCGTTTTCTCGTACAGTTCGCCCAGCTTGTCGAACAGTTTCTGATCGCCTGGTTTATAGAAGCGGTTGAGCAGTTCTTTTTGAACGTCCAGCGCCTGCTTCAGTTCGGACTGCTGCTCCAGCATCCTGGTCAGCTCTTCGTATTTCGCTTTCAGTTCTTCCGTTGCCTCTTTGACTTGCTTCAACTGCTGACGCAGTTCGATCAGTTCCTTCTTGGTCTTGACAGCTTGCTGGACGGCTTCTTTTGGAGACACGCCTCCTGCGGTCGAACCGGAAGGCTTGTCCTTATCCGGTTTTCCCTTGTCCTTGCCCTTTCCCTTGGCGTCTTTGTCCACTTGACCGCCACCGTTCCCTTTTTGGACTTCTTTTACCGGTTTTTCCGCATGGACCGCGGCCAGCGGCGTACAGGCCAGCAGGGTGAGCACCAAACTTGCAGACAGCCATCTTTTCATCGAATGTCCCTCCCGCTTGCACCAGAAGTAATACATGCTCTGTTTACCATATCGGCAAATCGGCGGGAACTTGATAGAGGAAAGAGGGCCGGCTAAAAAACAGCAAGCCCCACGGAAATGGGGCGCCGGGTTATGGCATCATGCCTGTTCCAGAATCTTGTCGATAGTGGCCAGCGTCTCGTCCGGAATCGTCATCCCGGAGGCTTTCACGTTGTGTTCCACCTGCTCGGGCACGCTCGCTCCGATGATCGCGCTGGAGACGTTCGGTTGGCGCAGCGTCCAGGCCAACGCAAGCTGGGCCAAGGAAAGCCCCAGTTCTTCGGCGATGGGACGCAGACGCTCCACCTTGTGCAGGTTCTCTTCTTTCAACCACGATTTCACTGTCTGATTGCCGCGTTTGTCGGCCGCCCGGCTGCCCGCAGGTGCCTCATTCACCGTTCGGTACTTGCCGGCAAGCACGCCCTGCGCCAGCGGCGAATAGACGACCTGTCCGATGCCGTTTCGCTCGCACAGCGGAATGATTTCCTTCTCAATCTCTCTTGCAAACATGTTGTACAGCGGTTGATTCGCCACGATCCGGTGCAGCAGGTATTTGTCCATGATCGATAATGCTTCGGCGATTTGCGCCGCTGTCCAGTTGCTGATACCGACATACAGCACCTTGCCCTGCCGGACGAGATCGTCCATCGCCCGCAGCGTCTCTTCCATGGGGGTGTCGTTGTCGAAGGCGTGGCAGTAGTACACGTCGATGTAATCGAGACCGAGCCGCTTCAGGCTCGCTTCGCACTGTTCCATGATGTGCTTGCGGGACAATCCCCGGTCGTTGGGTCGATCGCCCATCGGTCCCCAGACTTTGGTCGCCAACACGTACGACTCGCGGGGATACTTCCGCAGGGCCTCACCGACCACCTTCTCCGCTTCCCCCTTCATGTAAATGTTGGCTGTGTCGAAGAAGTTGATTCCCAGTTCATAGGCCTTGTCGATGGTGGAGATCGCCTCCTCCCTGCCGACATAGCCTCCGTACGTCAGCCAGCTTCCCAGGCTGATTTCGCTCACTTTCAATCCCGAGTTTCCGAGACGACGGTAATTCATCTTCGTTCCCTCCCGAGAAAGTATTCGAAAGCGGGTAGCTAATGCGACTCTTTCTCAATTTTATCACGAAGCTGTCCGAGTGCTTCAAGATGTCAAGAGGCAGACTCAACAGAAAGACCCCATCAATAACGATGAGGTTCTTTTCCAACACGTTTTTCTACACCCGAAAACGCGAAATATGTTGCTGCAAGTCCTCAGACATTTTTGCCAGCGCCAGGGCGGAAGACGAGATTTCTTCCATCGAGGCCAACTGCTCTTCCGCAGCGGCAGACACATTCTGCGTTCCAGCGGCCGTTTCATTCGCCACTTCCCGGATCAAGGTGATGGAACGCACGATTTCTTCCACAGACGCCGACATCTGCTGCGCGCTGGCGGAAACCTCCTGAATCTGCACGGCTACATCATTCACGGAGCGCTGGATGTGCGCGAAAGACGTCCCTGCCTGGGTCACGACGTCCATTCCTTCGTTCACTTCATCTTTTACCTGATCCATGGAAGTGACCGCCTTCTCCATCTGCCCGTGGATCAACGAAATGACGTCGTGGATTTGATTTGCAGACGCCGCCGACTGCTCCGCAAGTTTGCGCACTTCATCGGCAACGACCGCAAATCCCCGCCCGTGCTCACCCGCTCTTGCCGCTTCGATGGCTGCGTTCAGCGCCAACAGATTGGTTTGAGAGGCGATGTCGGAGATCACCTGAACAATCTGGCCGATTTCTGCGGAACGTTCGCCCAATTCCTTGATGACTGCTGCCAGATCGTTCACCTTGTCGTGAATCGATCCCATCTGTTCGCCGGCGGTTTGGATCGCCCGATTCCCTTCCTCTGCCACCTGGGCTGCCTGTATGGACGAGGCGGATACCTGCTGGGCGTTTGCCGCAATTTGTTGGATTCCCTGCGCCATCTCTTGAACAATCTGGGCGCTTTGCCCCACACTGACGGCCTGCTGCTCGGAGCCTGAGGCGACTTCCTGCACAGTGGAGGCGATTTGCTCCGTAGCTTTACTTGTTTGCTCCGCACTGGCTGTCAGCTCTTCAGCGGAAGCAGCCACCTGCTCGGCGCTGATGCGCACCTGCTGAATCAAGCCGCGCAAATTGTTTTTCATGACCGTAAAGGAATGAACCAGTTCCCCGATCTCGTCTTTGTTGGTTACAGAAAGATCGTCTGCCGTCAGGTCGCCGGACGCAATCGTTTCAACCGAGGACTTGAGCCGCACAACGGGCCGCGAAATCAGTCGGGATACCACGTAGCCAATGCCAATCGCCAGGATGACCGCGATCCCGCTGATCACCCATACCGTTATCTCCACGCTGTTTACCATCGCGGCGTTTTCCTGAGTGGCCTGGGTCATGAGCTTCTGCTGTCGTTCACTGATCTGTTCCGCGATGGTTTGCATATCCCGTGAAATCGGAAACAATGAGGTCGTGGCAAAGGCCAGAGCCTGCTCGTTCCCTACTGAAACGATCAGACTTTTCGATTTTTGGAACTGCTTGTTCAGTTGTTCAATCTGGCTGAGATACACTTTGGTTTCCTGCGTATCGGCCAGTTCCATGGAGATTGAGACCAATTCCGACAACGTCTTGCTTGTATCCTCCACTCGCTGCAGCGATGCTGCATTGTGGGTCAGCAAATAGTCTCGCAAACTGTTGTTCAGTTGGGTCGCGTTCACTTGAATGTTCTTCGCGTTCAAGAGAATGACAGCTCTTCGGTTCATGACTTCAGAGAACGAACTGTCCACTTTATTGAGGAAGTAAAGTGACAGGCCGCTTACCATTACCAAAAGAAGTACGACTGATAAAAATCCGGCGGTTACTTTTCTGCCAATCGTCCATCTCATGTCTCTACTCCTCCGATTGATAGGGACTTGCGTCTCAGACTGTTCGCTCACGACCTTGTCAGATAGGAAAAAATACCAAAGAGAAGATAGTATCAAACTACCACGAGAACGCGTAATGGTCAATGCCCCCTGTCATGCGCTCGCCCGGCTCACCACTGTGTCCAAAAAAATACCCTTCGCCGGTAAACGACGAAGGGCCAGTAATATCGCCTGTCTAAAATCTGAGGGTCTTGTCCCATACCGGCTCCACGTTCACGCGCCGACGCTTGTACTCCAGGACAGCGGCGCGCACCAGCAGGAACAGCCACAGCTGCGAATAGGTAACATACATGATAAAGGAGACGGCCAGATTGACGGGACTTGCCATGTCGTCCGCCACTTCCGCGCTCAAGAGTTGGATCACGTAGATCAGCCACGCCTCAAACCACAGCAGGAGCAGGGGGACCGTGTACGACGTGTGGACGATCCCCAGCACGCCCAACAGAAACCACGCATCGGAAATGAACAAGACAGCCGCAAACACAATGTAGATGGACAAAATGTGAACCGCGTGCAAAACAACGTGCCGCTCGCGCCACGCCGGCTGTTCAAACATTTTACCGATCAACTGCAAGTTGCCCTGCATCCATCTCGTTCGCTGTCTCAGCCACACGGCAAATGTCTGAGGCTCCTGCTCCCATGAGCGCGCCTGCGGTACAATCGGCAGCTTCCCTCCCAAAGCGGCAAGCGAGATCGACAGGTCGGCATCCTCGGCCAGGGCGGACGAATCCCAGCCGCCAGCGGCGACAATCGCCTCGCGCTTCACCACCAGATTGGTTCCGGTCAGCGTTCCCAAGCCAAACAAATACCACCGTCCGCATTGCATCAGCAGTTGGAAGACGGCAAACTCCAGGGCGATCATTCGCGTCAGCCCGTTTTTCTCCGCGTTCAGGGTTTTCACGTAGCCGACAGCCCCTGCCGCCCCCGGCGTCTGCACGGCCGCCTCGATCAACAGCCGCAGGGCGTCCGGCTCCGGCTGGTTGTCGGCGTCATACACGGCGATGTATTGTTCCCGCGCCAGCGTCAGACCGTAGTTCAGCACCCGTCCCTTTCCCTTCGGCGTTCCCGGGGGGACTTTGACATGACGAATGTGGGGAAACATCGACGCGTAATAGTCGGCGATGTCCCCGGTGGCGTCGGAGGAACTGTCGTTCAGTACATACACCGTCAGCGGCCCGTCATACTTTAGTCTCGCCATGGCATCCAGCGTCTGGGCCAAGACCTTTTCCTCATTGTAGGCGGCGATGAGAATGGCGACGCTGGGGTATTCGTCAAGCGGAGGGGATGGAGCCGTTTTTGACCGGAACGCAAGACCGGCGACACACAGCACCGAATAATAGAGAAGCAGCAGCCAAAACAAGGCCGCAATAACAGGCAGGATCACTGACACGGTTCAGGAACTCCTCTCCGCTGCACGGATGCGTCATAATCCGCACTCCATTCTTCCAGCAGGGCCTCCACCGCAGACCAGTCCTGGAACACGAACAAGTCTTCAAGCCGCACCCACGACATGACCAGGTCTGCGCGAATCCTGCGCTGCTGGTGCAGCAGCCGGTGAAACCGCCGCAGCATGCGATGAGCCCCTTCCCGGTCGCAGCGCTGCAGCACAATCGCGATCGTCGAGGGCGAAATGCGTCCCACAATGTCAAACTGATCGCGCACGGACTTAAGCGCCGCCTCTCCCACCACCTGCAGCACCGTTTCCGGCGTGTAGCGCTGACCGCCAAACCCGTCAACGTATGAAGGAACGGGCACAAACACAATCATGCCCGGTTCGTTTCGCCGGCGCAGGGAGACCATGATCGCTTTCAAGCGGTCCTTAAACTCATTTGCACTGAGCACAGACACCGCCTCGTCCATTTTGCGCAGCGCGGCAATCTGCCGCTGCGCTTCCTCATATTGACGTGCCCACCTGCGCAGCTCAGTCGCCTGCGCCCATGACGCAGCCATCAGCACCAACACCGCAAGCTGATATACGATGGATTGGGATTGCGTACCAATGTCCCACCCCAATTTCCATCCCTGTGCCACAGCAAAAAAGGCGTGTAGCAAAATGACGGCGACCAGCAAGGTGAAGGAGCCGAGTGGGGACAAGTACAGGAACAGACCGTACAGCAGGGCAGCGGCTACCAATACAAGCCAGGCGACGCTCACAGGCACCTGCATGACCAGCCAGACTGTCAGCGCGATTTGAATCAGCGTTAATGCGGCAATACCAATGCTTCGTTTCATGACTCTTTTCCCGATTCTATGACTTTGATATCATGCTGTCTCGTATTATGGCACCAGTCAATTATATTGGCCATCAACAATTTATACCACATACGCTCTGGACTGCTTTCGGTCAGTGACAGACCAACAACAGGCACAAGAAAACCGTTCCGCTCGATTCCAACGACTTGATTGTGCATGAAATAAAAGTATTCACACATTTACCAACAGAGTTATTAACAAACTGTGGATAAGTGATTGAGAGTACGTGGCCGCTGCAAAAGAAACAGCCACTCGATTTCCGAGTGACTGCCAGACTGAAGACAAACGGTTCATTGAGTTAGCGTCCACAAAAAATGATTTCCAGGCCGAAAGGCCTGCCCATTCATCAACCGAAGCGGAAGACAATGGGCATCGCATGGCGGGATGGGCCAAGCGAGCTCCTTTGACGACCGACTCAGCGGAAAAACGAAGACGCGGGAATCAACAGGGGACACAAGTCTCACTTCATCGAAACACCCAGATGTTTGTCCCCTGCCCGCGTCTCGTTTTGGAGCGAACTTCATCCGCTTCTGTACTGGGCGTCAAGAGAGCGAGCGGGCCCGATCTCCCATGCGCCGCGAACTTTGACTACACGCTGACAGCCACTCGATTTCCGAGTGACTGCTGTCATGTCGCTTTTGCGATGCCTGAACAAAATGCCAGCAACCGTTCTTCAGCCAACGCTGCATCTCCTCTGATTTCAAACAGCATTTTCAAATGGCTGGCTTGCGAGATCGACAGTCGTGCCGCATGATACAGATCGGGCTTTTTCTGTGAAACGACAATCATCACTTCCGACACCGGCGAGACGATCCCCTTTATTCGCAACAGTTCGTTCAGGATGAAAATGAACTGTTTCACAGTCACTCTGTCGGCTGAATTGTTCAGCGCCAGGACTTCTTCAATTAATTGTTTGGCACGTTCCTTCTGCAGCGCCTTGAAATTGGGTATATGCAGTTCCATGATTTCACCTCTCTCCTGCAGATACCCTGATCGTTCGGAAAATAAACCTGACGAGTTCGACGTGTGTGGTCACGCCTCAGCCGCTTTCAGCAAGGTTTCTATTTCCTGACGCGGGATTGGTTTGCTGAACAGATAGCCTTGTCCTTCGCGGCAGCCTTCTGCATGCAGGAAAGCCAACTGCTCTTCCCTTTCCACACCCTCGGCAATCACATTCAGGTGCAGGGTTTGGGCAATGGTCAAGATCGCCCGGACAATCGCCTGACTTTCCTTGTTCGTGTGCACATCCCGAATAAAGGAAGCGTCAATTTTTATCGTGTCGACCGGGAGATGTTTGACGTAGCTGAACGAGCTGTAGCCCGTTCCAAAGTCATCGATCGAAATATGGACGCCCAGATCGCGAATCGATTGCAGGATCGGGACCGCATTGTCCGTTTCCGCGAAGATGCTCTCCGTAATCTCAAGCTCCAGCCACTGCGGTTCCAGTCCGGTATCCTCCAGAATCTCCCTGACTCTCTCCACCAGATCGGGTTGAAAAAACTGCCGTACGGACAGATTGACCGATACGCGAAAAGGGGCGTACCCTTCTGCCTGCCAGGCTCGATTTTGCTCGCAAGCACGGCGCAGAATCCATTCCCCGATCGGGACGATCAGCCCTGTCTCTTCTGCGATCGGAATAAACTTGTTGGGCGGGATTCTTCCCAATTCCGGATGATTCCAGCGGACAAGCGCCTCCGCTCCCACCAGCTTTCCGGTCAGCAGCTCATATTTGGGTTGATAATCAATGTGGAAATGCTCGTGCTCCATCGCTTTACGCAGTTCATTTTCCAACAGGATGCGTTCCAACGATTTCTCTTCAATGGACGGATGGAAAAATTCAAATCCATTCCTTCCGCGTTCTTTCACAAAATACAGCGCCATATCCGCCCGTTTCAGCAGCTCGTCGGCCTCTCGTCCATCTGCAGGAAAGACAGCAATGCCCATGCTGCAGGAAAGATTGTGCTGTCGGCCATTAACCTCCAGCGGTTCTTCCAGCCGCTCGCGAATTCTCTGGGCGATTTGATCCACCTGGTCTCTGCCCGATATGTGGGGCAGCAAGATGGTAAACTCGTCTCCTCCCAAACGAGCGACCACATCGTTTTCCCCGAGGCACTGCTTGATTCTTTTCGCAATCTCTGCGAGGATGACATCGCCCACTTCATGTCCCCACGAATCGTTGATTTGCTTAAACCGGTCCACGTCGAGAAACATGACCGCCAATTGGGACTGGAATCGCTTCGCCTGGTACACTTCTTTTCGCAAGCGATCAACAAAGAGCCTGCGGTTGGGCAGATCCGTCAACGTATCATGGTAGGCCAAATGGAAAATGGTTTGTTCCCATTGTTTTCTTTCCGTTACGTCCCGCATGACGAGCACCAGGTTCTTTACATCGCCGCACGAGTCCAGGATCGGGTTCCCTTTTGTTTCCAGATAGAGGACCCGTCCGCTGTTGGTGCGGACACGAAATTCCAGTAGAGATGACGCTTTTCGCGCTGCACAGATTTCCTTGAGATAATTCGTCACCAGTTCGCGATCTTCTTCATGCACCCATTGCAGCAAATGACTTGTCCCCAGCTCGCCTGCATCATCGCCGAAAAAGGTCTGATGCGATGGAGAAAGGTACAGAAACGTGCCTTCGCAATCAATGATGGCAATTAAATCGGAGCAGTTTTCCGCAATCACGCGATACTTTTCTTCACTTTGCCTCGCCTCTTCTTCGGCTTTCTTGCGCAGACTGATATCATTTCGGATCGAGACGTACTGATACGGTTTCCCCTGTTCGTTTACAAACGGCACAATGGTGGTGTCCACCCAGTAAAAGGAACCGTCCTTTGCCCGATTGCGTATTTCGCCGCGCCAGACTTGCCCCGCTCCAATGGTCGCCCACATCTCCTTGAAGAACTCTTTCGAATGGTACCCCGAATTCAAAATGCGATGATCCTGGCCGATCAGTTCTTCCCGTGTATATTTCGAGATGGCACAAAACTGATCATTGGCGTGCATAATGATGCCGCGATGATCGGTAATGGCCAAAATGGAAGATTGGTCCAACGCATATTTGATATCTGCCAGCTCTTTGACAACACGTGTCAGCTTCTCGTCTGTTTTAGACAGAAGGTACTCCAGTTGATGGTCAGTCAACGTTTTCATCTGCTCTCACCCACGACTCGAAGTTACAAAACTCCAAAAAACGGAAATTTTTTACGATCATTATACATGATTGTCCACTTATATGGCGCACATCTCACCATGCATTCCTTGTCATTTCTTTGAACGCGTCCTGATCGTCGGAGCCGGCATCTCAGCCGAAAAAAGCATGTCCGAAAAAGGAAAACCGGCGTATGGGACCACATGCGGCCGCGGACGCCGGTTCATTTGCTGACAGTCCAGCGCGATTCTCCATGCGAATCGCGCAGGTACAAACCTTCTGTTGTTACAACGGCTCCAATCATTTCCATACTTTCTGGATTTCCGATGAACATCGGCATGTTCAAATCATAGTTTGACCAGATACATACCTGCATCTTTTCAAAAACAAATACAGTCGAAACAGCTTCCCGCAGACCCAGCTCCAGCAATACTTCCAGGTCAGCGAGTTCTTCGATATATACATGATCACGGTCATGCTGATGAAGTTTATTCAGAATCGCAGTCGCGATCTTTTCCTTGATAAGGCAAGGGAAGCGGCCTTGTTGTTGTCTTCAATGGTTTTCGGGAATCTGTCGAGGATAAATGATTGTGCTCGAAACCGCGAAGAAATGAGGTCGAAATGTTCTACTAACAACGTACTTGCGTCGGAATCTCTTTTTGGATCTTCGTTTATGTTCCAATGATCCGGAAACATGGACACGACTACGCTGGCAAAGTCGTTCATGCAAACACCCTGCTTCATGGCTGTTTTATCGCTGCATAGCTGAATCATAGTACTTGCTAATTCCGTTTTTTCAGTTCCTCCCTAATTTCGATTAGCACTTGATATATTCGTTTCAATCCATAACTGGTTTCCGAACGATCGATTGCGCGTTTTACAACCCAATACAGGATAAGGAATTGGACAGCAGCGATTATGATCCACAACACAATATTTTCCACGGGAATCGCCTCCTCCCCCTCCATTTTCACACATTTCCAGTTGTTTATCAATTGTTACAGATTTTGTTGGGCTTGAGGGAGATATAATCGGGGATATGCTGTAAACAAATTAGCGTGCTTGTTCGAAAGTCAGCCAGCTTAGGTACAACAAGCCACATAATCAGCCTCATCGTTTACATTTAACCAGAGGGAACCATCTTGTTCCACCTTAAAATCCAGCTCGTTCCTTTTCAGCATGTCAACAAATTCAGCAGGGGCAAAATCAGATATCTTGTAGTATTTCTTTTCTTGAGTAAATGCAAGATATCCAATAATGGCTACTGGTATCAATAGTATCGCAGTAAGAAAATACGTGGCTTTTTTCATTTTCTCACTCCAGTTGGATTTTACTATTATTGCGCAACTCGTTGGTTAAGCGTTTCAGTAAGGCAGTTATAAAAATCTTAACTACTGGCACCAGGATGCTCTTTTCGTACGCTTTTTGTTGGTTATTACTCTTTCAAATTAAGAAGTCTTAGCCCTTAAGCTCAAAGATTTTACTCCAAACTTTCGTATCTCGGAATAGGAAACTGTCAATTTGCGATTCGATATAAGCGTAGATGAGAGGAGGATTGTATATCTCTCCCTTTCTCAGGTAGCTTATGGTCAGATCTCCATCAAAATCGGGCGTAAGGGAAAATATTGTATCTGCTCCTCCTGCCTTTTGTCCTTCGTATGTAATTCCGTTTTCCTCTTGAAAAGATTTCGGACTAAATTCAAGATATCTGTTATCAGCGAATATCGTTAGTTTTGTGGACCCCTTGGGTATCTCCCCAATAATGTGAACAGTTACTTTTGTAAATTGGCCAATGTCGTGCTTGGTTAATTGTAATTGTATATTTTTCACCAATAATGATGTATTGTGCTTCACCTGATAAAACTCATACACAACCAGACTTCCGATGACGAGTAATATTACCAGGAATGTGAGCCTTATGTGTTTTTTCACTTTCTTCCTCCTTTTTACAACTCATTTAATAAATAACTCTTACTAAGATTATACTTATACCTAAAATTAGTGGTTAAACAAATGCTTCTGCCCAACCGTCAATAATCATTTCTTATTGTGTTTGACACTCAGCCAACCATGCCCTTGCAGGGGGAGACAAGCCTATTACACGAAAAAACCCCAGACGAGTGTTGGTTACTCGTTGGGGGTTCATCAATATATCTTATCTTTCGTTAGCTAAGCCTATCGTAACTTCTCCTTCATGGTAAAATTCGATTACATAA
>NZ_JAGTPT010000032.1:0-42794 GCF_018195675.1 Brevibacillus sp. NL20B1
GCATCTCACTTTTTTCGATCAGCTGCCGCACAGCGGCACCGACCCTTCATACTATATCACGCTCTCTACTCAAAATCAAGAGGAAATTTCTAAGAAGTTATCTTTTTTCATTCTCTTTGAAATTCCCCAGTTGAGAAGCGCAAGATTCATCATACCAACGTGACCGCCAAAAAAGCAAGTGAAAAAAATGGAAGGCCTGCAAGAGAGCGAAGCCTTCCTACCGGCACAACCCGTCCACAAGCGGCGGCAGTTCGCCGATCGTGCCAATCACCGCCTGCGGCGACAATTCCGCGGGAAGCAGGGCAGCCCCCTGCCCTTCCGTCTGTCCCCCGCTTTCCCTTTTCCATTTTTCCAGGCAGAGCTGGTTCATCAAGTCGTGCCTGCTCCTGAGACGGGGATCGACGGCACGCAACTCTTCGGGAAGGTCGCGGCAGACAAAGACGGAGAATACACCGCAGCGATTGGCCAACTGCACGTCATGGTCGAGGCGGTCTCCGACATGGGCCACCACCTCTCCTCCGAACGAACGGAGAATGGCCGGGTCAGGCTTGCCCGCGCCCGCCCGCTCCGGCGTCACCACAGCCGCAAAATACTCCGCCAGTCCGAGCGCCTTCATGACAGGCTCCTGATACTTGTAATACCCGTTGGTGACAGCTGCAAGCGCATAGCCTTTCGCCTGCAGGGCGGCCAGCACGGCCGGCACCTCCGCTTCCAGCAGCCGAATTTTGGGCGGTACGGCATGCTTTTGCACGATACTGGCAATCTCCACGCTTTCCCTGACCCCCAAGCGCTCGAGCAGTTCCGACAGCATGCCGTCCCAATCGTACGCTTCTACATATCGTCCCTGCCTCAGCCGCCTTTCATGCTCCCCCACCAACTCCGCAACGACGTCATGGGGCCGGCCCAGCCAACCGGCGACGGCAGCCGCAATTTCCGGGAACACCCATCCGCCAAACGGATTTTGCATCAGCGTACCGTCGAGGTCAAACGTAATCCAGCGTCTCTTTCTCATTTGATCGCCCCCGAAGTCAGGCCTTCAATAAATTGTTTGGACGCGAACAAAAACGCCACGATCATCGGCAGAGACGAAATAGTCAGGCTGGCAAACAGCAGATTCCACTCCGTATCGTATTCCCCGAACAGGGTCAATACCCCCAGCGGAATTGTGCTCAGCTCCTCGCTTTTGAGAAAGATCAGCGGATAGAAAAAATCGTTCCAGACGCCGATCAAATGGACGATGCCCACTGTTGCCAGCGGCGGCTTCATCAGCGGCAGAATGATCTTCCAGTACACCTGAAAACCATTGCAGCCGTCCAGCCGTGCCGACTGGTCCAATTCCGTCGGGAGCGTCTTGAAAAACCCGTAAAAGACAAACACGGCAAAGGGGATTCCGCCGGCCACGTACAGAATCACCAGGGACGTCAGCGTATCCAACAGCTTCAACTGCAGCATGATCATATACAGCGGCAGAATCGCCAGCTTCATCGGCAGCATCAAGCCCAGCATGAAGAAAAACAACACGTACGGATTCCAGCGAAATGGATAGCGGGACAGGTAGAAAGCGGCAAGTGACGAGAGAAACAGGATCAACAAGACAGACAGCCCGCTCACGTAGACGCTGTTCCACACATACGCGCCAAAGTTCACCTTCTCCCACACCAGCTTGTAGTTTTCCAATGACAGCGAAGCGGGCAGACCGAGCGGCGACGTGAGGATCTCCAGATTGGATTTAAACGACGACGCGATCATCAGAAAAACGGGATACAGCATCAAAACGGAAAAAACCAGCAGCACCAGATACTTTGCAAACTGTCCGAGCCTTGCTGTCATGGTCGAACCTCCTACAGTTCGTATTCCTTGCGTTTAAAGAAAAAGAGCAGCACCGCCGTCGCGCTGGAAATCATCAGGAACAGCACGACTGCCAACGCCGAGCCCAGCCCGATGGACTCGCCCCCCTCCACTGACCCGAAGGCCAACCGGTAGAAGTACGTGGCCAGTACATCCGTGGAATAGTAAGGGCCCCCTTGCGACCCCTGCATGGCAAAAATCAGTTCAAACGTTTCAAACGAGCCAATGAACGTCAAAATCGTCATCACCATGATCGACGGCATCGCCAGCGGCAGGGTTATGCGCAGCAGCATGGTCAGTCCGGAGGCCCCGTCAATCTTGGCGGCATCGTATATTTCCGCCGGGATGGCCTGCAGCCCGGCCAGGAAGATCAGCACGGCAAAGCCGAGGCCGTACCAACTGTTGACGAGGATGATTGCGTAGAGGGCCGTATCCGGGTCGCCCAGCCAGGGGCGGGCCCACTCTTCCAGTCCGACATGCTTCAGCAGGGTGTTCAGCGCCCCGTACGTCGGGTTCAAAATCAGGCTAAACAGGAAGCCGACGACGATCACTGACAGCAGCTTGGGCAGAAACAAGACCGTTTTAAAAAACTCCTTGCCGCGAATCCTGCTGTTGATGATCAGGGCGAGCAGGAACGCAACCACCAGCTTGGCGACGATCGTCCCCACGAAAAAGATGACGTTGTGACCGAACCCGCGGAAAAACATCTCTTTAAACGGCGATTCGGTAAACAGGCGCACGAAATTCTCCAGACCAATAAACGCGCCCCGCTTCAATCCGTTCCACTCGTAAAAGCTGTTCAAAAACGCACTGAAGATGGGATAGACCTGAAACCACACGTAAATGACCAAGGCCGGCAGCAGGAACAGGTGAACCAAATGCTTGCTCAGGTTCAGCCCCCGACGCGGAGCGGTCTGCCGCTTTACTTCGGTCGATTTTTCCAACACGGCCATGGGTGAACCCCTCCCGAAAAACAGGGTACAGCCAAGCGCTCCGGCCTGACTGTACCTCTGCTTGAATTTTTTTCCGGCGCGCCGCTACTTGTTCGGCTTGAACCACTTGTCGGCGGACGCCTGGGTCGCTTCCGCCACCTGCTCGACGGTGAGCTTGTTGATGTACATGCCCTGCAACGAATCCTCAAACGTGGTTTTCGTGGTCGGCGTTCCCTCCCCAAAATGAACGAGCATCAGGTACGGGACCATGCTTGCTTCGCTCAGCTGCGTCATTTTTTGCACCAGCGGATGCTTGGGGGTCACGCCGGGAATGGGGCTGACGCGGTTTAGTTCGTCGCTGAACAGTTGGCCAAACTCCTTTGAGGCGAGGAACTCCATGAACAGCTTCGCCTCTTCCGGATGCTTGGACGCCTTCACTATACCGTAGGAGCCGTCCACCCAGTTGACGATCGGCGTGTCGCCGCCTTTCTCTTTGGCCAGCGACGGGATCACGTCAAGAGGCATGTCGGGGTTGTGCTTTTCAAACGTTTCCAGCCGGTAGCTGCCGTTGATGTACATGGCAGCCTTGCCGGTATAGAACAGCGCCTGCGCGTCATTGTCGTCGATTCCCACAAAATCGGGCGGGAAAAATGGTGCCAACTCCCGCATCTTTTTGATCGAATCGAGAAACGCCGGATCGTTGAAGGTGGCCTCGCCCTTCATCAATTTGTCCACGAAGTCGTTGCCGCCGTATGCACTGATGCCAATGACGCTGTGCGTGAGGGAGAGCAGATAGGCCGCTTTGCCGGACTGCGCGATGGGAATGATTCCCTTTTGCTGGAGTGCACGGCACACCTGGAGAAATTCGTCCCAGGTTTGCGGAGGCTGCAGGCCGTTGTCGGCAAACAGCTTTTTGTTGTAAAAGATCACGGCGGAGTTGATCGACAACGGGACGCCGTACACCTTGTGGTCACTGCCCCTGGCTGCGTCCAAATACGACTGCGGAATCTCCTGGAGCCCTTTGAGATCGTCCAGCGGCAGCAGATACCCGGCGTCGGCCATCGCACGGGTGCCCGCATACGGACGAAGCTGCACGATGTCCGGCCCGGTTCCGGAGGTGAGGGAGTTGGTCAGAATGGTGTTGTACTCAGTCGATTTGAACGGTTTGAACTTCACCTTGATCCCGGGATGCTGCCTTTCAAACTCGGCAATAAACACAGCGTACGCATCCTTGTCTTCCGGCCGCCAACTGTACATGACCAGTTCCACCGGCTCCCCTTTGGCCGGTTCACCCCCGCCCGGCTGATCACCCGCAGACGACGACGGACTGCTGCTGCAAGCAGCCAGGACGAACACCAGACATGCACATAACAGCCAGACCCCTGCTCGTTTCATTGTGAATCGCCTCCTTACCCTTTTTTCGCTTGGCTCGCTGTCAACATATCTCTGAAGTATTATTTTACATTTTATTTATAAAATACGAAACATTTTTTCGGTAAACATTTGTACTATTCAGAAAAATAACCAGAAAACGCAAGCACCTCAGGCTTGCCTTCCAAATACAAATAAAAAAAGAGAGACAGACTGCTGTCTGCCTCTCGTGTTGAATCGGTATCCCGATTCATTACATCATGCCCATGCCGCCCATGTCCGGCATGCCGTTGCCTGCTTTGGTCTCTTCCGGTTTGTCAGCCACAACGGCTTCCGTGGTCAGGAACATAGCTGCCACGGATGCAGCGTTGGACAGTGCGGAACGGGTAACTTTTGCAGCGTCTACGATACCTGCATCGATCATGTTTACCCATTCTTCGGTAGCAGCGTTGAAGCCGATGCCAACCGGTTCGTTTTTCAGGCGCTCCACGATGACGGAGCCTTCCAGACCTGCGTTCGCAGCGATTTGACGAACCGGCTCTTCCAGTGCGCGCAGCACGATTTGCACACCCACTGCTTCTTCGCCCTCGGCAACCACTTTCTCAACAGCTTTGATCGCGTTGACGAGCGTGGTACCACCGCCAGGCACGATACCCTCTTCCACTGCAGCGCGAGTGGAGTTGAGTGCGTCCTCGATGCGCAGTTTTTTCTCTTTCAGTTCGGTTTCGGTAGCTGCACCGACTTTGATCACTGCTACGCCGCCAGCCAGTTTTGCCAGGCGTTCTTGCAGTTTTTCACGGTCGAAGTCGGAGGTGGTGTCTTCGATTTGTTGACGGATTTGAGCAACGCGGCTTTCGATTGCAGCCTTGTCGCCTGCACCTTCCACGATCGTGGTGGTTTCTTTGGTAACAACAACTTTACCAGCGCGGCCCAGTTGTTGCAGTTTGGTGGATTTCAGTTCCAGACCCAGTTCTTCGGTGATCACTTCACCGCCGGTCAGGATTGCGATGTCTTGCAGCATAGCTTTGCGGCGGTCGCCGAAGCCAGGCGCCTTAACGGCTACTGCAGTGAAGGTACCGCGCAGTTTGTTTACTACCAGGGTAGCCAGCGCTTCGCCTTCTACATCTTCTGCGATGATCAGGAGCGGTTTGCCGCTTTGTACCACTTGCTCCAGCACCGGCAGGATCTCTTGGATGTTGGAGATCTTCTTGTCGGTGATCAGGATGTACGGATCTTTCAGAACCGCTTCCATTTTGTCGGTGTCGGTGATCATGTACGGGGAAGCGTAGCCGCGGTCAAATTGCATACCTTCTACAACTTCCAGCTCAGTCGTGAAGCCTTTGGACTCTTCAACGGTGATAACGCCGTCTTTGCCCACTTTTTCCATAGCTTCAGCGATCAGTTCGCCCACTTCAGTGCTGTCAGCGGAAATGGACGCAACTTGCGCGATAGCCGCTTTGCTTTCCACCGGTTTCGCGATGGACTTGATTTCTTCAACGGCAGCGCGTACCGCTTTTTCCATACCGCGACGAACAACCATCGGGTTGGCGCCGGCGGTTACGTTTTTCAGACCTTCGCGAATCATCGCATAAGCCAGAACAGTAGCGGTGGTCGTACCGTCACCAGCGATGTCGTTGGTTTTGGTCGCAACTTCTTTCACGAGCTGCGCACCCATATTTTCATAAGCGTCTTCCAGCTCGATCTCCTTCGCGATGGTCACACCGTCGTTGGTGATCAGCGGAGAGCCGAATTTTTTCTCCAGAACCACGTTGCGGCCTTTCGGACCGAGGGTTACTTTCACGGCGTTAGCCAGTGTTTCCACCCCGCGAAGCATCGCGCGGCGTGCGTCTTCAGAGAACTTGATTTGTTTTGCCATCTCAAACTCAACCTCCTGCGTTATGTGTTTTCCGTACGTTCCTTATGTGAAAAGCCTTAGCCGATGATCGCGAGGATATCGGATTCGCGGAGCACGAGGTATTCTTTGTTGTCCACTTTTACTTCGGTGCCGGCGTATTTGGAGAAGATTACCTTGTCGCCTTCTTTCACTTCCAGCGCGATGCGCTCGCCGTTGTCGGCAACGCGGCCGGAACCGACTGCGATTACGCGTCCTTCTTGCGGTTTCTCCTTCGCAGTGTCAGGCAGAACGATACCGCTTGCAGTCGTTTCTTCTTTGGAGATTGGTTCGATTACCACACGGTCACCCAATGGCTTCAGCACAAAAAACACCCTCCTTAAAGTCTAGGTTCATGAAGATGATTGTTGTTAGCACTCGATCGAGGGGAGTGCTAACACCCATTACCTATAATAATGAATCCCTATGTACTTTGCAAGTAGTTTCCCTCACTTTTTTCCATCCGGCCTGTTCTCGTTCCCTCTCATTTTGACAGTCTTTTCTTTGGCATTTGCTAGATTTTCGGTTCTACCAGACCAGCTTGTTCATATAGATAAACCATGAAATCAGACAAGCCATCCAAGGAGGGAACCTGCATGCGCAAATGGATCTGGATCGGCGTGTTCGCCCTCTTGGTCGCGGGCATCGGCCATTTCCTCATCGCGGGCAATTCGTCCGCCATCCTCGCCAACGTCCAGCCGACCACGCTGTATTGGGACGGCAAAGCCGTAACCGGCGTTGATTCGTCCGGGTATTTTCACGACGGTACCCGTTACCTTCCCGCCGCACTTGAATACAAGGGGGTCACGTATGTTCCCCTGTCTTTGATCGGCCGCCATCTGAACAAACCGACAGGCAGGGACGAGGCCAGCCATTCCGCCTGGCTGGGACAAGCACCGGGGGCGGCAAAACGCCCTTCGCCCCAGCAGACAGGCCCTGCCGCAGTCAAACTTCCGCCTGCTCAGTCAGCGACCGCGCCTGCCGAGACCAAACGTCCCGCTCCGAACACTTCCGCCAGCCTGTTCGGCATTTCTCTCGGCATGCCGGCCGAGCAGGTGGTCAAAGTGCTCGGCAAGCCGGCTCGCCAGGAGCCGAGCGGTCTGGGGTACCAGTGGTGGATCTACAACCGCGATCCGGCCCGTTACCTCCAGGTGGGCATCAGTGACGGCAAGGTGGTGGACATCTACTCCAACGCGCCCCAAGCCAAGACCGGCAATGCCTCCATCGGTACCAGCCTGCCGGCTCTTGTCCGCCACTACGACATCGCCCATACCGTCTCGTTTTCCTACATGAACGCCCACGTGCAGATCACCAACCAAAAATACCAGCGGCCGCTGGTCATCGTCGACGGTATCCCCCACATCTTTTACCTGGACAAGCAGAACGGCGACAAGGTGACCGCCATCCGCCTGATTGACACGCTGATGCTCTTGCGCGGCAGCTTTTACGAAACGAAGTGGACGTATCAGGGCGAGGCTCCCAATTTCGATCCCCCTCCGCTGAGCGTAAAGGAGCGGGAGCAGGTGAACACCGCGATGGAACGTCAACTGCTCGACCTGGTCAACGTCGTCCGCTACCGCTACAAACTGCCCCTGCTTACCTGGAGCGACCAGGCCGCCCGCGTCGCCCGCCAGCACAGCCGGGACATGGAGTCCCACGGCTTTTTCGACCACGTCTCCGCCACCACCGGCTTAAATCCATTCCAGCGGCTGCAAAAAGCAGGGATCGCCTACAGCATGGCGGGAGAAAACATCGCCGCCGGCTACCCGGATGCCATCGAAGCCCACGAGAGCTGGATGAACAGCCCCGGTCACCGCAAAAACGTGCTGGAAAAAGGATTCGCCCAACTGGGGGCGGGCGTGGCGACCGACTACTACACCCAGACGTTTCTCACGCTCAAGCAATAAGGACGGGAGTTCTCCCGTCCCGTTTGCCCTTTTTTAAGCCCAGTCCAGCCGCTGCGGGTACGCCGCACCTTCAATCCTGCAGGCGGACGAGCTTTTTTAATCCGTCCACCTCGCCGGCAAACTCGACGACCAGGGTCTCGTACTGCTTGGTGTGCAAAATCATCCAGGGGCGACGGCTGCCCGCCTTGGGCATGACGACAAACATTTCGGCAATGGCGGCGTCGATCTTTGCCGGCCGGTGAACCAACTGCCTTGGCGGCACCAGCGGGATTTTGACGATCAGCGCATGTGAAAGCGGCGGATTCAGCTCCTGCACCCGCCCGCTGACACTGTTCAGGAGAACCTGGGCTTCCGTCTGAAATGCCTCTGTGTTGTCAAAGGTATTCACCACCCGCTCTTCGTCCGTGTCAAACAGTTCTACTTGTTCGGCCGCTTCTGCTTTGACCGCTCCCGTCTGCAGCGGAGAGGCCAGCAGTGCCAGACAGAGAATCAGCCACATGGATGTACACACCTCCTGTTTTCCCGTAGTAGTATGCCCGGCCACCTGCAAAAGTAGAAAGGACGGCATATGCCGCCGACGTCATCTGCATTCCGCCTCACAACGGGCCGGCGTACCTCGTGCTTACGGTTGGTACCGCCGCTCCCTGGTCGGGACCTTTACCGACAGACTGCCCATGCCGGACGCACCAAAAAAAAGCCCCCGCCGCATTTCGGCAGGGGCCTTTGCACGCATCAGCGAACTGCTTCGTCCGCTTCCCATCCGTATTCTTTTTCCCAGGTCTCATCCTCTTTCAGCTGTTTGCGGTAGACGATCCGCGACAGCCAGACGCTCAACTCGTAGAGGAGCAGCAACGGGATAATCACCAGGATGTCGCTGACAATATCCGGCGGCGTCAGCGTAACTCCCACCACCGCCAGACCGAAGTAGGCAATGCGGCGAACCTTCGCCAGCCGCACCGGGTTGAGGATGCGCAGCCGGGTCAGAAACATGACGACAATGGGCAGTTCAAACAAAAACCCGAACGGAATCACCATGTTCATCAGAAACCCGAAGTACTCAGCGATCCCGTAGTTCGGCTTGATGTCCATCCCCAGCGAGATGCCGCTCACGAACTGCATCACCATCGGGAACACCACATAGTAGCCAAACAGGAGGCCGACGACGAACAGCACGCACGCAGCCGGGATGAACATCAGCGTCACGCGCCGCTCGTTGTCGCGAAGACCCGGCGAGACAAACAGCCAGGTCTGATACAGGGCAAACGGCAGCGTCACCACCACCCCGATCAAAAAGGCAAACTGCATGTACACCCTAAGCGCGTCAGACGGGTGCAGGGAGATGAGCGGAACTCCCTCGGTGATCGGCTTTTCCTTCAGATATTCGACAATTGGGCCGGCAGCAAAAAAACCAACAATCAATGCAGCAACAAATACAACCAGCACCCAGATAATCCGTCTGCGCAGCTCAGTCAGGTGCTCCACAACGGTCATTTCACGATCGTCCGACATGTCCACCACCCGGTTACGCCTTGGGCTGTCCGCTTTCGGCCTGCAGCCGCTCCTGTTCCAGCTTTTCCCGAATCTCCTTTTCCAGGCGTTCGCGTTCCAGCCGTTCGCGAATTTCCCGCTCCAGCTTCTCGCGGTCAAGCGCGTCCTTTTCGGTAATCACAGCCTTGGCGGGCTGTTCCTTCACCTTGGATTCGGCTTCGTCATCGTCGTCCTTGGTCAGGCCGCGGGTGGCGTTCTTAAACTCCTTCAACGTGTGACCCACCGCGCGCCCCAGTTCCGGCAGTTTCTTGGGGCCAAACAGCACCAGAGCAAGCACAAGAATCAAGATCAACCCTGGAATCCCAATCGTAGAACCCATTCACATTCACTCCTTTTCTCCATCAGCCAACAGTGTTGCCAGCTAGCATGTGCGCAATCCGCCGTATCCCAACCGGGTCATGTCCGACTCGACGATTCGCTCGCCGGCCAGGATCCGGGGCAAAAACACGTCAAACGAGGTAAACGGCTCGTGCATCACCGCTCCGGGCAGACCCAGTATCGGCACGTCGCCCTTGTAGGCTACCATCAGCATGGAACCGGGCAGCATCGGCGTGCCGTAACGGACCACTTCCGCTCCAACACCGGCAATCGCTCCCGGCGTGCGGTCGTCGGGGTCAACCGACATCCCGCCGGTCACCAGCACCAGATCGACGCCCTCCTCCAGAAAACGGATAATCTCCCGTTCGATCGCTTCCTTGTCGTCGGGAGCAAAGCGCTGCTCCGTCACACGGGAACCGAGCGCCTCCACCTTGGCCCGAATCACGGGGCCGAACTTGTCGGCAATCCGGCCTGAATACACTTCACCGCCAGTGGTGACCACTCCCACTTTCTTTTCGTAAAACGGCTTCACCTGTACGATCGGACCGCTGAAGCCCTGCGCCAGCTCTTCCAGGCGGACGATTCGCGCTTCCTCCATGATCAACGGAATGATCCGCGTGGCGGCCACCGTCTGACCGGGCTGCACCACCTGGTCGCTGTAGATGGTGGACAGGGCGATGCCTTCCAGCGCGTTGATCGCGTGGACGGCTTCTTCGTTAATCTTCGCCAGCCCCAGCCGGGTCGCCTTCAATGACACCTTGCCCTCATAAGGCTCGGTCAGCGTCAGTCCGTCCCCGGACACCGCCCGGGCAATCCGCGTGCCCGCGTCGTCCTCATGAATGTACCCCTCCGGCATCTCCAGCACGTAGATGTGCTCCTTGCCGATGGAGAGCAGCGGTTCGATGTCCGCTTCCGTGATGACATGCCCTTTTTTGAACAGGCGTCCTTTAAATTCGCCGGGCAAAATCTGCGTCATATCGTGGGGAAGCATCATGCCTACCGCTTCCCTCACAGGCACTTCCTTCAGCTTTGGTTTTTCTACCAACCCAATCCTCCCCAATCTTCATTGGCCTCTCCCGTTCCCTGCAAAATGTGCAAGGCATCGGACAGCATGTCTCCAATGGCGTTGAAGCAGATTTCCACGCCGCTGGGATTGCCGGGGAGGTTGATGATCAAGGCGTTACCGCGCGTACCTGCGACAGCGCGAGTCAGCATCGCGCGGCGGGACTGCTGCAATCCGGCCCGACGCATTTCCTCGGCCAGACCCGGAACGGGCCTGTCCATGACCCACGTTGTCACTTCCGGGGTGACGTCGCGCGGACTCAACCCGGTACCGCCGGTGACAATCAACAAATCGCACTTCTCCCGGTCCACCAGCTCGATCATGTTCTCTTTCAGTTCCTCCATGTCGTCCGAGACGGCGCGGTAAATGGCCACATCCACCTGCAGCCACTCACGGGTCAGCTTGCGGATGATCGGGATTCGATCGTCCACCCGGTCTCCTCTTGCAATGGAATCACTTGCCGAAATGACGCCAATTTTCCAGTTGCCCACAGTCCATTCCTCCAATTGTCCTTGCAGTTGTATTGTACACCGTTTTGATCCCGCTGTAGATAGTGCAGTTGGAAAATATGCAAACCTGACACAAAATTGCCGCAGACCGGCATCCACTCAGCGCGGATCGGCTGCCCTGGTCTCAAGCACGCCCGCTTCCGTCACGAGGTAATCGAGACGGACGTCATGCGGCTCTACCGGCACGGATGGCACCACCTGAAAATGGTAGCCGCAGCCGATCAGCATCGGCTTTTGGTCCAGCGAAGCGAGAAACCGGTCGTAGAATCCGCCGCCATAGCCCATCCGACCCCCCTGCCGGTCAAATGCCACACCCGGCACCAGCACCGCGTCCAGCGCAGCCAGATCGGCCTCCTCCGCTTTTTCCGGGTCCGGCTCCATGATCCCGTATGCCCCGGGCCGCAGCATGTCCGGTCCGGTATAGCGGTAGGGTATCAGCCGGCGCTCCGCCACGAGGGTCAGCGGAAGCCATACCTCCTGTCCCCTTTGACGAGCGCTGTCCAGAAACGGGACGATGTCCAGCTCCTCTCGTATCGGATGAAAGGCCATCACGGTCCGGCACGCTGCCAGTTTGGCAAAGGACAGCAAATGACGGCACGCCTCCCGGGAGCGATTGGCCCTTTCCCCGGCAGGCAGCGCTGCCCGCTCGGCCAGCATCTGCCTGCGCAACTCCTGCTTCAACTTGGCCCGTTCCATTCCCAACGATCCCCTCCCTGTTTTCGGTGCCTGCGACGGGAGGCGCAAGGGTTGTCCCCGGCGCGCTCTCTACGCTACACTTGTCTGATAGGATAAATTGCGACGGCGACCGCAAGCACAAAAAAGCGCCGCCCGCCCGCTTGCGGTGCAGGTATGTATTAAAGAGGTGACATGCAATGATATTGCTTCAGGCTGAACATATACACAAAACGTACGGGGTTGAGACTATTTTACAGGACATCTCCCTGCAAATACAAACCGGAGAACGGATCGGACTGGTCGGCGTAAACGGCGCCGGCAAGTCGACATTGATGAAAATCCTCGCCGGTCAGCTCAGCTATGACAGCGGAACCGTCCGGATTCCAAAGGATGTCACTGTCGGCTACCTGGCTCAGGACAGCGGATTGGAATCGGAGCGAACCATCTGGGACGAGATGCTCACCGTGTTCAGTGATCTGCAGGAGGAAGAGCGTGAGCTGCGAAAACTGGAAGCGCTGATGGGCAACCCTGACGTGCTGGCTGACGAGAAACGCTATCAGCAGATTCTCGAGGATTACGCCCGTCGTTCCGAGGCGTTCAAGGAGCGGGGCGGTTACGCCTACGAAGCGGCCATTCGCGGCGTCCTGCACGGGCTGCGGTTTGCCGACATGGACAGCCAGACCCCGATCAAGACGCTGAGCGGCGGGCAGAAAACCCGCCTGGCGCTGGCCAAGCTGCTGCTTCAGGCCCCCAGCGTCCTGCTTTTGGACGAGCCGACCAACTACCTGGATATCGAGACGCTCACCTGGCTGGAAACCTACCTGCAAAACTACCAGGGAGCCATCCTCGTCGTCTCCCACGACCGCTATTTTCTGGACAAGCTGGTGACCGTCGTCTACGAAATCGAGCGAACCCGCGCCACCCGGTACGTGGGCAACTACAGCCGTTTCCTGGAACAAAAGGCGGCGCGGCTGGAGCAGGAATTGAAACGCTACGAAAAGCAGCAGGAGGAGATTGCCCGGCTGGAGGACTTCATCGCCCGCAACATCGCCCGGGCGACCACGACCAAACGGGCCCAGAGCCGGCGCAAGATGCTGGAAAAGATGGAGCGGCTGGAGAAGCCCATCATGCAGAACAAATCGGTACATTTTTCTTTTGATATCGCCAAGATGAGCGGCAACATCGTGATCAAAGCGGCCGACCTGAGCATCGGCTATCCGAATGCCGCCCTCTCCCGCAACCTGACGTTTGAGATCGAGCGGGAAGAACGCGTCGCCCTGGTCGGCCCCAACGGCATCGGCAAATCGACGCTGCTGAAGACGATCGTGCAAAAACTCCCTGCGCTCTCTGGCAGCATCCAGTTGGGCAGCAACGTGACGATCGGCTACTACGACCAGGAGCATCGCGATCTCAACGAGCAAAATACCGTGTTGAACGAGATCTGGGACGAGTACCCGCAGATGCTGGAAAAGGATGTCCGCACCCTCCTGGGCAACTTTCTGTTCAGCGGTGACGACGTGCAGAAGCGCATCTGTGAGCTGTCCGGCGGCGAACGGGCGCGGGTCTCGCTGGCCAAGCTGATGCTGAAGCAGGCCAACTTCCTGATTTTCGACGAGCCGACCAACCACCTGGACATCTACAGCAAGGAAGTGCTGGAAAACGCGCTGTACGATTACCCGGGCACGATCCTGTTCGTCTCCCACGACCGCTACTTCCTGAACAAGATCGCCACCCGCGTGCTGGAGCTCACCCCTGATGGAGTGACCAGCTACCTCGGCAACTACGACTATTACGTGGAGAAAAAACAGGAGTTGGCCCAGCTGGCAGCCGAACAACAGGCACCCTTCGGCAAGAAGCAGGGAACAGCCTCATCCCCCCAGACGGAAAAATCCTCGTACGAGCTGGACAAAGAGGCAAAACGGCGCGAACGTCAGCGTCAGCGCCGGCTGGAGGAGATCGAGGCAATCATTCAGCAGCGGGAAGCCGATATCCGCAAATGGGAGGAAGAGCTGTGCCTGCCCGAGGTGTACAGCGACCACGTGCAAGCCAAAGAGCGAAACGACTTGATCGAGCAGGCGAAAGCGGAGCTGGAGCGGCTCTACGAGGAATGGAGCGAACTCTCCGAAGGGTGATGCCCCGACGATGTTTCCTATAGCCGACTTCCTTCGGGCGGTAAACAGGCGGCACCGGTGCAAGGCGACAGTAAATGGACTTTAAACCCGTCTGTGCCGCCGGGGCCAACCGTCCGGCTGCGATGACGCCAGCAAGGTCAGGATGTGGAGCAGCGCTGCTCCTCCGTCTTTCCCAACGCTGCGTACAAGGCTGGCACAACAAGAAACACGATGCAGGTCGCAGCGGTGATGATCCCGGAATCGTTGAGCAAAAGCCCGGCCAATGCCCCGGCGATCACGCCTGAAAACCCCTTGACCAAAAACGGATAATCGCGGGCCAGATGGCGCAGGTAGCGATCGTTGCAGAGAGCCAGCAGGCCGAGGACGACCAGCGAGACGGCAAACACCTTGCTCCACACTGACACGCGGATCAGCCGCAGGTTCATCTCCAGTTTGCGCTGCACGATCTGAGCCACGTCCGTCCACTCCCCTGAGGCGATCTGCTGCGCCACCCGGCCAATGTGAGTGGGCGGCTGACCGGACAGCAGACTGGCCACCGTCAACGCGACCATCCCTGCCAGGACACCTCCTGCCAACAGCAGGAGGCCTTTTTTTCCCATTCGCCACCCCTGCATCCGCACAAACGCCACGGAGAACCCGACCAGACCGGCGAGAAACCCGCCGGCGTCAGCCCCCAGCCCGGGAGATGCCATGTAATACAGGGTGAAGCCAAACAGGCCGCTGCCGACGACCACGGACAGCGGATCGGTCCCTCTCTCCGCGTCCTCCCGCCTGTCCCGCCGCCACTGAGCGAGCGCTGCAGCAAACAGGATGGCGCTGCCGATCAGCACCCCTTCGTATTCGTTGCCCAACCCGTAAAAACGGGCGCCAATCACCGGATCGTACCCCAGATAGGAACGGCGCATCGCCGGATTGCCGAACATGCCGTCCAACAGCAGCGCCAGCGTGGTCAATCCCGCCACGGCAGACAATCCGGCCGGAAGCGAACGCGCCTGTTCCAGCAGCATGCCCCCCGCCAGCGCAGCTGTGATGACCACCGACAGGACAACCGCTGACGGCACCTTCCAGCCGACCAGCCCCTCCACCAGAAACAGCAGGGGAAACCAGAGCATCGACAGCAGCGCCAGACGGACAACGCGCCGCGCCAGGTTCAGCCTCCCGCCGTCTGTTCGCCTTCCCCACAGCCAGAGGAACGAAGCCGCTCCCAGGATCGCGATCTGCAGCATGACGTACGTGTACAACACGGAAGAACGGTTGGCGTAAATGTGGTGAATCCGCTCCACTTCACGCAGCAGATCGGACACGTTCATTTCCTTCGACAGACGCAGCAGGTGGCCGGTCAGCCGCTCCGGCGGAGGCACGCGCAGCCATGACAGGACGGTAGGCAGTACATCCAGACCGCTGACCACCCCCGTCTGTCTGGTCGTCGCCGAAGTGAGCACCCCCGCCGCTCCTCCCCGCCACAACAGGAGCGGCGTCAGCAGCGCTTTCTCCTTTTGGGCCTGAACATGCGGCGCAGGCGACAGCAGCATCACCAACTGGTCCGGCCTGCGTTCCCTCAGCACCCGGTCCAAAAATGCACCAAGGTCAGACAGTACCTGATCGTACTGACGGGCGAACCGGTCCGGGGCCATGTCGTCCGCCGCTTGATAGAGGCGAGCCAGGTCAGACAGCTGCACGGTAATCAACCCGGAAGTGCGGTCTTCGCGAATCCGGTCGGCAAGGTAGTCGTAGCGAGTCCGCACGCCGTACGGGTAGTCGTCCCGCCGCTCCAGGACTGTAGCGGAGAGATCTCCCCGGGGAACGCGCCCCTGCTCATCCATGGCAAAAAGTACGGCGTGCCGCTGTCGCACGTCGTCGTAATCGCCGTTGCCGTAACTGGCAGCGGGAATGCCATGGCGGGCAAGCGTTTCGCCCAGCAAACCGATCCGGGTGGAGTACGGCTTGGACCGGTTTTCCGCGTGCAGGCGATATATGCCGGGAAACACGACCCGGAAACGAGCCGCGTCTGCCCCGTCGGCTGGACTTAGCTGCCGGGCACGCTCACCTGCCGTCACCCCGGAAGAGAGCAGCTCCTCCGGGTGATACGCCGTACCGCTGCGCTCCGTGTACACGGCCGGTCCGCCGCTGCCGAGCAGCAGGTAGCCATTGGCAGCCGTACGCGCCCCCGGTGTACGGATGGAGAGCGCGCCCGCTTCCGCCTGCTCCAGCCATGTATCCACATGTGGATAGCTGCGCAGGCGGTCCAGCTCCCGAAACGACATCCCTTCCACGAACAACGCCACCACCTGCCTGCCTGCCGGATGGTCTGCTCCGGTTGCATGCACCGGTTTTTCCGCTGTCACAGCAGCACCAACAGCGACTGCGGCAGCCGACGCTTCCGGATTTGCAACAGCCGCCAACAGCAGGCATAGAGCCAGTACCTGCAGCCCTTTTGTTCTCACCAGGCACCCTCCTCTGTTGATAACACCGATACTTTTATCCACAAATTCCACAAAAAAATCCACAGGAAAATGTCGATTTTCCCGGCAATTCTTCGTGTTATCACCAGTATTCACAGGAGCAGGTGAACGCATCCGCCGAAAATTATCCAGAGCCTGTGGATAAAGATGTGACGTGTCAGCTCGCTCTCTTCCGCTCAGCCGGCTGCCGAAAAAAATCGCGGCATTTTCAGCAATTTGTGCGAAAAAAAGAGACCCATACCTGGGTCACCATTGAGGAGATGGAGAGAGAATGGAGAGAAGAAGATGAATGTTATGTAATAAATTCTAACATGAAAATTCATGAAGTCAACCATTTTTCGGAAAAATCCGCAAATAAATGTTAGAAAATATGACATAGGGGATGGTCCAAGCGAGCTCCTTTGACGACCGGCTCAGCGGAAAAACGAAGACGCGGGGACCAACAGGGGACACAAGTCTCACTTCATCGAAACACCCAGATGTTTGTCCCCTGCCCGCGTCTCGTTTTGGAGCGGACTTCATCTGCTTCTGTGCTGGGCGTCAAGCGAGCGAGCGGGCCCGATCTCCCATGCGCCGCGAACTTTGTCTACACGCTGATATAATTTTCTTCCCCACACCGAGATGGAGTCCCTATGAAAAAAAGAGAGCCTGCGGAATCACTTCCGCAAGCCCTCTTTTATCACGATAGGGAAAGACCGGGCACGCCGTTCAAGTCAAGGTCGGCAAACTGGCCTTTCTGGTACTGGATGTACCCGGCGGCTGCGATCATCGCGGCATTGTCGGTACAGAGCGACAGCGGCGGGATGACCAGGGCAATGCCCTCCGCCTCACAGCGCTGCTGCAGCCGTTCACGCAGCCCGCGGTTTGCGGCCACGCCACCGGCCAGCAGCACCTGCCGGGCCTTGTATTCCTTCGCCGCCCGGATCGTTTTTTCCACCAGCACCTCGGTCACTGAATCCTGAAAACTGGCCGCCAGGTCGGCGGGATCGATCGTCTCTCCCCGCTGCGAAGCGTTGTGCAGCGTATTGAGCACCGCCGACTTCAGCCCGCTGAAGCTAAAATCATAGGAGTCGGGTTCCAGCCAGGCGCGCGGCAGCGGCACACGCGGCTCTCCTTCACGGGCCAGCCGGTCGATGTGCGGTCCGCCCGGATAAGGCAGTTTCAGCGCCCGGGCCACTTTGTCGTACGCTTCACCGGCGGCGTCGTCCCGGGTTTCTCCCAGAATCTCGTACTCGCCGTGCGCTCTCATCAGCACCAGCTCGGTGTGGCCGCCCGAGACAACCAGCGCCACCAGTGGAAACTGCATCTCTTCCACCAGCCGGTTGGCGTAGATGTGACCGGCGATGTGATGAACACCGATCAAGGGGATGCCGCGGGCAAAGGATATGGCCTTGGCCGCCGCCACACCCACCAGCAGCGCGCCTACCAGACCGGGGCCGTACGTGACCGCGATGGCATGGATGTCCTCCAGTGACCGGCCTGCCTGGCTCAAGGCCTCCTCGATCGTCAGCGTGATGTTTTCCACATGACGACGGGAGGCCACCTCCGGGACCACCCCGCCGAAGCGTTTGTGTATGTCCGCCTGTGAGGCGATCACGTTTGACAGCACGATGCGGCCGTCCTGCACCACCGCAGCCGACGTCTCATCGCAGCTCGTCTCGATCCCCAAAATGTACGTTGGTTCCCCCGAGTCCTTGTGCGCCTGGTATGCCTGCCGCACGCGTTCCTCGTAGCGGGAAGGTTCTCTTCTGTTCATTGCAGTGTCACCCACATTATGATCGCGTCTTCGTTATTGTCCGAATAGTAGTGTTTGCGCAGCCCCCGCTCCTCAAAGCCCAGTTTGGCGTACAAGCGTCGGGCCACGGTGTTGGACGGGCGCACTTCCAGCGTCATGCTCCTTGCTCCATACGCCACGGCCACTTCCATCATTTTACGCATCAGCCGCTCCCCGATCTTTTTCCCCCGCCAGGCGGGGTGCACGGCCACGTTGGTAATGTGCGCCTCGTCCAGCACAACCCACATCCCGCAGTAGGCAATTACCTTGTTTTCCCGGTTCACGACAACGACGTAGCGTGCGTTGGGGTTTCTTGTCAGTTCGTTGACAAACGCATCGGGCGGCCAGGGTGTGGTAAACGACAGCCGCTCCAGTTCCGCAACCGCTTGTACGTCGGCCAGTGTCATAAAGCGAAATCCTACCGGTTCTTGTTGCTCCATGCCTCTACTCCTTTTGGGAACCCTCCTGATTTTGGGCCAGCCACTTTGCTTCTGCTTCTGCCAGTTGCAGATACTCGGGCACCAGGGCATGCGCCGATCCGGCGTGCTCGATCTCGCCCAGTGCCAAAAGGCCGATATGGGCCGCCCGCGGATGGTTGTGCGAAGCCGGAGCAAACCGGGCTTGATCTCCCAGCGCCGCCGCAATCGTCTCCCGATGCAATCGGACGTCTTCGCCCAGGAACAGGATCGGTTCTCCTGCGGCTTCTTTGCACAGCAGCGGCAGCCAGTCGGAGAGCAGGATGATGCGTTCGGCCAACTGGACCTCGACCGCCTCCATTCCTGCTGTCCGGTACGCTCCGCTGTAAACTTGTCCCCGCCGCGCGTCGAACAAGGGAACGATCAGTCCCGGAAAGCCCAGCGCGTTTTGCGCCACCGCCTGCAGGCTGGAGACGCCGACGACGGGCAGGTTCAGCGCCCAAGCGATGCTTTTGGCCGTGGCGACGCCGATGCGGACACCTGTATACGATCCGGGTCCTTTTGCCACGCCGATGCCGGCAAGCTGTTCCGGCCGCGTGTCCGTCTCGTCCAACAGCCGGGAGACGCAGTCCATCAGGCGAACGGAGTGGTTTTTTTGCTGGTTGGTGGTCACTTCCGCCAGCACACGTCCCTCCTCCACCACGGCTACGCTCAATACCAGGTTGGACGTGTCAATCGCCAGTACGCGCATCACTATCAAACTCCTCGCACAAAGTCACATACCGCTCTCCCTGCGGCACGAATTCGATGCGGCGGGTGTCCGCCCCCTCGTTTCGCAAGATGATCGTCAGCCGCTCCTGCGGCAGCACATCCTCGATCAGGGAAGCCCATTCGACCACGCAGACTCCATCACCGAAAAAATACTCGTCCAGGCCGAGCGACTCCACATCGTCCCCCACCCGGTAGACGTCCATGTGATAAAGCGGCAGCCGTCCCTGATACTCTTTTATGATGGTAAACGTCGGACTGTTCACCACCTGCTTCACGCCCAGACCGCGGGCCAGTCCCTGGGTGAAAGTCGTCTTGCCGGCGCCCAGGTCACCCTCCAGCGCCAGAAAGTCGCCTGGCCGCAACCGTTCCGCCAGACGTTCGGCAAACTGCTGGGTCTCCGCGACTCCGGACAGCGTCCACCTGTATGTCATCCCTGTCATCCTCTCTTGTCAGTCGGCTTGTGCAAAATGATTGTAGCCCGCTTTTGCCATCGGACCGCATACGCCGTCGCGGCACAGCGTGACGGACGGTCCGCCCTTTTCCACGCGGCCGATAATGCGAAAGGATATGCCCGATTGGGCACATTGCCGCGCAAGCGTCTCCGCGCCCGCCGGGTCCACCGTGCCTGCCAACTGATAGTCTTCGCCTCCGTACAGCGCCCAGTCCAGCGGGTCCCTGCCCGCCTGTGCGGCGTACGCACGGGTCGCTTCGTGCATCGGCACCTGCGCGGCGTCCACCACCAGGCTCACGCCGCTCGCTTCTGCGATCTCCCACAGCTCGGAGGCAAGCCCGTCGCTGATGTCGTTCAGCGCCCCCGCCGCTCCGGACGCAAGCAGCAGGCGTCCTGCCTCAATCTGCGCCGCGGGCCGCTGGTGGCAGGCGACAAGCTCCGACCACTCAGACGGCACGCGCGCTCCCGCGTCTCTGGTCTGCAGCAGCAGATGAAGTCCTGCGGCCGATCCTCCCAGGTGACCGGTCACAAACACGAGTTGCCCCGGCCGTGCACCCGAGCGGCGAAGCGCCCGCCCCTTTTCCACTTCCCCCAATACAGTCACGGACAGGTGCAGGGCGTCGGGCGCCGCCACCGTATCCCCGCCGATCACCCGGACGCCATACGCAGCGCACGCCTCGTAAATCCCGTCGTAGATTTCCCGGCATTCCGCCGCTGTCCAGTGCGGGGGTACGGCGATGCTGACCAGGGCAAAGCGGGCGATCCCGCCCATTGCCGCCACGTCGCTGATGTTGCTGATAACCGCCTTGTAACCGATATCGCTCGGCTTCATCGTCTCCCGCAGAAAATGGACGGTTTCCGCCATGGCGTCACAGCAAGCGACTACCTCCATGCCCGGGGAGGGGGAAAAGACGGCGGCATCGTCGCCAATTCCCACGGAAAGCCCGTTTCCTTCCTGGCCGGCCGAACGGCTCGTCCACTGGCGGATGAGCGAAAATTCGTCGTGCGCCACCGCGAACGCTCCTTTTTCCACATAGTGCATTCATTATACCGTTGTCGTCCAAAAGCACGCAAGGAAGAGGGCTTTCCCTGACAAGCCCTGTTGTCTCCCGCGCGCTCCCCGCCGACAGTCAGCTGCCGTCCGCCCGCGCCAGCTCCCTGAGCGACAGCTTGCCCCGGCAGCGGCCGCAGCGGTACCGAGCCGGATTCATCTTTCGCTTGCGCTTGTAGCGCATGCCGCACTCCCGGCAGACCAGTTCGTACCGGTAGGGCAGCCGCGTCCGTCCGCCGCTTACCTGCTGGCAGTACCGGCTGCCGCCCACCTGTTTCAACAGCTCGCGAAACTCCCGGTCGCGGTGCCGATACCCCCGTTTTTCCAGGTGCAGGTGGTAGTGGCACAGCTCGTGTTTGATGATGCCGATCAGTTCCGCTTCTCCGTGCTCTTGCAGATGGCGGGGATTTAATTCGATATCGTGTGAATGAAGCAAGTACCGCCCGCCTGTCGTGCGCAACCGCCGGTTAAAGCGGGCGCGATGGCGAAACGACTTGCCAAAAAACGCCTCCGAGATGGTTTCCACCAGCGTCTGCAATTCCTGATCCGTCATGGGTTCCTCCCCGTCCTCCGCCTGTCCCCTCGACCTCTCCCGCACGTATTGAAAAGTAACGGATGAATGAGCTACACTTGTTGGGAAAGACACGTAGAATGGTGGAGGACTTATGCGTTATCTGATCTTGCAGGAACAGACCGGGCTGCGCTTTGTCGCCATGCCCGAATCCCATATGTACCAACTGGTCGCATTGCTCAAACGGCTGCACAAGGAGATCGGCAAGCTGACGATCGCCGACCGTCCGGAATTGCCCGTCATCATCGCCGAGTGCACCGGACTGGAACTGCTGAGCGACGCCTGCCCAATCGAAGAGGGCCTCGCTTACGTCAGCCGTCTGGAGCGCTGTTTTGCCGCGCTTCAGGAGAGCGAGTATCCGCTCATTTCCCTGCTCACGGAAATCCGCGCCCTGCAGGCGCAGCTTGAGTTTTTGAACGAAGAGGAATAAGCATCGCAAAGAAACAGGTACCTCCGGCGCGTCTTCGGCATACATTGCCTATAGATGATTGACGCCAGGAGGTACTCTCATGCCACAGTGGATGCGCAGGCAACTGCAGCGTGCCTTCTTCGGAAAGGACGTGCGGCAGATTCGCCTGTTGAACAGTTGCTGGTTTTTATATTTGGAAAAGCACGGCGGCCGCTTGGAGTAAGCAGAGGCCGCTTTTTTTTGCGTGCAGGCGGCCTCCCTCGGCCGAGACGGAAGGACGTCCGGGCACTTACTCCTCTGGGGCAATCATCGTCAAGCCGACGCGCTGCCGCTGTTCATCAATCTCCACCACCCAGACGTCGACGATGTCGCCCACCGTCACCACGTCCAGCGGGTGCTTGACAAAGCCTTTGCGCATCCGGGAGATGTGGACAAGACCGTCGTTTTTCAGCCCGATGTCCACAAACGCCCCGAAATCCACCACGTTGCGGACCGTGCCCTGCAGCTTCATTCCCACGGACAAGTCGGAGAGCTGGAGGACGTCGCTGCGCAGCAGGGGCTTGGGCAGTTCGTCCCGCGGGTCACGTCCGGGGCGCAGCAGGCTGTCGACAATATCGGCAAGCGTCGGTTCGCCAATCTCCAATTGCCGCGCCGTTTCCGCCAGATCCAGCGCCTGCAGCCGTTCGCGGCAGGTCTGGCTGCCGATCTCATCGGGAGTGATGCCGATGATCGCCAGCAGTTTGTGCACCGCCGCGTAGGATTCGGGGTGGATCGGCGTTTTGTCCAGCGGATTGACGCCGTCCATGATCCGCAAAAAGCCGATGCACTGTTCATACGTTTTGGCCCCGAGGCGAGGCACGTCTTTCAACTGCGAGCGATCGGTGAACTTTCCGATCTCCTCCCGCTTCTTCACGATGTTGCTCGCCACTTGGCGGGTAATGCCGGAAACGTACTGCAAGAGGGAGGGGGAAGCGGTATTGACGTCCACCCCGACGTGGTTGACCGCCGACTCCACGACGAACTGCAGGCTTTCCGCCAGGCGGGACTGGGAGACGTCGTGCTGGTATTGGCCGACGCCAATTGATTTGGGGTCGATCTTGACCAGCTCAGCCAGCGGGTCCTGCAAACGGCGGGCGATCGATACGGCGCTGCGCTCGGCCACGTCCAGATCGGGAAATTCCTCCTTGGCCAGTTCCGAAGCGGAGTAGACAGAGGCGCCCGCCTCGTTGACGATGATGTAAAACACGCTCTGCTTTAGCTCCTTCAAGACCCCGGCGATGAATTGTTCCGTCTCCCGCGAGGCCGTTCCGTTGCCGATGGCGACGACGTGCACGCCGTATGTTTCGATCAGCTCCACAACCTTGGCTTTCGCTTCCGCCACCTTGTTGGCAGGCGGCGTCGGGTAGATGACGGCCACCTCCAGCAGTTTGCCGGTCTCGTCCACGATGGCCAGCTTGCAGCCGGTCCGGTAGGCCGGGTCAACGCCCAGCACCACTTTGCCCTTCAGCGGAGGCTGCAGCAAGAGATTGCGGAGGTTTTCCGCGAAAATGTGAATCGCCCTCTCTTCTGCCTTCTCCGTCAGCTCTGACCGCACTTCCCGCTCGATCGACGGGGCGATCAGGCGCTTGTAGCTGTCTTCCACAGCCGCTCCCAGCCAGGGGCGGGCCACCGTCTCCCGGGTGATGACGCGTTTTTTCAGATAGGCGAGAATCTCCTCCACTGGCGCCTCGACCGCAACCTTGAGGATGCCTTCGTTCTCGCCCCGGTTGATCGCCAGCACGCGGTGGGGAACCACCTTTTTCAGCGGCTCGCTGAATGCGTAGTACATCTGGTAGACGTTTTTCCCGTCCGCTTCTTCCGCCTTTTGCTCCGACACCAGCACCCCTTTCTGGAACGTCCGCTGCCGGACCCACTGCCGAATCTCTGCATCGTCCGAGAGTTGTTCAGCTACGATGTCCATTGCTCCCTGCAGCGCCTGCTCCGCTGACTCCACGCCTTTTTCTGGGTTGAGGTACGCGGCCGCCTCAGCTGCCGGGTCACCCGCCGCAGGCAACCCCAACAGGTACATGGCCAATGGCTCCAAGCCCTTTTCCTTAGCCATCGTGGCCCGGGTCCGCCGCTTCTGCCGGTACGGCCGGTACAAATCCTCCACTTCCTGCAGCTTGACGGCGCGTTCGATGGCCGCCTTCAGCTCGTCGGTCAGTTTGCCCTGCTCCTCGATCAGCCGGATAACCTCTTCCTTGCGCACGGACAGGTTGCGCAAATAGCGAACGCGCTCGTCAATGGCGCGAATCTGTGTTTCGTCCAGCTGCCCGGTCATTTCCTTGCGGTACCGGGCGATGAAGGGCACCGTATTGCCTTCGTCCAGCAAGGCGATCGTGCGCTCCACCTGATGCGGCTTGACGCCCGTCTCCTGCGCGATCGTCTGGATCATCAACGTTTGGTCCATTCCGTACCTCCTGCTCTCATCCTACGCGGTTATTGTATCACAACCGTCAAATCGCCCCCAGCGCGCATCGGACCAAAAAACGGAGGTGATCTCCACCTCCGCCGTCGTTTGCGTTATGATGTCGGGTTGTCAGCTTGCAGCGCCGCGCGCAGTTTACCGAGAGCCCTGCGCTGCAGCCGCGAAACGTGCATCTGGGACATGCCCAGCAGATCCCCTGCCTGCTTTTGGCTCAAATTCCGAAAAAACGTAAGATGAATGATGGCCTGTTCCCGTTGGTCCAAAGCATGCAGGGCGCGGTCCAGCATCAATTGCCGGTCGATCCGGTTATACCCTTCCTCTTCTACCCCGACCATGTCCAGAAGCGAGACGGCGTTGCCGTCGCTGTCCGACTCCAGCTCGCTGTCGATCGACAGGGAATAGTAGCTCCGTCCCATCTCCAGCGTCTCCAGCACGTCCTCCTCACTGATGCCGAGCGCTTCCGCGATTTCCGCAATCTGCGGGGAGCGCTGCAGGCGGGCAGTCAGTTCGTCCGCGATACGCTTGATCTTCGGGCTCAGCTCCTTGATCCGCCGGGGGACGTGGACGCTCCAGGTCTTGTCGCGGATGTAGCGTTTGATCTCCCCGACAATGGTCGGCACGGCAAAACTCTCAAACGTGCGGCCCAGCGCAGGGTCAAACCGGCGTAAGGAGGCAAGCAGCCCGAGCATGCCCACCTGAAACACGTCCTCGTAGGAAATCCGGCCGCGCACGAATTTTCTCGCAAGCGTCTCGACGAGTGGGGTATAGGCGCGCACCAGTGTCTCCTGCAGACCGGGGTCCCCTGTCTCACGAAACGCGCCGACCAGCCGTATCAGTTCTTCGCGGCTAGGCTTCCGCTTCGGAATCCGCCCGGTCATCACAAGCCACCCCATCCCCCCGCAGGTACTTGGTCATGGTGACCGTCACTCCCTCGCTCACCTGAACGTCCACCTCGTCCATCAGCGCATGGATCAGGAACAGCCCCAGTCCTCCTTCGGCCACGTCATCGAGGTCGGCATCGGGGTGGATTGGCCGCAAATCTGCCGGCTCTCTGTCAAACCAAAACCCTTTCCCCTGATCGGCCACTTCGATGACCAGGCGATCCGGGAAGACACGGCAGGTGACGCTCAGCTCCATCTCCTCGGCGGCGCGGTCGTAAGCGTGATTCACCGCATTGGTACAGGCCTCGGCCACCGCCAGCTTGATGTCTTCGATCTCCTCGTAGGCAAATCCCATCCGGTTGGCAATGCCCGAAACAGTCAGGCGGACAACGCCCACATACTCCGCCTGGGCTGGCAGCGTCAGTCGGATCACATCGGCCTCAGGTCGTTGCGCCATTCGTCGCTCTCTCCTTTGCGGGGAACAATTCGTTCATACAATCCGGTGAGCCGAAACAGCCGCTCCACCCGCGGCGACAGGCGTTCCACAAGGAGCCGGCAGCCCGTCTGCCTGCACACTTTCATCGCCGCGACAAAAATCCCGATCCCCGTGCTGTCCATGTATTCAACGGCTGTCAGATCCACAGCGACGCTCCTTACGTCCGGCTGGTTGACCAGCGGCAGCAGGCGCTCCTTTAGCTGCGGCCCCGTATAGGCGTCAATTTCCCCTGCGAGTACCAGCACGTGTTCACCGCCGTTGCTCGTGTGCGTAATCGTCAGGTCCATCCGAACTCCCTCCCGTATGCTGTGCTCACGTCCGTCGAAGTACGATCATGGTGTAATCATCCGGCAGTTCAAACTGGGAGAGGAGCAGCAGCCTGTGGTAGAGACGGTTGGCCATCTCCTGGGCCGGCACTCCCACTTCCCCCTGCAGATAGGAAACCAGCTCCTCCCGTTGGAAGTACGCCCGTCCTACCTTGCGTTCCGTCACGCCGTCCGTCAACAGGATGAGGCAATCTCCCGGTTCGAGCTCGACTTCCCGCTCCTCGTACGTGCTTCCCGGCGCAATCCCCAGAGCTGCGCCCCTGCCTTCGAGATCGTAAAAGCGGTCCTCGGCCCGCCGGTACAAAAAGCCCGGTTCATGTCCCGCCGTCGCGTAGCAAAAGCGGTGAACATCCGCGTCGTAACGGCCGTACACCATCGTGACAAACATGCTCGGATCGAGGTTCCGCTCCACGACATTGTTCAAATGACGCAGGATGCCTGCCGGCCCCAGCTCCATCTCGCCCAGGCCGTCGATCGCGTATTTGAGCATCGACATGCACATGGCGGCGGGGATACCCTTCCCCGTTATGTCGGCGATCGCGAGGCTGAACCTGTGACTGTCGTGGCAGACAAAATCGTAGTAGTCGCCGCTCATCTGTTTGGCCGGCACACTGACCAACCCTACATCCACACCGGGGCAGGAGGGCAGCCGCTGCGGCAGCAGTGCCTGCTGCATCGCGGAAGCTACGGCGATTTCCGACTCCAACTGCTGGTGCCGGCTCCGCCAACTGTGAATCGAGCGGTACGCGTTCCCATACTCGATCATGATTTCCGTCAAAATCTGAAACGACTCCCGGACGAACTCGGGAACCGGCCCCAAACGCTCCAGCGCCCGTCCGTGCAGGTCGGCGAGCTCTTCCGGGGAGACGTTGCGGGCCAAGAGCTGCTTGCCCAACTGCTGGGCGCCGTACAAAGGGGCTTCTCCTTTGCCCTCCCGGTAATCTCTCAACAACCGTGCATACTGTTCTTCCAGGTCGTCATACGTCAATCGGGGTCACCTCCCCCCGCTTCGTTCCGCCACTTGACGACGATGACACGCGTTCCTTTTCCGGGAACGCTCTCCAGAAAAAACTCGTCCATCATCCGCTTCACACCCGGCAGTCCGGCTCCCAAACCGCCTGAGGTGGAATACCCGTCCTCCATCGCCTTGCGCATATCGGCGATGCCCGGACCGGTGTCGGCAGCCGTGATCCGCAACCCGATACGGCTGTCCCGCTCCACCTGTTCGATGAAAATCGTGCCGCTGCCCGCGTACAGGTAGATGTTGCGGGCCAATTCGGAAATGGTGGTGGCGATGCGGGACTGCATGATGGTGCCAAAGCCCAATTGTCTCGCCATGTTGCGGCCGATCTGCCTGGCCGTGACAATGTCCGCCTCTGTAGCGATGTTGACTTGTTCTGAAAAAGGCTCTGTCACAACCGGAAACTCCTTCCATCTGCACTTGTCACCGATCCGATTTAGCAAAACGTGTCAATTTTTGTCTACGAAATCATTTCGCTGCCGCTGTTTTGAATCCCTGCCCCGACAGCAAAAAAACCACTTGCTGCACAAGTGGTTTTTGCTGTCTGAGCATCAGGCAAACGATTAAAAGTCAATGAGTCCCAGGCTGATCTGCAGGGATTCATTGACGCGATCCATCATCTCGTCGTCCAGATGCGTTATCTTATCGGTCAGCCGTTGTTTGTCAATGGTTCGAATCTGTTCCAGCAGAATTACGGAGTCACGGTCAAATCCGTACGTTTTTGCGTCAATCTCTACATGCGTCGGCAGTTTAGCCTTCTGAATCTGCGCCGTAATGGCGGCGACGATGACCGTTGGACTAAAGCGATTGCCAATATCGTTTTGAATCACTAAAACAGGCCGTACGCCTCCCTGTTCAGAGCCAACGACCGGTGACAGGTCAGCGAAAAACACATCGCCACGTTTGACAATCACAAGTCACACCCCGCTAACTAAGCGGATAAGAGTATGGTCAGCCTCTTCCTCTGCGCCAAATGCCTCCGATGCCATTTTCAGATTGATTTTCGCCATTTCCATGTAACCTTTTTGCATGGTTTCGCGAATGACACGCTTTTTGCGCTCTTTCAAGTAAAGGTGCATCGCCTGGCGAATAAACTCGCTGCGATTGGATTTTTCTTTCTGAATAACGCCATCCACTTCCTGAAGCAGGTGATGTGGCAAGCTGATCATGATGCGTTTCGTGTTAGACTTAGACAAGACAAATCCACCTCCAACCATGACCGTAACATCCCGCAGACTCGTTCCACCGCGATCCAGTAGGAACAATACCATTATGTCGAACCATTTTCAAAAATATACCTGTCCGATCGCTGTTAGGCAAAAAAAAGCCTGTTTTGCGCTCTAGTTGTATTCGCGTTCCATCCGCAAATTCCTGCCTGATGTCGAGTGCTAGTTATTTACACTTTGTGACAGGGCACGCTGACCCGTCAGTAAATGGTACACGTCCACCACTTTGCCGTCCCGCAGATAGACGCGCGGGATGCGGTGATCAAGCATGCACGCGACCTCGTAATTAATCGTCCCCAAACAATCGGCCACTTCATCCAGCGAGATTTCCTCGTCCCCCTGTCTGCCGTACAGCACCACCTCATCACCTACCCGTGCCGTTCCGTGATCGATCCTGACCATGATCTGGTCCATGCAGACCCTGCCGACCACCGGCGCCCGACAGCCATTTACCAAAACCGATCCGCGATTGGACAGCAGCCGCGAAAACCCGTCGGCATACCCGATCGGCAGCGAGGCAATCTGCTCGCCCGGCTGCGCAGTGTACGTCGCCCCATAGCTGATCGTATAGGGCGGTTCGGTCATGTGCTTGAGATGGGCAATCCGGGTCTTCAGGGAAAGCGCAGGGACCAGCTGCACGCGAGCCTGCTGCTTCATGTAGGCGGATGGGTATAGTCCGTATAAACCTATGCCTAAACGGATCGTATCATACCCCCATTCGGGAAAGGCGATGGAGGCAGCGGTATTGGCGCAGTGAACGCGCGGCAAACGCCTGCCCGTCTCCCGCAAGGCACGCAAATACGACTGGAACCGCTCGTGCTGCTCGCAGACAAGCGTGACATCCGGTTCGTCGGCAGTAGCAAAATGCGTAAAAATGCCCGCCCAGCGGAGCAGGGGACTGTTTTCGAGCGCTTCCACCACGGCAAACAGCTCGTCTTTGGAGCGCACACCAAGCCTGCCCATGCCCGTATCCACCTTGATGTGAATACCGACAGGCTTGGCCGACGCCTCCTGCAGCAAGCGATTCGCCTCCGTCATCCAATCGGCATGGTAGGCGGTCAGCTCCACCTCCCAGCGGCTGGCGGTCACCACTGAATCCGTCGGCGTATAGCCGAGCACCAGGATGGGCGCGGTGATCCCCGCCTTCCTCAGCACGATCGCTTCGTCCAGCATCGCTACGGCGAGCGAGTTCGCCCCGCTGTCCAGCGCTTCCCTGCCGACGTGAAAGGCGCCGTGTCCGTAGCCGTCCGCCTTGACCACGGCCATGATGCCGGTGGAAGCCGGTATGTGGCGGCGGAACGCCTGCACATTGGCCCGAATCGCATCCAGATCCACTTCAACCCAGGTATCGCGGCAGTACGGTTTCATGTCGTTCGTTATCTCCTCTTTTGCAGCTTTTGATAGACAAACAGCCGTTCGTTGAGGTGGTTGAGGAACTGCCGGGACACCATCAACGAATGCCGCTTGCCGCCCAACTTGTACAAATGGCGGCCTTCAAAAATCGGCTCCACTTCCGACAACGGATATCTCGTCTCCCGACCGCCCATGGAAACGATCAGATGCGTCTTGGTCAGCTTGTACGACGGCCGCAGCGTATACTTGTACACAAATGGCGCAAGGCAGACGACCGCGATCGCGATGGCAAAGGCAAGCACTTTGAAAGCCGGTGATTGTGTGTTGAAAAATTGAGACAACAAGAGCATCCCGACCACAAAGAATAGCGTCTCCATAATGCGCATTTTCATGTTTTTTCGCAGCAGCAGGTCTTTGTAGCCGGACTCTTCCTGGTACAAAATCTCATCGGACGTTTTTTTCATGGATGATGCTTCACCTCATCGCGTAGTTACTTCGACTTTATCGCTTTCTGACGCTGTATGTCAATTCGCTTGTCGCGGGCAGTATGTACTTTTCGTCCACCCCGCTGCTATTCCCGGCAACCCGCTGAAATTCCCGGCACTGCAGTCGATGCGAAAGAGACAGCCCCATACACGACAAAAAAGGACGGCGAATGCCGTCCCGATTGATTATTTACCGCTCACGCCGTACGTGGATTGGGCCACCTTGACCATTTCCTCTTCCGGCAGGTCGCCGGTTAGCGTAAATTCCACGCCGTCCAGTTCCCAGCTCAGGTAGCGCTGATTGTCAGCATTTTGGATCAGCACCCCGATGGTGAAGCCCAGATCGACCGGAACCCCCTGCTCCGAGGACACCGATGTCGCCGTGGGGCGCGCTTCAATCAACTTGTAGTTGTACAAACCCTTGTACTCCAATACGACCGTCCGTTCACCGTCCCGGGTAACCGGCTCGATGTCGCCCTGCTTCACGCCTTCGGGGATGTAGGTGGGCACAATGACGCCGAACTGGCTGGATGGCGGTTTGCTTGTGTCGTTTGCCTGCGACAGCGTCGGCACCACCGGCAGCGAACTGGTGCTCATGTTGCGGTCTTTGTCAAACGCATCCTTGTCAAATTGCGGGTTGAACACAAAGTCGGTAAAGTTGATCGTAACCAGTGTATTCATATTGGAATCCATGATTTCCGCACGCGTCGGCTTCAGCTCCTCCGTCAGCCAGATCTTCTGCCTGGTCAGGGAGCGATTGCCGGAGTAATTGGCCTTGACTTCAAATACGTACTGCTTGTCGTCCATTTCCATCTTGCGTTCCGTGTCGTCAATGATGCTGCGGGCCAGCGTCTCGTACAGATAGAGCGGACCGTTGTTTTCCGGCCAGCCGCTCTGGAAGCGGAAGCTCTTGTTGAGATGCGGCGTCAGGACAAACACCCCTTCATTGTTGCGCAGGATGATCTGCGTAATGCCTCGCTGTTTGGACGTGAGCGCGACACGGTAGTTGGTCGGTTTTTCGTACCACACCGACACGTCGTACTCCATCGCCGTGGAGCCAGTCTGCATCGTCAGTACGGCCTGAGATTTGTAGCCGGCCATCTTGTCCAGCGTGCTGCTCAGGTCATCCACCACATCGTCCGGTGTTTTCTGACCGAAGCAGCCGCCGAGCAGCAGGGAAAAGACCAACAAGAAAACCAGTGGAAAAGCTGCCCGTTTCATTCAAAGAACTCCTCCTTGTCTGCTAATTTCGACAAAGAAGGGCACCCCTGTCTATTTCCTGGGAAATCTGTCAGTCTTTCGCCTCTTCCGCGCACATCGTGTCAATAATCCGTTCGGGTATCGGGGACGCGACATCGCCTTGATCGGCTGAAGACTTACCCTATCTGTTAGAGCAGGTAGTCCCTCCTGATCTACGCGATATAAATCTATGTCCATCCTCGTCCCGATATGCAGACAAGTTTTACAGTTCTTCCACTACAACCTGCGCCACGGCATAATCCCGGCTGTGAGAAATGCTGAGGTGAACCCGTACCCGCTCCGGTGTGAGTCCGACTCGCTCCAGCGCCTCCCTGCTGATGCGCAGGTCCGGCTTGCCTGTGTCTGAAGAGAAGATTTCCAGATCGTGAAAGCCTACCTGGCTGCCAATCCCGGTGCCGAGCGCCTTTGCCGCCGCTTCCTTGGCAGCAAACCGGCCGGCCAGATATTCCGCCCGCCGCGCCTTCTCCTTCCCGTCCAGCAGTGCTTTTTCCGCGTCCGTAAACAGGCGGTCAAGCGCTTTCGTACGCCGTTCGATCAGCGCCTGTACGCGTCCGATTTCCACAATGTCCGTGCCAATTCCCACGATCATACACAATCCCGCTCCCCATTCTTTGATTATGCAGTGACGATATCACCCCATTCTATTATTGGCAAGTGCTGCATCAAATCAAAAAACAAACCCCCGCAAAAAAGCGGGGGTGATTGTTCCTGTTATTCGGTAGGTTGCTGCGCTTGCTGAGCAGATTTCGCAGCGGATTGCTGGTTTTGACGGCGTACTTCCGATACGTTGGTTTCGCTTGCAAATTCGGTAGCGGTGTTTTGCGCAGCTTGTTGTTGCGCTTGGTTGGCACCTGCTTGTTTGTTTTGTTTCGGCATCGTCCATTCACCTCCTCCATGTCACTGAATATAATGTGCACCGCTAGCTATGTATCTATTCCACCTGATTTTTCCTCATCATGCAGCGAAACCACACGGGGACGGCTCAAGGGGCGGTGTCGGTTCGCTGTGGTTTTTGGGCATTCTAAGTGCCGATGGCGGCAGGAGTTCCCCTGTCCCGCCGCGAAGTATTCCCTTTCATTTGAGTACGAAAGGAGCAAACCCACATGGCTCGTACGGTCATTGTCTACACACAGCCTACTTGCGGCCCCTGCCAGGAGGAAAAATTATGGCTGACGCAGCAAAACATCCCGTTTGAGGACCGCGATATCCGCAAAAATGACGCCTATTTCCAGGAAGCGATCCAACTGGGAGCGAGCATGACGCCTGTTACCCTGATCGTAAACGAAGACGGCGAGCAAATCGTCGTTCACGGCTTTGACAAGGAGCAGTTAAAAAAAGCGTTGAATCTCTCTTGATTCAACGCTTCAGACTGAAGACAAACTGTACTTTTTCATTGAGGTTCCGCAAGGATACAATCTTTCCATCGTTGTCAGGCCGAAAGGCCTGCACATTGATCAACCGAAGGTGGAGATAAAGTACGGGCATGGAGTGATGGGCCAAGCGAGCTCCTTTGACGACCGACTTAGCGGAAAAACGAAGACGCGGGAATCAACAGGGGACACAAGTCTCACTTCATCGAAATACCCAGATGTTTGTCCCCTGCCCGCGTCTCGTTTTGGAGCGGACATCATTCGCTTCTGTGCTGGGCGTCAAGCGAGCGAGCGGGCCCGATCTCCCATGCGCCGCAGACTTTGTCTACACGCTGAAGCGTTGAATCTCTCTTGATTCAACGCTTTTTTCCTGATTAAAGAAATTTTATGCGTAAACATTATAAAGCCGCTTCCAATGCAGAAGCGGCTTCGCCAAATACTTTGGCGCACAGTCGTTTATTATGCGAGCGATTGCACACTCGCTTGTTTTTTCTCCTTGATGAGAGGCGACAGGTCCGGCAAGTGCGAAAGAATCTGCTTTACGGCAGGTGGGCACTCCGTGTTCAGGGAGTAAAACACCCAGGGACCCATGCGCTTCTCCTTCACCAACCCGTGTGTTTTCAATTTGGCCAAGTGCTGGGAAACAGATGGTTGGGATGTTTGCAAAATCTCCACGAGATCGCGTACACAGAAAGACTGTACCTGCAGGAGAGCCATGATCGTCAAGCGTGTTTTGTCGCCGAGAAGCTTGTAGATCTCAGACAAATACAGCACCTGAGTCAAATCCACATCCATAATACCCCACCTTTGCCTTGCATATCTGTTTATCAGTATACAATACACACATAAGGCAGGGAAGATATGATGTCGACAGTTCCGTGAACACCAATCAGACGTCTCTTGTCTTCATTGCTTCCACCAGGCGGTCCGCTGTCCGGGCGGCCAGCGCCATCACCGTGTTGGTCGGATTGGCGCCGCCTGAGGTGACAAACGTGGAAGCACCCGCGATGAACAAGTTGGGAATGTCGTGGGTTTGCCCGAATTCATTGACTACCGACGTCGACGGGTCCTTGCCCATCCGGCAGCCGCCCATCAGGTGGGCCGTGTCGTCGACGACGTGCTGCGGTGTGCCGCCCATCGCTTCAATCAGCCGTTTCATCTGCTCGATGGCGTGCGCGATCAGCTTTTTGTCGTTTTCACCGTAGGAAAAGGTCACTTTAGGAATCGGCAGACCGTACTCGTCCTTCTCGTCGCTCAACGTGACGGCGTTGTCGGGATTGGGAAGCACCTCTCCGACGAGCGTGATCCGGGCGTAGTAGTTGTAATCCAGCATCGTCTCCCGCAAGGCTTTTCCCCACAATAAGGTGCCGTCCATCCGTTCCGCCGCAATCCCACCGGCCATCGCCACCGGTCTGGCTCCATGGGCGCTGAGCGTGTACCCCCGGGCAAATCCCCGGTTCCGGTCCGTCTCGTAAAAATGCTGGGTCAACGCAAGCACAGGCGTCCCTTTGTACAGGCGCACTTCTTCCGGAAGCAGTCCGTACACGTCCTGACTGGAGTGGGTCATGATCGCCTTGCCCACCCACCCGCTGGAATTGGCCAGTCCGTCGGGAAAATGGGGCGTGGCAGAATTGAGCAGCAGGCGCGGCGTCTCCACGACATAGCCGGCGAGAATCACCACCCGGGCTGTCTGCTTGTAGGTGTCGTTGCCGTGTTGAAAGAGAACGCCGGTAACGCGCGTCCCATCGGTGAGAATCTGCGTCACCATGCAGTCGGACAGCACTTCCGCTCCCGCCTGGATCGCTTTCGGGATGTGGTGAATCAAGCCGCTGTACTTGGCGTTGGGCATGCAGCCCTGGTTGCAAAATCCACGGTTGATGCAGGGAGGCCGGCCGTCAAACGGCGCGGACAAAATGGCCAGCGGCGCGACGACGCTGTCGAAGCCCAATTTTGCGCACGCTTCGCGAAACAACTGGGAGTTGGCGCTGATCGGCTCCCGCACCGGAAACGGATACGGCCCGTTGAACGGCCCCCAGGGGAAGTAATCGGGACCGGACACGGCAATTTCCCGCTCGATCTTGTCGTAGTAGGGAGCCAGGTCCTGATAGCGGATCGGCCAGTCTTCGCCTACACCATCCACTGTCTTGGTCATGAAGTCGCTCTCGTGAAACCGCAGGAAAACCCCGGTAAAATGAACCGTGCCGCCCCCTACGCCCCTTCCCGAGTTGTTGTGCCCCAGCCGCAGCGGATTGTTCCCGTCGACCAGGCGGGTCTCCTGCCAGCCGAGGTTTTTCATCGCCAATTCGTCACTGGCAAAATCGGTCTGCGGATTCCAGAAGGGGCCGGCTTCGATCACGACGACGCGCAGCCCGGCCTTGGCCAGTTCGTATGCCAGCACGCCGCCTGCCGCCCCCGCCCCGACGATACAGACATCCGCCCCGTCCGCGTACCGGCGCTGATCCAGCCGCTTGGAACGATGCCCTTCATAATGGTCGATGTGATGCGTAACCCGGTCCTTATTCTCCATCCGCTTTCGCCTCCCAGGGATCCACCAGTCCTTTTTCCACGCGCACATAGCCGCGCGGATACGCCGGTCCTCCGTAGCCGATGTCCGACCAGACCAGGGGGTGAGAGTAATACGCCTCCACCGTGTCGCGGAGCAGCTTGGTGAAAAAGTCGACGGGGTTCAGCTGCGCCCAGGCGGTCGTAGCGGGAACCTGCCCGGCAGCCACCGCTTCCAGCACAGCCTGCTGCTCTTCCCGCTTCAAGCCGGGAAATTCCTCGCCGTACATCTCGCGGCTGGCCTCGTTGACTCCGGCCAAGCCCAGAAGGTACAACTGCTGTTTGGGCGGCACCCCCACTTTCCGCTGCGATTCACCGATCGGACTGGCGGCCGTTTCGTCCAGATGCTGGACCACGTACGTCAGCACCTCCAGCCGGTGGTCATCCACCAGCACGCTGACGATGGACTGCAGCAGTATCGCTTCCGTTTTGGTAAAAAAACGACAGGCCACTTGCGGAGTGCGCCGCTTGGCCACGATGTTCCGGGTGTGAGGGTCCCAGGCCTCGTGTTCCTCCCACACGTCATACGATGGGTAACGGCTCGTTTTCGCCATGCCGCCTCACCCCCAGTACAGGGCCAGCAGCCCCAGGGCCGAGATCGCTGTCATTAGCAGCGGCAGCATAATGGGCGGGCCAACCAAAAAGTTTTGGCTCTGGGAATACCCGCCTACGCGCTGTCCCACTCCCGCAGTATGCAGATAGGCTCCGTACAGACTGCCAACCAAGCCAATCCACATAAACAGGGCAAACAGCACGCGCAGCCACCCCGCATTGTAAAAAGCCAGGACGATGGCGGTCACGGCAAACAAAGGCCCTTCGATCACCGGCACCCACATCTCCCAGCGGCGAAAGTTTTGCCGGGCGTGGAACAGTGTCACCTGAACAGACAGCATCGCAAACGCAAGTCCCACAAACAAGAGCAGCACCCGCTCAAGGGGCCAGCCTTGCCACATTGGTCATCTCCTCCTAGGAATCACATGTTCATCACCAGTGCTGTCCCTATTTTTTCCTCGATTTCCAGCGGCTATTCTCCCAATCGCGGCTCACTGCCCCAAAGACCCGAACCCAGCACAACAAAAAAAGGCCAGCCTGTCCACAGGCTGACCATGAGCGACCCGTTTATCCCGAAATAAGCAGCGTGAGATACAGGCCAGTCAACGTGAAAAACAATGTGGGCACGGTAAGGACGATCCCGGTGCGGAAATACTGGCCCCAGGTAATCGTCACACCCTTGCGCCCCAGTACGTGCAGCCAAAGCAGTGTCGCCAGCGAACCGATTGGCGTAATTTTGGGCCCCAGATCACAACCGATGACGTTGGCGTAGACGAGCGCTTCGCGAACCACCCCCGCAGTCGCCGTGCCCTGGACTGCCAACGCGTCAAACATCACCGTCGGCAAATTGTTCATCACCGAGGACAGCACTGCTGCAGTAAAGCCCGTCCCAACGGTCGCGGCAAACAGCCCGTGGACGGACAGCACATCCAGCCAGTCTCTCACCCAGTCGGTCAAGCGGGCGTTGTGCAGCCCCCAGACGACCACGTACATCCCGATGGAAAAAATCACGACCACCCACGGCGCCTCTTTCACAATCCGGCGCGGTTGAATCGCCGCGCTCTTTCTCGCTGCCAGGTAAAACGCTGCAGCCGCCCCGGCAATCAGCAGCGACACGGGAAGGTGCAGCCATTCACTAGCGAAAAAACCGGCCAAGAGAACGGCCAGAATCGGCCATGACAGGCGAAACAGCTCCTGATCCCGAATGGCCTCACGCGGCTCTTTCAGGTGGGTCAGGTCGCAGCTTCGGGGGATGCTGCGGCGAAAATACCAAAACAGCACCAGCAGGCTGGCCCCCACCGATACCAGCGTGGGCAGCAGCATCCTGCCCGCGTATGCGGCAAAGCCGATGCCGAAATAGTCGGCCGATACGATGTTGACCAGGTTGCTGACCACAAACGGCAAGGAGCTGGTGTCAGCGATAAAACCGCTGGCCATCACAAAAGCGAGCACCACCCGCCCGTCCAGCTGCAGGGCGCGCACCTGCGCGAGAACGATCGGCGTCAGGATCAGGGCCGTCCCGTCGTTGGTAAACAAGGCGGAAACGACCGTGCCCAACAGAATCACATAGACAAACATCTTCCGGCCGCTGCCTTTGGCCAATCGGACCATGTGCAGCGCCGCCCACTCAAAAAAGCCGATTTCATCCAGGATCAAGGATATGACGATGATGCCGACCAGGCTGATGGTGGCGTTCCACACGATGCCCGTCACTTCTCCGACGTCTGCCAGCGTGACCACCCCGCAGGCCAGTGCCAGCAGCGCGCCGCCGACAGCCGGATACCCGATCGACAGTCCGCGCGGCTGCCAGATGACTAGAGTCAAGGTAACTGCAAAAATGATGAATGCAAGCCAGACCACTGTTGTTTCTCCTCTCGCTCATCCCCCGCTGTGTCTGTTGTGTACGCGCGGCGGGACACATACATGAAAAAGAGCGAACCTCAAAAAGGCCGCTCTTCTTATATTACGATACTGTGGAGTTATCCGAAACGCCCCGTGATGTAATCTTCTGTCCGCTTGTCGTTCGGATGTTGGAAGATGACCGGAGTGGCGTCGTATTCCACCAGTTCTCCGTTGAGGAAAAACGCCGTCTTGTCGGAGATGCGGGCCGCCTGCTGCATGTTGTGGGTGACGATGACGATCGTGTAGGTACCCTTCAGCGTGAGCAGGAGCTCCTCGATCTTCGCCGTGGAGATCGGATCGAGCGCCGACGTCGGTTCGTCCATCAGCAAAATCTGCGGTTGGACCGCCAGCGCGCGGGCGATGCAGAGACGCTGCTGCTGACCGCCAGAGAGACCGTACGCCGGCTTTTTCAGCACGTCTTTTACCTCGTCCCAGAGCGCGGCTGCCCTCAGGCTGTTTTCCACGATCTCGTCCAGCGTGACGCGGTCCGTTATGCCGTGCAGACGCGGACCGTAGGCGATGTTGTCGTAAATGCTTTTCGGAAACGGGTTGGGCTGCTGAAACACCATCCCGATGTTTTTGCGCAGACGCTCCACGTCCACGTTGGGGCCATAGATGTCTTCGCCAAACACCTTGACCGTTCCCGTGATGCGCGTGTGCGGAACGTAGTCGTTCATGCGGTTCAGCGTCCGCAAAAACGTGGATTTTCCGCATCCCGACGGGCCGATCAGGGCCGTGATCGAGTGGGGTTCCACATCGAGATGGATATGATGAAGAGCTTGCTGTTTGCCGTAGTAGAGATTCAACTCACGAACCGAAATGACGCTCATGCGGTAATCGCTCCTTCGTTTCTCGTCTTCTCGATCGCGTCGCGGTGGACCACGAGGCCCTCCACCATGCAGTCAACCTGCGCGGCGAAGAGCTAGTCGCATTCAACATGCGGGCAATTCGACAGAGGGAGATTCAGCCGAAACGGCCGCTGATATAATCTTCCGTTTTCTTGTTTTGCGGCGCGGTGAAGATTTTCGACGTGTCGTTCATTTCCACCAGTTCTCCCATCAGGAAAAACGCCGTCTTGTCGGAGATGCGGGCAGCCTGGTGCAAATTGTGCGTCACGATCACAATAGTGTACTCTTCCTTCAAATCCAGCACCAGTTCTTCAATTTTCATCGTGGAAATCGGGTCCAGCGCGGAAGCCGGTTCGTCCAGCAGCAGAATCGTCGGCTGCATGGCGATCGCCCGGGCGATGCACAGCCGCTGCTGCTGGCCTCCGGACAGGGAGAGCGCAGACTCGTGCAGCCGGTCTTTCACTTCATCCCAGAGCGCTGCCTTGCGCAGGCTTTTCTCCACCAGCTCGTCCAGATCCCGCTTGTCATGCACGCCGTGAAAACGGGGAGCGAACGCAATGTTTTCGTAAATCGATTTGAAAAACGGATTGGCCCGCTGAAACACCATGCCGACCACCTGGCGCAGTCCTTCGATGGTGATCTTCTCGCTGTTCACCTCAATCCCGTCCACCACGATCGAACCGGTGACGCGGCAGCTGTCAACGAGGTCGTTCATCCTGTTCAGGCTGCGCAGGAGCGTTGATTTTCCGCAGCCTGATGGTCCGATAAACGCCGTGACCGCATTGCGTTCAATGTCCATGTTGATATTGGAAACGGCGCGTTTTTCGCCGTAGTACACAGAGACGTTGCGCATTTGAATGATCGTATCAACCGCTGTACCTGTTTGCATGGCGTTTATCCCTCCCCTAATTCGTTCCCGAAGTCATTTTCTTGTACAGCCAGCTGCCAAACCAACGGGCACCGAGATTGAACACGAGCACAGCCAGGACGAGAATGGCAGCCGCCCCGTCGGCGACGTCCCGGGCATCGGGGGTCAGCCCTTCGCTGTTTACTTTCCAAATGTGCACGGCAAGTGTTTCAGCCGGGCGGAACGGATTGAGCGGAGACGTCGGGCTGAACAGGGAAAAATCGGTGAAATTCAAGGTGGGAGACGACATTCCGGCGGTAAACAGCAGCGCCGCCGCTTCCCCGAAAACCCTGCCGGAAGCCAGAATCGCGCCGGTAATTATGCCCGGCAGCGCCGCCGGCAGAATGACGGAAACAATCGTCCGCCACTTGGTAATCCCCAGCGCCAGACTGGCCTCCTTTTGGCTGCGGGGGACGTTTCGCAGGGCATCCTCGGTAATCCGCACCAGCAGGGGGAGGTTAAACACGGTCAGGGCCAAGGCGCCGGACAGCAGGGAATATCCCCATCCAGTCATGTTGACGAACACCAGCAGCCCAAACAGGCCGACGACGATGGATGGAAGGGAAGACAACACTTCGATGCTCAACCGGATAAACTGGGTAAACCGATTATCGGGAGCGTATTCAGCCATGTAGATGCCGGCCCCGATTCCCAGCGGCAGGGCAATCAGCATGGTCAGCACCAGCAGGTAGATGGAGTTGAACAACTGCGGCCCTACTCCCCCGCCTGCATTGACAATGTCGGGCGGAGAGGTGAGAAAGTCGAACGTTAGCTTGTGCCATCCCTGCGAGAGGATGAAGCCAAGCAGCCCCATCAGTGTGCCGATGATCAACAGCGCAATCAGTGTAAGAACAACCGTGGCCGCGCGATCAATAACTTTTGCTCTCATTTGGTCACCATCTTCCTTCTGCCGAGAATGCGCAAGACCATGATGAAGACAAACGACATCAGCAGAAGCAGGAGCGCCATGGACCACAGGGCGTTGTTGTAGGGCGTCCCCTGGATCGTGTTACCCATATTCAGCGTAATCGCGCTGGTCAGGGTGCTGATCGGATCGAGCAGGCCGCCCGGCAGCCTGGTGGTGTTGCCAATCACCATCTGCACAGCCAGCGCCTCCCCGAACGCACGGGCCATCCCCAACACGACAGCGGTCAGGCACCCCGGCAGCGCAGAATGAAGCACCACATTCCAAATCGTCTGCCAACGGGTCGCTCCCAGCGCGAGCGAGGCGTTGCGCAAATCCTGCGGCACAGCCTCAATGGCGTCCATCGCCACACTGGTAATCGTCGGCAGAATCATCAGGGCCAACACGAGCCCCCCAGCCAACAGGCTGAACCCCAAAACGTCAAACTGCTCGCGGATAAACGGCACCAGCAAGGTAAGACCAACGTAGCCGTACACGACCGACGGAATGCCCACCAGCAGTTCGATGACCGGCTTGAGCACTTTTTTTCCGAACCCCGGGAACATTTCCGTCATGAAAATGGCTGCGCCAATGCCCAACGGGGCCGCAATGAGAGCAGCCAGCAGGGTGACGAGAGACGAGCCGAGAATAAACGGCAGCACGCCGTATACAGCCGGTTCACCTTCCGGGTCCCATTTTACCCCGATCAAAAACTCGCCCAGGCTCACCCCGTTGACCAGGAACGTCGACAGCCCTTTGGAGGCGATAAAATACGTGATGGACAGCACGACAACCACCAGCACACCGGCGCACGCCATGGCGATAAAACGGCCAGTAACGTTCTCTGTAAACTGACGCTTGTTGTACGTCAGCAGCTTGCGATCGATCGCGGACGTCCGTTCCCCGACTTCCGACGTGCGGTCTGCGCTGATGCGGTTGTTTACGATGATTGACCCTTCCGAACGATGGCTCATACTCTCCCTCCATATGAATCAACGAACATATAAATCAGCGAAACACGCAAAATGAGGGGCAAGTGCCCCCCCACCCCTCATTCTGCTGCCGATTGTCTGTCCATTATTTTTGGGTTACATTGCCTTGGGCGTCGCGCTCCACCTTCATGTCGGTGATGGGCAGGAAGCCCAGGTCCGTGACGGTTTTCTTCTGTACCTCATCGCTCAGAATGAAGTCGAGAAACGCTTTTGCCGTGCCGGTCGGTTCCCCTTTGGTGTACATGTGTTCATACGCCCATACCGGATACTTGTTCGCGGCGATGTTTTCCGCAGAGGCTTCCACGCCGTCCAGTTTCAGCGCTTTTACCGAATCGTCGATGTAGGAAAGCGCCAGGTAGCCGATTGCACCCGGAGTTTCGGCTACGATTTTGCGGACAGTGCCGGAGGAGTCCTCGGTGATGCCTTCTGCTTCGTCATGGCCGTCCAGCGCGAATTTGTGGAAGGTGGCGCGAGTGCCGGAGCTCTTCGGACGGTTGACCAGCGTTACTTTCAGATCTGGGCCGCCTACTTCCTTCCAGTTGGTGATTTTGCCGGTGAAAATGTCAATCAACTGCTGCTTGGTCAGATTGTCAACCGTGACTTTCGGGCTTACCACCGCTGCCATCCCGACTACCGCCACTTTATGGTCAACCAGTTCGTTGGCCGGAATGCCTTGTTTCTCCTCGGCGAAGATGTCGGAGTTGCCGATGGTGGCTGCCCCGCTGGCAACCTGGCTCAAACCGGTGCCACTGCCGCCGCCCTGCACCTGAATTTGCACGCCCGGATTCTTGGCCGTGAAGTCTTTGGCAGCTTGTTCGACGAGCGGCTGCAGCGCGGTGGAACCTACGGCGGTTACCGACTCGCCGGATACGGAAGATCCGTTGTTTTGCGTATTGCCTTGTTGTTCCGGTTGTGCCGGAGCCGCGTTGTTGCTTCCGCATCCCGCCAGAAGCGCCCCTGCCACGGTCAGCACCATAAGCAATTTGCCGAGCTTTTTCATCTGATGAAAATCCTCCTTAATCATCGGTTTGGATTGTTTCTCTTTCCATGAACAAACTATATCGCTCGAATGTTGCTGAATTGTGGTGCCATTGTAAAGCTTTCATAAAGTTTGCCGATTCGCCCATGCCCCTTCCATAAATC